>JALYRR010000333.1 GCA_030855265.1 Bacteroidota bacterium | reverse complement strand
GTATTGCATCTTTGTTAAACAGACGAAAATGATTGAAACCTACATTTACAACAAAAAAAGAATGAAAAACAGCACCTAACAGGCGTTTGGCAAAAAAGCGGGTTCCGTGCTTAAATGAAGCTTTGTGCTTCGTATCTAGTTTGGAAATTTCACTTACTCAGACCCCTCCTCTCCGGAATATTCAGACCCCTCAAAATCTTGGGTGGTTTTCGGTTATAAACGAATATTTATAATATTTTCAAGAGGACTGGAAAGTAAAATGAGAGGGGTCAATTTTTAGCGATCAAGTGGGGTCTGAATGAGTGAAATTTCCACCGGTTCAACTATGGGATAAATTTAAATGCAGGTGTAGAAAAATCAGTCAGCAAGCGATTGGACTTTTTTATGGAAGCCCGTTTTTCAAGAACCTTAACTTCTTCTCAGAAGGGAGAGCCATTTTTCAGGATGAGTTATATAAACTACGGAATGGGAGTAGGTTTCAGTTATAGGATTTCATAAAGCCGTTGTAAAGCTCCGTTATTTTCCCATATTCTTCAATAGACTTAGGCTTGCCTTCAGCGATGCTGCTTAAGATCAAAAACGTAACATTTGAGCTGTATCGGCTTGAATTATAATATTGGAGATTTTAAAATTCAGGATGATAGTGCTTATTAAAAACATTCAGTACGGCCGGAGCGGAAAATTGGAATCCCCTCTCCTTCGGAGAGGGGCAAGGGGTGAGGTCTCGTATCTTAATGAACCTTAAGACTAAACAAAGCAATATCATCAATGTAGGGCCTGCTTTGTTTGTAATGCATGATCGTTTCCATGATCAGAGAATTCAATTCCATCATGTTGAGGTGCTGATTGGCTTTCAGCAAATCTCTCAATGAATCGAGCCCATAGTCAACACCTGCATCATTTTCCAGTTCAACCAATCCATCTGTATAACAAACAATGGTGGTTCCTGGAGTGATATTCACGATGCCTTCCTTTATTTTCACGATCTCATCAAACATTCCCAATCCGGTACACCCGATTTTGAGAGTGCTGATTGAGTTTCCTGTTGCCAGTAATGGTGGATTGTGAGCGGCGTTCACGTATGTGAGGGTATGTGTTACCAGGTTGTATTTGGCGATAAAGAGGGTAATGAATTTTTCTCCCTTGGCATTGGCCATGACTTTTGCATTCAGCTCCCGTACCAGATCCGTGAGGGAAGTGGTATGATTAAAAAGGATCCGGAGGTTGGCCTGAAAGTTCGACATTAACAAAGCAGCTGCAACACCTTTTCCTGAAACATCTGCGACACAAAATGCGCATTCATTTTCACTCAGCCAGATGAAATCATAATAATCACCGCCCACCTGTTGATGCGGAAGATAGAATGCCGAAGTGTCAAGTTTGTCGTTCTTCGGTAAGCCGGTGGGAAACAACATCGACTGCATTTCGGAAGCTAATTCGAGCTCTTTGCGCATCGCAGCCTGCCGGATATTGTCCTTTGCAAGCTTCTTGTTTTCGATTGCAACCACAATGATGCTTGTAAGTGTTTGAACGAATGGTAAATGTTTGATCGCCGGGCTAACTTCCACACGATCTTCCAGGTCGCCGATTAGCACATATGCCAAAGGCTGGGATTTATGGAAAACAGGAATGACGATCTCAAATGCTTTATTCAGGCGGGAATGTGAGAAGTTGATGGTTCCGATTTCTTTGATGGGTAAGAGGTCGCGTTCCACGTCAATATCGTTGTATTCATCCCCTACACCGTATTTTAAAATGCACTTCCAGCCATTTTCATTGCTGAAAAGCACAAGCTTACCGATGTTGAGCTGAGTTTCTAAAACCTCCTCAAAGATCTCAAGTAATTGTTCCGTAGAAAAATTATGATTGATGGCACGTGTGATCTCAAGCAAAGAGTTTAGCTTGATGTCTTTGATCCGTTTTGAAATATTTCTATTCGCGGAGATAGCGCCCATTCAAATTCAGTTTGAAACAAATTTAGTTCATCTGTATCAGTAACAATAATTTTTTAGACTAAAAAATGATTCGATACGACAGGGGGAAGGTATGCTCTGCCAAACCCCTATTTATCATTCAGTTTTTTAAGGAGATCAGGCAACATCTTTAAAGCTGCAACCTCTTTCATCTTCCCGCGTGATTCACCCGCCGGAGATCCGAAGTAAGTTTTTCCTGCCGGAATGTCTTCACCTAATCCGGCTTGTGCAAGTAATACGGAACCTTTACCCAATTTTACGTCACTGCGAACTCCTGATTGTCCCCACAGAGTAACACCGTCCTCGATCACCACCACACCTGCAACGCCTACATGCGAAGCGAAAAGACACATTTTACCAACCCGCGTATCATGTCCGATTTGAACATGATTATCCATCTTTGTTCCTGCTCCGATTACGGTGTCGCCCGAAACGCCTTTGTCAATCGTGCACATCGCACCGATCTCCACATCGTCTTCAATG
>JALYRR010000179.1:4476-7617 GCA_030855265.1 Bacteroidota bacterium | reverse complement strand
GTGTAACCGTATAAAGATCCTGCTGACCAAATCCACCTTTTCTGTCGGACGAAAAATATCCATGCTCTCCATCAGCGGTTAATACATAAAAACGCTCATCTTCGGGTGTATTGATAGGATAACCCAGGTTAACAGGCTCTGTCCAGTTACCCTCCTTAAATACAGAATACATGATATCGTAACCACCAATACTGCTGTGCCCTTCAGAACTAAAGAAAAGTGTTATACCATCAGGATGGATGAAAGGTGAATCTTCATTGTATTGGGTGTTGATCACCGGGCCAAGATTTTCTGCTTTCCCCCAGCTGCCATCCGGCATTTGCTTACAAACATAAATATCCCTGGCTCCTGTTCCGCCTTCTCTTTCACTTGCAAAATACAATGTAGTTCCGTTCGCTGAAAGAGAAACACTTCCTTCCCATTCCTTTGAATTTACAGTTGGCCCAAGCGGTTTGGGAACGCCCCAAATTTCACCTTCCAAAACACTCATATAAATGTCTCCCCCATCTTTATCTGTACTGTGAAAAACAAATAATTTTTGTCCGTCAGATGAAAGAGCGATACTGGCATCATGATTTTTTGTATTGATGTTCGGTCCGATGCTTTGAGAAGTTAGCCACTCCTCACCTACCCTTTGTGAGATAAAAACATCTTCATAATAACTACCTTTAGGATCTTCATTGAAAAGATCATCCATTAAACCACCCGTAGAACGAGGCCCTGTATAGGTATAGATCAGAACTGCTTCATCAGAGGAAATAACTGGAACATACTCCTGGCTTTCGGTATTGATTGTGGGTCCGATATTTTTGATTTCACATTTCACCTTCAACTCAACGTACACCTTCGCATTTTTGCTGTTTTCAATATACTTCTCCGAAAGCAGACGCTGATTAATGGAGGGGCTGGTGGCGATGTATTTATTAAATGCTGTGATTGATTCTTCAAACTTGTAATTAAGGTGATAGGCTCGGCCGAGATAAAAATAAATGTCAGGCGACTTTGGATTACTTTTTTCAACACTTTCAAATAATTCGATCGAACGCAACTTCTCATCACTCTTATATAAATAGCAAATTCCTGCTTTGATTTTAAAATACTCTTCTTCAGGATGCGCATTCATCAATTCCAGATAAAGTGGAAGCGCACGGAGATATTTGGGATCTACATCATTTACAAAAAATTCAGCTGTCTCAAATTTTTCTTTTTCAACCTTCGATAGCTTTTTAAGATCAACTCCGTTTTTTTGCCCGTAAGAAGATATCGTGGCAAACAACAGTAAAACCGCACAAAGTGATATGATCTTTCTCATATTGAATAATTATTTTGATCGCTTACTAACCGACAGTCTATTGTCTTTAACATGCACTAAATTGATGATAATAAAAACCGGCATCACTTCTATAGAATCAAACTTATAAACACGCTCACGTTGAAAACCCCTGAATTTGCAGGAGCAGTATAAGCTAACTTCAAGTGCTGACAGGACAATCGTGAATTAACCCCGTTTTTTTCGAGGCTCAATAATATTGTGTAATTTCGTTGGAAACTTAGAGTCATTATGGAATTCATTGATCCCGCCATTGAACAATACGCATTA
The DNA here is from genome assembly GCA_030855265.1 of Bacteroidota bacterium. Classification (GTDB taxonomy): domain Bacteria; phylum Bacteroidota; class Bacteroidia; order 2-12-FULL-35-15; family 2-12-FULL-35-15; genus 2-12-FULL-35-15. Next base: position 6,017 of record JALYRR010000179.1, on the reverse strand, counting down.
AATCATTCAGATGAAGAATCTGCAGTCCTGAAAAAACTAAACCGGGAAACGCATGCAAAAGTCATGATGCCCCGAATGCTGTCCGGACACATGCAAGGCAATCTCTTAAGCATGATCAGTAAAATGATCCGCCCAAAACAGATCCTGGAGATTGGTACCTACACCGGATATTCAGCCATCTGCCTTGCTCAGGGCCTGCAGGAACAAGGGAGACTTCATACCATAGATATCAATGAAGAACTTGAAAGCATGGTCCGATCGTATGTTGCGGAGTCGGGACTTTCTGAAAAAATCAGTTTTTATGTTGGCGATGCAACATCCATCATCCCGACGATCGCAGAAACGTTCGATATCGTTTTCATCGATGCTGACAAAAAAAACTATTCCGCTTATTATGATCTCGTGTTTAATAAAGTTGCTCCGGGTGGATACATCATCGCTGATAATGTGCTCTGGAGCGGAAAAGTTCTGGACACTAAAAAAATGGATGCTGATACAAAAGCAATCGACGACTACAATAAAAAGATCAATGCTGATCCCAGAGTGGAAAATATGCTCCTGCCTTTGAGGGATGGTTTGATGATCGCGAGGAAGATTTGAATGGTGAATGGTGATTGGTGAAGGGTGAATGATGATTGATGATTGATGATTGGTGATTGGTGATTGGTGATTGGTGATTGGCGAATGGTGATTGGTGAATGGTGATTGGTGATTGATGATTGGTGATTGGCAAATAGTGATTGGTGAATAATGAGTAGTAAAAACAGAAATAACAAACAATAAAAGCTAAGTGTCCTCAGTGCCTTAGTGGTAAATAGAAAATATCATGATTATAGATCTAAGAAGCGATACAGTTACTAAGCCCGGAAAAGAAATGCTGGAAGCCATGTTCAACGCCGAAGTTGGAGATGATGTGTTTAACGAGGAACCAACCGTGAATGCACTGGAATCAAAAACGGCTAAACTTTTCGGAATGGAAGCAGGACTATTTTGTCCTTCAGGAACCATGACCAACCAGATCGCCATAAAGGTTCATACTCGTCCGGGAGATGAAGTTTTGTGTGATGCGACTGCTCATATTTACAATTACGAAGGCGGTGGAATTTCCGCGAATTCCGGTGTTCAGGCCAAACTCATCGCAGGTGAACGTGGAAGGATTTCTTCTCAGCAAGTGATTGAAAGTATCAATCCTTCCTTTGACTGGCTAACTCAAACGAAACTTGTTTGCATTGAAAATACCGCGAACCGTGCGGGAGGAAGTTTTTATTCAAAACAACAAATGACTGAACTCTCCTCCACCTGTAAAAACAACAATCTTGCTTTTCACCTCGATGGTGCCCGAATCTTCAATGCTATAATTGAGAATGATTATTCTCCCGCTGATCTCGGTAAACTTTTTGACTCGGTTTCTGTTTGTTTATCGAAAGGTTTAGGGGCTCCTGTCGGATCGGTTTTGCTTGGCAATAAAGATTTTATTCAAAAATCAAGAAGGGTAAGAAAAATGTTTGGAGGTGGGATGCGACAAGCGGGATACCTTGCCG
>JALYRR010000179.1:0-4466 GCA_030855265.1 Bacteroidota bacterium | reverse complement strand
ACCATAACGTTAACCGACTGAAAGAAGATCATAAACGTGCCGCTGCTCTGTCAGATACAATGCGCGGACTTAGCTACATCGACTCTGTCCTGCCGGTTGATACCAACATAATTATCTTCAACCTGAATGAAAAACTTCAACCGGAAGCATTTGTTAAAAAACTTGCAGACAATAACATCAAAGCTGTTGGATTCGGAAAACAAGCCATCCGCTTTGTTACTCACCTCGACTTCAATGACGATATGCTGGAAAAAACAATCAAAGTCCTAAAGAGCATTTAATTTATGGACGGGATCACCATTATCGATTACACCCCGGATTTGAAACACCACATCAAAGAATTGAATGTGGAATGGCTCTCCAAATATTTTTTTGTTGAACCCAATGATGAAATTCAACTTTCCGATCCTCAAAAGGAGATCATCGAAAAAGGTGGACTCATTTATTATGCCCGAGTAAATAACCAAATCGTTGGTACTTACTCACTGCTCAGGATTACAGATGAAGAATATGAATTGGGTAAGATGGCTGTCACCGAAAGTGCAAAAGGCAAAGGCATTGGAGAAGCCATGATGCAATCTGCGCTTGAAAAAGCAAGGAATCTGAAAGTGAAGAATCTGATCCTGTATTCCAATACCTCTTTAATACCTGCAATTAAACTCTACAGAAAACATGGTTTTGAGGAAGTTCAACTTGAGCCCGGACATTATGTTAGAGCAAATATAAAAATGGAAAAAAAACTTATATAAATTATGCCGCACATTGCTATTATTTCCGGAAGTGTACGAACAGGCCGCCAAAGCCACAAAGTAGCGCTTTACCTCCAGAATTTCATCACTGAGAACAAGCTGGCAAGTGCAGAGATCCTTGACCTGAAAGAATATAATTTCCCAGTTCTCGAAGAACGGCTTTCCCGCACAGCAAACCCTGATGCACAGATGAAATCCTTTTCGGAGAAGGTAGCGAAAGCAGATGCGGTAATCATGGTTTTTCCGGAGTACAATGCCGGTTATCCTGCCAGTGTTAAAAACGCCATTGATCTTTTATATGAAGAATGGTATCATAAACCTGTAGGATTGGCCAGTGTTTCTTCCGGAAATTTTGCGGGACTTACAGCGCTGAATTTATTACAAACCATTTTTCTCCGAATCAAAGCCATTCCTATCGCATCTACATTCCCGGTACCCAATGTTGAAAGCACTTTTGATGAGCAGGGAAATCCCTCTGATAAAGCATCAACAGATAAGCGTGCTGCAGGCTTTATGAAAGAACTCCTCTGGTACACGGAGGCAGTAAGAAGGATGAAAGAGTAATTTATTTAACCAGGAACGGAATCGGCTTACCTGTACATCCGTTCGGAAACTGAATATTCAGCATCAGCGCTATCGTAGGTGCAATATCGGTGATGTCGGTTTTTTCAGCCGTGCTGCCATGCTTCACATTCCATCCGTAAAACAGCAAAGGCACATGTGTATCATAACTGTAAGGCGAGCCATGTGTAGTTCCGTAATGTCCGTAATCCACCCAGGCTGGTTCATAGTTGACAAGCACATCACCGGAGCGCTTCGCATTGTAACCCATTTGCATCAGGTATCTTGAGCCGATCGTGAATTGAACATTGTTCATTGCTGTGGCGGTTACAACCTCAGCCACTCCTTTGAACTTCTGAAGAAAAAGTGCAACATCTTCCTGAACTTGCTGTGGCACCAACTTTTTCTCATCGAGTTTTTTGTGATCTAAAAATACCTGCTGATTGCTGAAGGAAAGAACGAGCGTATCGCCGTACAATTTTTTCAAATGTTTTTTTAAGGTGTCCGACAAATCATCTTCATGAATATAGCCTGCAGGGATCCGAAGATCTTTCAGGTATTCCGGAACTTCAGGAGCTGCATGATCGGCAGTTAGAAAAATGAGGGCATTGTTTTTTCCGACATTCGCTTCAATGAATTTGATCAGTTCTGCAAGCTCGAGATCCAAACGAAGGTAATCATCTTCCTGTTCAACAGAATTAGGACCGTATGCATGGCCAATATAATCAGGCGAAGAGAAAGAGATCGCAAGAAAATCGGTTGCATCTGTGCCGCCCAGATTTTCATTCTTGATAACTTCCATTGCAAAATCTTTTGTAAGATTATTTCCGAACGGAGTATTCCGGATCATTCCTAAACCACCATTCAGTTTCATCATTTCAGGCAGGTTGTGTGGAAATACAGGTTTCGTTTCTCCTTTCGCGATGAACTCATACTTATTATCATCAGGCAAACTTTCTGTGTATTGATCGATAGGAAGAAGGGTGTTCCAGGGCTGACTCAGATATTTGGCCGGAAGTTTTTTATTGTTAAAATCCTGTACCCATTTCGGAAGTTCCTTCATGTAATAAGTGCTTGTGATAAATCCACCAATGCTTCCATCAAACCAATAAGCAGCATTGGCTGTATGTCCGGCAGGCAAAATAGCGCTTCTATCCTTCAATGCGATCCCGATCACTTTTGATTTCATATTGGAAGAGATCCGGAGTTCATCGGTGATGGTGGTGCTCAGCATATTCACCGGTGAGCGTTTTCCTTCATTTGCAGTGGTACCTACTCCAATTGTTGATTTGTCTTCGGCACAATACACGTTTTTTCCAGTCTCCCTGCTGAACCAATCGTTTGCAATGATTCCATGAACTGCAGGCGTTGTGCCTGTGTATACGGAGGCGTGTCCCGGCCCTGTATAAGTTGGAACGTAATTGAAATTTGTGTTCTTACAGAAGTATCCTTCGTTCACTAATTTTTTGAAACCGTCGTTTCCATATTTATTCCAATACCGATAGATGTAATCATACCGCATCTGATCGATTACAATACCTACTACAAGTTTTGGCTTCGTGAAAGCAGCCATAGGTTTAGTTGTAGGTTTACTGTTTGGTTTTGTTTGTGCGGAAACGAACATTGTGCAAACAATCAGAAAAAGAGTGATCAGTTTTTTCATTGGATCAATTGGTTTTTGTAATAAAATAAATCAGAGAGAAACAAACAGCGATGCTGATGAATACATTCAATATGGCAAAGGTAACATTCCCGGATCGCATCAGTTCTATTGTTTCATAGCTGAATGCTGAAAACGTACTAAATCCGCCGCAAAATCCAATGATCAGGAAGAACCTTAAAGATGGATTAACATTTAGTTTACCGCTTAATAATACAACGGCGAGCGCAAGAATTAAACAGCTCAGCACATTTGAACATAATGTAGCCAGTGGAAAAGCAGTTTTGAAATTATTTCTTACTACCGTTGAAATGCCATAGCGAACAACACTTCCGAGTCCGCCGCCTAAAAATATCAGCAGGAGATTATTCATGTGCCTTTTTTAGATCGATCTTTTTTTGAAAAAATTCATAGATCTTAAAAACCACTATGCCGATTCCCATTCCTACAATCCCACCCACAACGAGGTCACCCGGATAATGAACACCATTATATATGCGGCTATAGCAAACGAATACCGCCCAGGCAAAAACAAGGACAGTGAAATATTTCCATTTACTCCTGAACAAAAGACTCAGGAACATGGCGAGCGCAAATGTATTTGCAGCATGAGAAGAAATGAATCCATATTGTCCGCCGCAACCGTCGTTCACATAAACCTGCGCCTGTATCAATAGATTATGACAGGGACGGTAACGCATGAATACATTTTTGAAAGCATGAACGGAGATCTGATCACTTAAAACGATTAGAAGAATCGCAGCGAGAACAACCAGCCAGAATTGCCGGCCGGTATGTTTAATCACAAGATAAAAAAAGAAAAGGTAAAGCGGGATCCAGAACAAACGGTGGCTGCACCAGAACATGATGGGATCAAAAAAAGAATTGTGCCTGCCGTTAAAAAACAGAAAAAGCTGAGTATCTAATTCTTTGAGGGAATCTATGAAAGCCATTCTACGAATTAAAGATCAGGGCAAAAAATCATCTGGTGAAAAAACTAATAATCAAATACATCGTCCTTCGTATTCAACTGTTTCCACAATTCATCTTTCAGCTCTACAAGTCCTTGTCCGGATTGTGCAGAAAAATACATAACGGGTACCGTCTTTTTCTCCTTAAAACGTTTATTGATATCCTTTTTCAACTCAGCCAGGAGTTCCTGATCAAGCATATCGCATTTTGAAATGGCGAGGATACGTTTCTTGTGAAGCAACTCAGGATTGTATTGATCCAGTTCGTTGATAAGGATCTTGTATTCTTTTACAATGTCTGCGCTATCGCAAGGAACAAGGAAAAGCAAGGTTGAGTTACGTTCGATATGACGAAGGAATCGTAAACCAATGCCTTTGCCTTCATGCGCCCCTTCGATGATTCCGGGAATGTCGGCCATTACGAACGATTGATAATCACGGTATTTGATGATCCCAAGGTTGGGAACGAGTGTAGTAAAAGGATAATTCGCGATCTCCGGTTTCGCAGCCGAAACTACAGAAAGC
>JALYRR010000332.1 GCA_030855265.1 Bacteroidota bacterium | reverse complement strand
ATTTCTATCTGAAAGCCTATGTAGATCTGAAGAACTCTATGGAAAATGAAGAACAGACGAAAGCTTTATTGCGCCAGGAAAGCAAGTATGAGATTGCGAAAAAAATTGATGAGAAAAATGCCGAACAACAAAAGGAAAAATTAATTGAAGAGGAAAAAAACAAACGTAAAAACTATGTGATCATAGCGGTGATCCTGATCATGGTAGTTCTTGCCTATGCAGTGATCATGTCGGTAAAACGACTGCGGACCATTCAGTCGCAGAATACGATTATTCACTCGATCAATAATAAACTGACCATGCAAAAGACCGAGATCATGGACAGCATCACGTATGCAAGGCGCATTCAGGAAGCCATCCTGCCTTCGGAGACATTTCTTAAGAACAGTTTGCCTGATAGTTTTGTAATCTATATTCCTAAGGACATTATCGCAGGAGATTTTTACTGGATGGAAAAAAAGGGAGACAAAATTCTGATCGCGGTAGCGGATTGTACTGGTCATGGAGTTCCCGGAGCACTTGTGAGTGTGGTATGCAGCAATGCTTTGAACCGAAGTGTAAATGAATTCGGAATCACTGAGCCCGGAACGATCCTCGACAAAACACGCGAACTTGTAATGGAAACATTTTCAAGAAGTGATAAAGATGTGAAGGATGGGATGGATATTTCACTAGCCAGTATTGATTTGCAGAACCTTCAGCTCAAATGGGCCGGAGCAAATAACCCCTTGTGGTACATCAGCGAAAATGAGCTGAATGAAATCACCGCACATAAACAATCCATTGGAAAAACTGAAAAGCCGACTTCCTTTTTGACTCATACTTTATCTCTGAAGAAAGGGGATATCCTTTATTTCTTTTCTGATGGATTTGCTGACCAATTTGGAGGACCGAATGGAAAAAAATTCAAATACAAACCTCTGAAATCTCTCCTTTTAAAACATTCAGGGCTTCCGATGCCGGAACAAAAAATGATTCTGGAAGCCACTCTCCGTGAATGGAAAGGAGATCTGGAACAGGTGGATGATATTTGTTTAATGGGACTGAGGTTGTAATTTTAGTTCCACGTTGTAGTTCAATTTCACCTTATAAATTTTTCCGACCAATTTTTTTATAGGAGGGCTTATTTTCGTTGTTCTGTCCGTTGTTGAAATAATTTTTATATTTTATATTTCCCCCAATTGCCGACGAATCTGGCAATTGCCCCCTCCAATATGCAAAACCCCTCGCTTACTTTAAATTCCACATAAAACTTAAACTTGTCATCCAATGGTAATTGTGTTTGTTCTTTTTAAAAGACTATTTTCGCCAAATACAATTAAAAAATATTTATGAAAAAAATCTACTCTTTATGTTTGCTTGCACTCACACTAGTGTCTTCAAGCTCAATTTCTCAAACCGTCTATACATTCACGAACGCAGGTGCGGCAGGAATGAACGGACCTTTACAAACTGCTGTGGATGCAGCCTACGCATCAACAACGCTGGCTTCTTCAGTAACAGTGGTATCAGGTGGTATTCAGCAATGGACAGTTCCTGTAACGGGAATTTACACAATTGAAGGCTATGGTGCTCAAGGTGGTAATGCTCCGAGTAATAACCTTACAGGTGGTAACGGTGCTTACTTAAAAGGCACATTCACACTTACTGCGGGAACTGTTTTAAACGTCGTGGTTGGTCAGATCGGTGCTGATGCTGGTAGCGGAAGTTCTGGCGGAGGAGGATCCTTCGTTTATTCAGGAGCTATCGGTGGAACTGGTTTACTTATCGCTGCCGGTGGTGGTGGTGGTGGTGGTCACGATATTGCCAATGGCGGTGCAGGAAGTGCAACGACCACTCCAATCAGCGGGACCGGACGTGGAGACGGTGGATTTCAGGGGATTGGACTTGGAGGAAACGGCGGGTCGATCGTTGGCGGTTTAAACGACTATTGGAATTCACCGGCTGCAGGTGGTGCTGGTTGGGGAAGTGATGGTTTAGCGGGCAATGATATGTCTGACAATAATTTTTGGGGATTACCGGGAACCCGCTTTACCGGTGGATATCATAACTTTAACTCTCCTCAATACCCTGGTGGTTTTGGTGGTGGCGGTGGTTGCGGCGGATGGGGTTATTCCGGTGGCGGCGGTGGTGGATACACCGGCGGCGGAGGCGGTAATAACTGGGATCAGAATTCTGGTCCTTGCTCATGCGGACATGGTGCCGGTCAGGGTGGCGGAAGTTTCAATGGTGGTAGCGACCAAATCAATACATCTGGAGTGAGAACCGGAAACGGCGAAGTTGTTATTACAAGTATTTATGGTGGAGTTATTTCTGTAAACAGCCCGATCTCCTGCTTTGGAGGATCAAATGGTGCACTTTCAGTTATGGTATTTGGCGGAACGGCACCGTATTCATACTCATGGGCACCAACAGCCGGATCAGGGACTTCTATCTCAGGACTTTCCACAGGAACGTATAC
>JALYRR010000178.1 GCA_030855265.1 Bacteroidota bacterium | reverse complement strand
GAATACACCCAACTGAATTATGGCGGTGTGGTGTATTCCAAAACAGCCATTGCATTTGATTACCTCATGGCTTACCTGGGAGAAAGTGTGATGAATGAAGCGATGCAAAAGTATTTTGAACTCTGGCATTTCAAACATCCGGAACCGGAAGATCTTCGGAAAGTTTTGCAGGAAGTTTCAGGGAAAGATCTCTCCTGGTTTTTTGAGGATATGGTAAAGACAACAAAAAAACTTGATTATAAAATTTCCTTCGCCAATAAAAACGAAAACGGATCATGGGACATTGGCGTAAAGAACACAGGAGACATCAAAGGCCCTGTATTTATCCAGGGAATCAAAAACAATAAACTGGTTGGTGAAGTTATTTATGATGGCTTTCACGGAAAACAGGCGCTGAACTTTCCACCTTCCGAAATTGATTATTTCAAGATCGACTTTGTGGAAGAGATGCCGGAGGTCAATCGCAACAACAACAAAATTAAAACATCCGGATTATTCAGAAAAACAGAACCGGTTAAGATCAAGTTTCTTGGCAGCCTTGACCATCCTGATAAATCACAAATTTTCTGGACACCTGTTGCAGGCTGGAACAATTACAACAAATGGATGTTTGGAATTGCTGTTTACAACAACATCCTTCCTCAGAAGAAACTTGAATTCGAACTCATTCCGATGTTCAGCTACAGCACAAGTGATTTTGCAGGATATGGAAGAGTGATGTACAACATGTTTCCTGAGGGAAATCTATTTCAAAAAGTTTCCATTGGTGTTACAGGCTCGCGTTATGCCTACTCAAATGAACCTTTTGACATGAACTTTAATAAGATCGCTCCCGAATTGTACCTGGAATTTAAAAAGAAAAGACTGAGAAGTCCGAATACTCATTCAATCCGCTACCGCAACATCAGCATCATTCAGGATCATTTTAATGCTAAATATGAATTTTCTCCGCCGGTATATTCACGTGACACGCTGAATTTCAATTTCAACGACCTTACTTATACTCTATCCAACAAAGCCACGATCACGCCTTATAGTTTACAACTGAATGTCCTGCAGGGCGAAAAGATCCTGAAAACATCCCTGACAGCGAAGTACAGTTACAATTTCAAAAGAAAAAACAAAGGAATTGACGTACGGTTTTTTGCCGGAACTTTTATCGGGAGCAGCGCCGTCAATGCAGCGCCTTATCGTTTCAGGCTAAGCGGACAACGTGGGTATCAGGATTATTTATATGATAATATCTTCTTAGGCAGATCAGAAAGAGATGGAGTTTTGGGCGCACAGTTCAGGGATACGGAAGGCGCTTTTAAAGTTTATTCACCATTGGGCCAATCTGCAGAATGGATCGCAGCATTGAATCTTAAATCATCCATCGGAACTCTGCCTCTGCCGATCAACCTGTATGCAGATATCGGAACTACAGGCAATGATGGTTTATTAAAGGAAAAAGTTTTGTACAATGCGGGAGTTTGTCTTTCCTTCCGGAAAAATATTTTCGAGATCTATTTTCCCTTGCTGATGTCGAAGGAAATTGAAAATTACAACAAGATCAACGGGATCAGTTTTTTAGAGACGATCCGCTTTACCCTAAATTTAAACATGGTCAATCCTTTTGATTTGGTAAGAAATTTCTCATTGTAATGATCAGCGGAAAAAAAATATATTTTGCATCTGACTTTCATCTGGGAGTTCCAAGCTATGAAAAAAGCCTTGAGCGGGAAAAGAGAATTGTGAAATGGCTTGATGAGATCAAATCCCACGCTGCCGAAATCTACCTGATGGGTGATGTGTTTGATTTCTGGTTTGAATACCGCCAGACGGCTCCAAAAGGCTTCATTCGCCTCCTGGGAAAAATAGCAGAGATCACAGATTCCGGAATTCCGGTTACACTCTTCACTGGCAACCACGACATGTGGATGTTTGATTATCTGCCAAAAGAGATTGGAGTTACCATTCACCGCGGACCAATTACAAAAACCTATAACAACAAAAAATTCTACTTAGGTCATGGCGATGGTTTAGGACCTGGCGACAATGGATACAAATTCATAAAAAAAGTTTTTGCCAGTCCGTTTTGTCAATGGTTGTTTGCACGACTCCACCCGAACTTCGGAATGGGAATGGCGCATTACTGGTCACATACAAGCCGTGCTTCCAATGGCACAAAGGATGAAACCTTTCATGGCGAAGAAAAAGAATGGCTGGCGATCTACTCCAAAGAGATTCTTCAGAAAGAACATTTTGATTATTTCATTTTCGGACACAGGCATTTACCTATGGATATAAAGCTGAACGATAAAAGCCGGTATATCAATTTAGGGGAATGGATCAACTATGATAGTTATGCAGTGTTTGATGGTGAGAATCTGGAGTTGAAGAATTATAAATAAAATATACATTAGGTTGTGACGACAATCTGATTAGCGTTGGATGGATATGCGGTATGGGATGGTGGGTATACTTCTTCGATTTTAATTGATGAAATGATAGAAATGTAAAATAACTGAACTACGCCATGACACATGAAAAATAAGTCCGGCTTCCATAAATTAATGGGGAAGGACAAACCTACAGACCTTAATCAAAACCACATTATTTTGGGTTTCTTTGAGTTTGACTTCTCTCCAGACACATTCACAAAAGAAATGGAACTTGAGCCACTTGAAAAAGGTTTAAAGGGTGACAAGTATTTTGTAGGTCCAAAAAAGGAGATTGAAAAAATTCATGACTACAATATATGGACGCATGAGCTAAAAACAAATTCCACTAATTCTATTGGCCACCTTATTGAAAAATACATTGACGAAATCATTAAGCCCCGAGTGGACACAATAAAACGGCTGACAAAAAGCTGCAATGTTCAACTGCGCATCGTTCAATATTATTATGATGGATATAATCCTGGAATATATTTAAAACCTGAACACAATAAAATACTTGCAGACATTAATAGCTCAATTGACATAGACATCTATTGTTTTGGGGAATCAAAACCGAACCGCTAATACCGGCTAAGCACCATTGCGGCCTTCTTCAAGTCGCAAATGCAAATTAAGGTGCTTCGCGAAATTTCTGGCATTTAGTAATTTCCTTTTGTACTTTTAATGAAGTTTATCGGTTTATATCTCTTTGCGTTTAAAATCCCGCACAGTTTAAAGCCGCCAAACGTTAGCACCAATCCAATAAAGAATATGACTCGTTTGACAATTTTAATTTTATTTATAAACTTATCATTAACAAATCCAGTTTGCCTTGGTCAACCTTCAGACAGTTCACAAATTACCAACATAACGCTTGACTCTAAAGGCCAATTAAAATGGATGTATTATTTTCCTGGTGACTCAGTTTCACAAATTATTGAATCACTTGAAAACAATGAATGGAAAACGATACATTCTTTTACGACAAGCACTATTTTGAAAATTGGTAAAATAGAGGGACGAACATATGAAACGATTCGAGTTAAACTTCACACAGGAAGAAATGTTTTAAGAATAAAAGTTATAAAACCATACTTGGCGACTTCTAAACCAGTTGAAATTTATAACAGCAAACCCGACATTTTTGAATTCAATCCTATGGAAATTACTGACACTATATCATTCAGTATCCCCACCTCATATGAATTATTCAACAAGCGACATAAAAGCGTACGCAAAGGTTTTGGTACTTATGCAGATTTAACAACTTTAACTCGTGGATCGTATTATTTACAAATTGACACAGTGAAAAACTGGACAAAAATTATAAAGAAATAGTTGCACTAATGCTTAGAGCGCACTGGCACAATTGGGCATCTCACTCCGCAAGATAAACACCTACAACAAATGGGATTTGGATTTAATTTAGGTTTTATATTTATTGTCCTCCCGTTGACTGTTATATTGCTATTTGGATGGGTGGCCACAAAGAACAAGGCTTTTGGAATTGTTCTCGGAATCATTTGGGGAGGTGTCTTGGGTCTTGTTATATTATCAAGCATCATGCAGACCGTTTTTGCAACCAAAATCTTGAAAAAAGATGATTATTATGGTGAATATATTATTGACCGGACTTACTTTCCCGGAAAACAAGCTGACTGGCAATACGACCACTACCGGTTTGAAATAAAGAACAACGATTCTATATTTTTCTTTTATACTAATAAAGAAAGAATCCTCAAAACTTACAGGGGAACAATAACAACTATAAAACCTTACCATTCTGAAGTTCTTGTTATAAATATGGAACAACCAACACATCACGTATTGACAACGGATCCCACAGTTCATCGAGAGACGTGGAATTTTTATCTTGTATTTAACTCTCCAAAATTCTCGAATATGTTCTTTAAAAAAGGGCATTGGGAGAGAATGGACTAACAATTATCATATAATGCTAGCAGGTAGCTCAGGTAAGGCGCCCGTTTCGCATCACGCTTTGTAAAACATATTGTTTTAACTTCGCAAGGGAACGTTTAACCAGTTGCATAATCCGAACATATTGAAATTAACAGAATACATCAAGACAAAAGTTAGGGAATTTTCTAGCCAAGGACTTCTTGGGAATATAGTGGCAACAGGATTCCTTATTATTATATTAATAGCCGTGACCTTCCCGATTTGGATTGTACTGCTAGCCATATATTTATTCCGAAATTTCATAGACTAATTCGTAATTCAAACATTGGAAAAAGCAAAATCAAAGCGGAGGTTATCTGCAATACAAATCACTCTGCTATTTGCAACAGTATATTTTTTGCTTGGTAACCTCGTAGGATATTCTGTTTGCAATGAAATTATTCAAATGAAAAGCTTTCTATTCTACCTCTTTATACCTTACACTTTTACTTGGAGCTTATCAGCTCTAGTTGGGACAGACGGTCTGACATATATCTTTATCTTAGCTGCCTACGTAATTTCATTCATATTGTTTTATCCAATCGGCCTGTATTTTTCAAAACGAAAAAGTAAGTCAGACCTACGCCACTAAATCCCAATTTGAAATAAAAATGACAGCATTACAATCTTTATCCGGTAATTGGAAAGGGGAATATATTTGCGGACCTGAATATGAAATTCACACAGGTCGAACTGTTCAGTTTACACTTGAACTTATTGAAAACAATGGTTCAATAAGCGGAACTTGCATAGACTTCGAGACGAAAGAACATTTTTCGGAACCAATTACTGTTTCTGGGTTTATAGACAAAGGCTTTATCAGTCTGGTAAAGCAATATCCATTTTTTTATTTTATCGATGAGCTGGGACAGGTGGTTGTGGATCGAACAAAACCTCACCCGGAAATAACTCTTTCTGGAGAATTTAATCCAGAAACAAATTCTTTTGAGGGCGAGTGGGATCTGGTAGCGGACTCACAAAAATTTGGAGACGGTTATTTTGACGACTCGCTAACTGGCACCTGGACTATAAAAAAAATAGACAATTAGGTTATAATTAGGGAGTTTTGTGCAAATTAGATAGCACATTCACTCTAAGAGCAATCAGATAAAATAAATGAAAAGAAGAACATACTATTACATTGTCGCCTCCGGACTGACTGCTATTTTTATTTATACTCTATTGGGCACGTTTTTACGACAGCTCGATCTTCCAATACTACCCATAGAAGGACTAAGGGTTTTGTTTGCACTGTTTATAATTATTTACGAAGCGGCTTCAGCCAAAAAGATAGTTAAGATCATTAGTTTTTCCTTATTCCCATTGGCACTAATTGGTTACATGTTCAGAATAATGCATTGGCCCTTTGGTTTATTAATGTTTCTCGGCTCACTCTCATTGATTTTGACTGTTTTGTTTATTAATGCTTTTAAAAGTGTCGACAATCGTGTTGAAAAAATTGTCATCCTCGTGTATCCGCTTTCTCATTTCATTTTCATCATAACTTCCATCTATCACCTACCAGCGATTTGGTTGGTTTTTGACTTTTTCATTATCGGATTGACTGCCTGGTTTTTATGGCGCAGGCTTTCAAGACAGCCCAAACTTTAATATTGAAATCAATGGTGTCAACTTAAGAGAACCCATCAAATAACATTTAAAAACAAAAATTATGGCGAAAATGACACTTAATAAATTCGAATGCTTATTAATTCTTATAGTTACTCTAATCTCTTTAGGTTGTAACTCGTCTCATTTTACCGAGGAAGGAGCCAAAGAGGTTGAAATAATGAGAAAAAAATATGGTTGTTTTGAAATCATTCGAGGAGACGGAACTCAATCTGACCGCAATGGAAAACAGGTAAGGAAATTCGTAAACATTCGATTTGCAAAATGCAATGATAAAATGAATTACGATTCTATTCAAAACTATCCTTTGTTCAGACAAGAAATTGCTGATAAAATATATCCTATGCTTTTGGATACTAAGAATTATGATGGACTTAACTTGCAATTTACTTTTGAAAAGGCTGAAGCGATGGGTAACAAAAATTATTTTTATGCCTTCGACAAATCAACTAATAAGTTAGTATTGTCCGACTCAAGCTTCGTAGACAAATTTTAAGGATGAATTAAAACTCTTCCCTTCCCAATTTCGGTCACCGAAAAAATATTCTTAAATTTATAGAGCGATAAAAAAATAAAACCAGTTAAATGAAAACACTCATCACTCTCTTCCTCTTTATTTTTAATCTTAGCAGCTTCGCACAAACAAGCGGCTTTTTCGAATACAAGATCACCTCCTCCAAAGGTCCCACGGGCACACTGAAAGCTTATTACTCCGCTCCGGGATCACGGATGGAAATGCAAATGATCATCCCGCAATTACCAGGAGGTGGGTTCACACGCGTCAATATCGTGAGGGCAGAAACACCATCTACTATTATTCAATTGGACGATAAAACAAAAACATATACTACCATTCAGTCGAAACCAGCTTCACAATCGTATGGAGAAAACAGAATTGTTCAGATGCTTGGTGAGGAAAAAGTAGCCGGGTACAATTGCACACATGCTTCAATAACAGAGGGTACTGAGATCAGGGAGTTTTGGCTCACGACAGAGATCATCGATTATGAAAAGTATAACAATGCTTCTGGCGGAGGAAATAAATACATGGGGACAGGTGAAGATTATGCTGCGCTTAGCAAAAATGGCGCTACAGGTTTTGTGGTAAAGAGTTTTTCGAAAGATCCCCGCGGCGGCGACATCACAATGGAATTGCAGAAGTTTGAAAAGAAAGACCTGGATGCTTCCCTGTTTAATATTCCCGCTGATTATAAAATCGCCGGGGCCGGACAATCAACAGAGGGAATTGATATCAACAAACTTCAAAACATGACTCCGGCTGAAAGAGATAAGTACCTGGAAGAGATGAAAAAGAAATATGGGAAGTAGGAAGGCCTGCGTATTCTTCAACCGCAAAGGCGCAGAAATGCTAAGGGAACAAGAGTAGCTTTTAAAAATCTCCCTCACCCACCCACGTTCTCGATACTATTTCGCTGAAAAAGCGAAATCACTCGAACTGACCACACACATTATGTTTGCTTTGAATCAATAACCACAGCTCTGCGTTCTCCGCGTCTCAGCGAGAAAAATACCGCTTTGCGAGAAAAACCCCCTCACTCGCCCACCCACGTTCTCGATACAATTTCGCTGAAAAAGCGAAATCACTCGAACTGACCACGCACACTGTTCATTCGGCCCCGGCATTCATGCAGACACTCGAACTGACCACGCACTGTCTTAA
>JALYRR010000331.1 GCA_030855265.1 Bacteroidota bacterium | reverse complement strand
AACAATATTAAATGCTTTTAAAACCATACGTATTATTAATAATATTTTTTTATTCCTAGGAGCGTGATTAAATTTTCTGATACGCAAATTAAGTATCCACTTTCCTAGTGGTGCATAAAAAAAACACTTCTGGAATTATAAAGTATATACCAATAGCTGTAAGGTGAACATTATTCCTAAAGTCCATTTGTTGAAATACATGCTGAAACTCCAACTTAAATAAATCTATTAAGAATGCTGAGAAATATAGATTAAATAATATACCAAATACAATTATACTTATTAAACCATCTATAAAAAAGGCAAGGAATCTCTTCCCCAACATCGACGAATCTTCGAACATACCCAAATATAATAATTAGCTTTTGCACAATCATATTCTTTTAAAAAGAACTCAAAAATAAATCTTAAATTTACAGAAGGAATTTAAAGCCAACAATCATATGACAACTCAATCACAGACGATGAAATTCAGGATAGAAAAAGATACCATGGGCGAGGTGAATGTACCTGCTGATAAATACTGGGGAGCACAAACTGAACGCTCCAGGAACAATTTCAAAATTGGTCCGGAAGCCAGCATGCCTAAAGAGATCATTTATGCTTTTGGTTACCTTAAAAAAGCCGCTGCACAGGCAAATCATGAACTCGGTGTTTTAGCTGCCGACAAAATGGACCTGATCGCAAAAGCTTGTGATGAAATCATCGCCGGTAAATTAGATTCTGAATTCCCTCTAGTGATCTGGCAAACAGGTTCCGGAACACAATCCAATATGAATGTGAATGAAGTGGTGGCCAACCGCGCCCACGTGATCCAGGGGAATGTGCTTGGTGAAGGAAAGCTGTTCATCCATCCAAATGATGATGTGAACAAATCACAATCTTCCAACGATACATATCCTACCGCAATGCACATCGCATCCTACAAACAGGTAGTGGATATTACCATTCCGGGTCTCGAACTTCTGAGAAATACACTTGTAAAAAAATCTGAAGAATATAAAAATATCACCAAGACAGGTCGTACACATTTTATGGATGCGACTCCTCTTACGCTCGGACAAGAGTTCTCTGGTTATGCTCAGCAATTGACCAACAGCATCCGCGCGATCAAAAACGCGCTGGAAATGGTGGCTGAACTGGCATTGGGAGGAACAGCTGTTGGAACAGGATTAAACACTCCGAAAGGATACGATGTGCTCGTTGCTAAAAAGATCGCTGACCTTACAGGACTTCCATTCGTTACTGCTCCGAATAAATTTGAAGCACTTGCTGCTCATGATGCAATGGTCGAATTATCCGGCGCTCTGAAACGTTCTGCGGTAGCTTTGATGAAGATCGCAAATGATATCCGGATGCTGAGCTCAGGGCCAAGATGCGGTATTGGTGAATTGATCATTCCGGACAATGAACCCGGATCATCCATCATGCCCGGCAAGGTTAATCCAACGCAGCCTGAAGCACTCACAATGGTTTGCGCTCAGGTAATGGGGAATGATGTTGCAGTTTCCATCGGTGGTTCGAACGGACATTTTGAACTGAATGTTTTTAAACCGCTTATTGCTGCGAATGTATTGCAGTCGGCAAGACTTATCGGTGATGCATGCGTTTCCTTTAATAATAATTGTGCTGCGGGCATT
Organism: Bacteroidota bacterium; assembly: GCA_030855265.1. GTDB lineage: Bacteria > Bacteroidota > Bacteroidia > 2-12-FULL-35-15 > 2-12-FULL-35-15 > 2-12-FULL-35-15. Next base: position 851 of record JALYRR010000331.1, on the reverse strand, counting down.
CAGCCAAATCTTCCTGTCCTGAAACAACACCTTGAAAACTCACTGATGCTGGTAACAGCTCTTAATACGCATATCGGTTACGAGAATGCTGCTAAGATCGCAAAGACCGCCCACAAAGGAAATAAGACATTGCGTGAAGCTGCCATTGAACTTGGCCTGGTTACTAACGAACAATTTGATGAATGGGTGAAACCAGAAGATATGTGCGGTTCTTTGAAATAAAACCCCAACGCTGTGTTTTTTTTACCAAAAGGGCAATAGTTAGTGAAACAAAAAGAATCGGGCTTTTGATGTTTCCATTGAGTCAAAAGAACATGAAGAAATAAACAAATGGTATAATCGTTATACTTAAAAGCATCCCTTTTATTTCATCTTTATTAAATTGAAACATTTATTATTATTTTTTCTACTCATCCTCGGCATATCAGTTCAGCTTCATGCACAGAAGGACACGGTAATCGACGGAAAGCGCTATACACTTACCGAAGAACAGACACCTGCCATGAAAAAGAACAAGCGGCACCTGGCTCCGCTTGATAGCGAGTTTGTAATCAACAACAAAAGGATCAAATATTATAACAACTGGCTGACAGCGGGAGCGGGTGTACAGCAGAACCTTAGCTATAAACGCGAGCCCGGTTTTGCCGGAGGACTGGATTTTAATTTCCACATCAAGCATCACTATTTTCAACTCGGTGCTATTCTTTCAGGAGAGCGATTTGGCTCCTACAATAATTACCAGTTTCATCTTGGTTATGGTAAACGGCATGAGGACCGCAGTGTTCATATTGCAGGTTTTGCTGGATTGTCCTATTCAACAGGATATGGGAAAGTGGGTGATACTACTTATA
>JALYRR010000177.1:3147-7713 GCA_030855265.1 Bacteroidota bacterium | reverse complement strand
TATCAGAACATGCTGTGGATCCCGATAAACGCCGGTATGCCACACCAGATGAAGCAGCGCGTCATTACATCGATATCGATCATTATGGAGCACATCCTTTTGATTCTGTTCCTAAATTCTGGAAAGCTGCGGTTAAAAAATATACTGAAGACACGCTGAAAGCCTATGGGATCGTTCCATGGCACATCGAAAAAATGGTTTACCGATTAACGAATGCATTCAAGGAAGAAAATCTAGATCTCATCCTTCATTATTCTGCCGATCTGGGCCATTATGTTGGAGATGCCCATGTTCCACTTCATACTACAGAAAATTACAATGGTCAGCTCACCGGACAACGCGGCATCCATGGGTTCTGGGAATCCCGGATCCCGGAAATGAAATCGGAGGGTTATGACTATTGGACAGGCCGGGCGAAGTATGTCGACAAGGTGATTGACAAAGCATGGAATGCTGTAAAAGGCAGCAATGCAGCGGTAGATTCGGTGCTGAAATTCGAAGCGGAATTAAATTCCAGATTTTCCCAGGATCAGAAATACAGTTTCGAAAATAGGGGCGCAACTGTCATGAAGGTTTATTCCAAAGAATATACAGAGGCGTATGATAAAATGCTGAATGGGATGGTGGAGCGAAGAATGCGTGAATCTATCATCACACTTGGAAGTCTTTGGTACACAGCCTGGGTGAATGCTGGGAAGCCGGACCTCAATCGTTTCGGGGATAAGGCGGTTTCTGATTCGCTTAAGCTTGCCAATAAAAAATCCGAAGAATTGTGGAATACCGGTGGCAAATCAGGAGATGTAAAAGGCCATGATGATTAATTAAATCATTGAAAATCTGAATAATAGGGAATAAGCGTATATTTGCTTGAAGGCATGCCTTTATCAGAGGGTAATTCAACGCTATAACACTTTTTCGCATCTTCTGATAAAGCATCTTATCGGTTTTTAGAAAAGGATCAAAGATTTAAATTATTACTGCTTAAAATATATCCCCATGAAAAACGCTACAACACATTTCTTCAAAAGTCTGAACAGCTGTTTATTTCTTGTCTTTTTATTTGTTTCCATTAACTCATCCAATGCTCAGTCGACAAGCATGGTTCAGACAGGCGGAAAAAAATATGTTCGGATTGATATCGGACACGGTGCACTGCATTGTCCTTTCCTCACACCTAAATTTGAAACTCAGCTAAAAAGCATTTCCGGAATTGAGAATTTTTTTATCGATAAGGAAAATAGCTATACCACCTTCAACCTTCCTGAAGATACTCAGCTCACAATGGAATCATTGAAAAAAATGGGAACGGATGTAGGCTTTCCTGCAGCTGATGTTTTTGTTAAAGTCGATAATAAACCGATCGAATCCGGATCAGTAAAATAGTCCTTTCTTAGTTTTCGATTTTTTTGAATTTTACATTCCAGAATATGTATAAAACTACTAAGCATTTTTTCCTTTTTCTTTTTATCGTTTTGATCAGCAATGAATTCCTTCTGGCTCAGAGCACTTCCAATACTTTCCTCCGTACATTCAACGCTGTTGGAATGAATGGCGGACTTGCCCTCGAAGAAACCAGCGATGGAGGATTTATCGGAACGGGGCAGCATGAAACTTCCGGCGAAGGAAGCTGTGATATTTATGCTTATAAAGTTGATGCCTGCGGAAATCCTGAATGGTTCAAAACCTACGGTGGTGTTTCAGTTGATGGTGGAAAGTGTATCCGCCAAACAAGTGATGGAGGATATATTATTGCCGGCCTTGCTACTTTAGGTGTGGGTGATTATGATATGATCGTTTTGAAGCTGGATGCTTTGGGAAATGTTCAATGGTCGAGAGAATATGGAAGTACCGTTGCTGATTATGGTTTATATGTTCAGCAGACAAGTGACGGAGGATACATTTTTTCCGGATTCCTTGAAGGACTTGGATTTGGCTCCTCAGATCTTGCTTTGATCAAAACAGATGCTTTCGGTAATACACAATGGAAGAAAATTTATGGTGGCGCAGGTGCGGATTGGGGTGATTATGTGCAACAGACGAGTGACGGCGGCTATATGGTAACCGGTTACACTACAAGTTTTGGAGCAGGAGGAGCAGATATTTATTTGCTGAAGGTGGATGCTTTTGGAACAGTTCAGTTTTCAAAAACGTATGGCGGAGCTGGAAATGATGGAAACAGTTCATGGGGCATCATGGGGGAAGTTACTACTGATGGTGGATTTATTATCTCAGGAAATACTGAAAGTTTTGGAGCAGGCAGCAGCGATGTGCTTCTCATTAAAACAGATGCATTAGGGAATGTACAATGGTCGAAAACCTTTGGTGGTGTCGGCGACGATCAACCGCGTTTTGTTCATCAGACTACCGACAATGGATATATTATTACCGGACTTACTTCCAGTTTCGGTGCAGGAAGTCTCGATGCGTATCTAATAAAAACGGATGTTAACGGGATCATGCAGTGGTCTAAAGCATACGGAGATACAGGTTCTGACAGATCCTCCGCCGTTACACAAACGACTGATGGTGGATACGCTTTGTCGGTAGTCAGCACAAGTTTTGGGGCGACATATTTTGATGCGGTCTTTATGAAAACCGACAGCCTTGGAGTTGTTGGATGTTTTGAATCCAATTGTGCAACCATTGTAAATGATGTTATTTTAACTGAAGGAAGCGGTGCAAGTGAAATGGTGACAGGTGCAATTGAAACTGTTCCGCTGCTGGCCACACACATTTATCTGCCTACTGATCTTTTCCTTTGTTCACACTGTACAACCATTCCTTCCTTCGTTCCAAGTGATTCCATTATTTGTGTAAATGATTCGGTTTCATTTTTCAATACTACTTCAGTGGGAATGAGATGTGATGAGAACTGGTATATTGATGGTGTTTTATTTCTTGGAGATCTGGATACCTTATCACTTGCATTTTCTACTCCCGGAATTCATATAGTAGAATTAGTAGCCCCATGCGGTAACACTACTGATACGAGCACAGTATACATTCTTGTTCTTGCAAAGCCACTTGCTTCATTCAGCAATACCACGGTTTGTCAGGGTACTGCCACTTCCTTCACTGATAACTCAACCATTCCGGTTGGTGCTTTGTCTTCCTGGTCATGGAATTTCGGAGACGGTACTCCATTCGGCACAACTCAGAATCCGACTCATACATACGCAACTGGAGGTCTTTATACAGTTACACTTATTTCAGCCAACAGTGAAGGTTGTGCCGATACGATCGATCAGACAGTAGAAGTTTATTTTAATCCGGTTGCTGGATTCACTTATTCGGATGTTTGTTTCGGAAATGCAGTGTCTTTTGTAAATACATCCACCATGGATCCTTCAGGAACAATTGCATCTTATTCCTGGACCTTCGGTGATGGAAGCCCCGTAAGCTCTGCACTTTCTCCTTCACATGTATATACTGCGGGTTCATATACAACTACTTTGCTTGTTACCTCAACCGCAGGATGTACAAATTCACTAAGCTCTACTGTCAATACATTTGATGCACCTGTTTCATCCTTTACTTTCAGCAATACCTGTCTGAATGCGAATGCCATCTTTACCAACACATCCACATCACCAGCGATGGGTTCTGTAGCCAGCTGGTCATGGGATTTTGGCGATGGTTCTCCTTTGAATACAACTACACTTAGCCCTTCTCATTTATATGCCGCTACTGGAAATTATCTGGTAACGCTGATAAATAATTCTTCCAACCTTGGTTGTTCGGATACAACGAGTGCAACAATTACTGTTTTCCCAATGCCGGTGGCCGCTTATACAAATACAACTGTTTGTCATGGTAACGCCACTGCTTTCACCGATAATTCCACTATTCCTGCGGGTTCAATTACAGCATGGTCATGGAATTTCGGCGATGGAAGTGCATTGAACACTCTTCAGAATCCTTCTTACATCTATCCGAATGCAGGTATTTATAATGTTACTCTTATCGTAACAAGCATAGAAGGTTGTAAGGATACGATCACTCAATCTGTGGAAGTTTATTTTAATCCGGTTGCTTCATTTACACATCTGGATGTGTGCTTCGGCGACTCGATCAGCTTCACCAACACTTCTGCAATGGACGTTTCAGGAGCAATTGCTTCATTTCTCTGGACATTCGGAGATGCAACCCCTGCTTCAGCATTAACAAATCCGGTTCATTATTATTCTGCAGCAGGATCCTACAATGTGATTCTTCTTACAACCTCTACTGACGGTTGTTCAAATGCCGATACAGTTCCCGTATTTACATTCGATGTTCCTGTTTCATCATTCACATTCAGTAATACCTGTCTCACTACATCTGCGCAATTTACCAATACCTCCACAACTCCTCCGCCAAGCACAATCGCAAGCTGGTCCTGGGATTTCGGAGATGGGTCAGCATTAAATACAACAACGTATGATCCCGCACATCTTTATTCTGCAACAGGAAATTACCAGGTAACACTTGTTTCCAACTCCTCTGTTTTTGGATGTTCTGATACCTCAGTTGCAACCATCACCGTATATCCGATGCCGGTAGCTGATTTTAATTTCACCGATGTTT
>JALYRR010000177.1:0-3137 GCA_030855265.1 Bacteroidota bacterium | reverse complement strand
TTTGTCATGGATTACCTGTCACCTTTAATGATATTTCTGTTATTCCTTCAGGAACAATCACAACCTGGTCATGGAACTTCGGAGATGGAACGGCCTTAGGAACAGTTCAAAATCCTGTTCACACGTATTTAAATGCGGGCAGTTTCAGCACCACTTTAATTGTTACAAGCAATAATGGTTGTAAGGATACGATCACACGAACTGTTGTAATACATCCAAAACCTCTTGCACAATTCAATGCAGGAAATGTATGTGATGGAACTGCAGTCACTTTTACGGATCAGTCTGTGATTGCTTCTCCCGATGCAATTGTTTCATGGGCCTGGGATTTCGGTGATGCTTCCCCTTTTGTGAACGCACAGAATACTTCTCATCTGTATGCCGACACAGGTTCTTACAATGTTGAATTACTTGTCGTTTCTAATTTCGGATGTGCTGATTCACTTTCAAAAATAATTGTGGTCAGCCCGAATCCTGTGGTGAATTTCACTGTTCCTAACCCTGTTGGTTGTGAGGTGTTTTGTACGACTTTTCAAAACCTGACAACTATTTCATCGGGTTCATACATGTTGAGCTGGACATTTAGCGATGGTAATCCTATGAGTGATCCTCATTGTTTTACAACCAATTCACTTTTCAATCCGGAGATGTTTGATGTATCCTTAACAGCTACATCGGATAGCGGATGTGTGACGACCTTAAGCCGGCCGGATTATATCACAGTTTATCCAAAACCGGAAGCAGCCTTTTTTGTGCAGCCAAACAGTACTTCTATTATTGATCCAATAATTACTGTAACTGATTTCAGTACCGGCTCAAATATCTGGTTGTGGGATTTTAATGATCTTACTACATCCTCACTCATCAATCCTCCCGGACATACCTATGCCGATACAGGGACGTATGATATCACTTTAATCACAACCACAAATTTCGGTTGTGCCGATACTGCAGTGAATACGATCATCATTGAACCGGATTTTGTTTTCTACATTCCAAATGCGTTCACACCAAACGGCAGTGGATACAATGATACTTTTTCCGGGAAAGGGATTTTCCTGAAAGATTATGAAATGCTGATCTTCGATCGTTGGGGGAATCTGATTTTTAAGACCAATGATATAAATATTCCATGGGACGGAAGAGCCAATAAAGGTGGTGAAATCGCTCAAAGGGATGTGTATGTTTATTCGATCACCGTCTCCGATCTCAAAGGAAATTTCCATTATTACAAAGGTTCTGTAACATTGATCAGATAATAGAAACAGGTTGAAAAAGGCTCTTCGCATTTTCTTCCTGTTTCTTCTTTCCTTAATTGCTGTCTGGTTTTTCTTTCTAAAAAAACGCTATCCTATCTATGCGATCACACATTCTTTTGTGATTGGTGATTCTGTGGATTCATTTAATGGAATTGTTGTTTACAATAACGGAACGGTTTACAGTAATAGTCAGGGTAAACATTACCGTATTGTGGATTCCTTCTATTATGGAAAAAAGTGGCAATGTGTTGAATTTATCAAAAGGTATTATATCGATCATCTGCATCATAAAATGCCGGATGGTTTCGGGCATGCAAAGGATTTCTTTAATAAGAAGATCGTAAATGGAGCGATAAACAAACGAAGAGATCTGATTCAGTATTTCAACGGAGACGATGCGTTACCCGAAGTGAACGACATCCTTGTATTTGGTGGAAAATTCGGACACGTTGCAATTGTATCAGAAGTAACAAACGATGAAGTGGAGGTGATTCAGCAAAATATTTATATGCAGCCCCGGGAACGTTTCCCTTTATCGATTCTCAATGGTAAGTGTTGGGTTGGGGCTGGCCGGAAACCTTTGGGTTGGCTGAGAATCAGAACTCCGTCTTCCAAACCATGATCTGCCTGTCATCACCTGTTGAAATCAAATAATCATTGTGCTTCGTCCATAACAACTTATTCACTGAGTTTTTATGTCCTTCAAAATTTTCATGATTGATCCGCACAAGCAATTCAAGTGAATCTGCATTCCAGATCTTTAGTGTTTTGTCGCGGCTTGCAGTAGCAATCAATTTTCCATCCGGACTAAAGACTATATCATATAAAGCAAAGTTATGCGCAGGGATGCTTTTGATCAGCTCATAGCTCTTTGTATCCCGAACATTTAAATGAGCATCTCTGCCACCGCTGAAAATTAAAGATCCATCCGGTGAATATTTCACACAGTTTGCAGAAAATCCATGAGCGCTGAAAACAATTTTCTCATGCAGTGAATGAAGATCAAAAATCCGGATCATAGAATCACCACTGGCAACAGCAATCTCCGATGTCTGATAATTGAAATCGATGCTGCGCACTTTTTCTTCACACAACTTTTTAATCTTGATCACAGAAAGGCTTTTCAATGAACAGATAGCGAATGTTCCGTCACCTGAAGCGCTGTAAAAACAATCCGTTTCAAGGGAATACCGGATGCAGAAGACCGGGAGGGTATGATGCTGCAGGATTTTGATCTCTTCTTTACTCTTCAGATCAATGATATGCACCGATCCAGCGGACGTGCCGGCTATAAGAAGCTCCTTCTCCGGAACATGACACAAGGCATAGATGATCCCGGGGAATTTGGCAGCGAATTGCTCTGTCTGCATGGTTTCCAGGTTCCACATAGCCACAAATCGGTCACTGCTCCCTGAGAAAAAAGTATGATCATTCAAGCCTTTCTCCAGTGTATATACAGAACCGTTGTGTCCTGTCAAAGCTGCTATTTTTGTTACCTTTAATGACATTTTGTAAAATTACGATTTTTTTGACTCGTTTGCTTGTCAAGTTGTCAGCAATCCGCCACTGGCATATCCTTTGGGAAAGGCAGCCGGCAGATTAAACATCTAACATAACATCCTTTTTCTAACATCCAACATCTAATAAACATCTAATATCTAAAACTATGAGTACCGGCAAGATCAACGTACAGACAGAAAACATTTTCCCGATCATCAAGAAATTCCTTTATTCCGATCATGAGATCTTTTTAAGGGAATTGGTGTCAAATGCAGTTGATGCGACCCAAAAGCTCAAAACTCTTTCTTCTCTTGGTGAATCGAACGCCAAACTTGACGATATCAGGGTAGAGGTGGCAATTGATAAAGAAGCGAAGAC
>JALYRR010000330.1 GCA_030855265.1 Bacteroidota bacterium | reverse complement strand
CCTTTAGCGTCAATGGAATATGCATATCCGCCGAAACCAAGATAAAAGGAAGAATCGATCTGAGGAATTACAGTTCTTACTTTATCCCAGGTAGCTCCGCCATCTAATGAACGTGAATAAGCAATAGCTCCGTCTTGACCCATGAATGGAGGATTTCCAACACCTGTAGTCTGAGAGATCACATGAAGTGTGATACCGTTTGAGCCACCAACTGAAAGGCGTGACCACACATCAGGAAATCCTAATGCTGTATTTGACCAAGTTCCAGTACCTTTTGCAGAACGTGAAGCCACATGGATATTAGTCGCTTCATGAGCAACAACAACTTCAGCACCTGATGCTGTAACTCCAATATTGGTAAATCCTGTTCTGATGTTTTCTATACGGACAGTAGGAGCAGCACCCCAGCTGGTTCCGTTAAAATAATTATATCCTGTTCCTCTGTCTGACCAATCAGCAAGTTGAGCCATTGTCCAGGTTGCCGAAATGGTTCCATCTGAACTTTTAATGATACGGTTACAAACGGATGAGTTTGTTTGGTTCTGATATTCAGTTGTACCAATCGTAGCTGTAGTAAAAGCTTTATTTACAGGAGCTGTATTTGTTGCAGCCAATCCGTAAACATAAGATTCAAATAGATCCTGGTTGGTACCGGCAGATTGATTTTTTTTGTAAGGTAAAGTTAGTTTTGCGCCTGCAGGAGCAACCTTTTGAAGGTTAACACTTGGAATTGTGTTTTGTGCAAGTACAGATCCAGCAATACCAAAGGCGGAAAGGCCTAATAGTAGATGTTTTTTCATAGCATTTTTTATTTTTAGTTAGACGTGCAATAAAGTAATGGAAAACAAATATAGCAAAAGGATTATCAGAATACAAGCAGGATAAAAAACTTTTTGTTCTTTTTTTATAGTCTTTTTTTTGCGCTGACCTTTACTGAAAAATGTTTTAGAGGCTGCGAAAAAGGATCCGGATATCTTGAGGATAGAGGCTGCTCGGTGTAAATAGCACAAAGTGTATTTGACACGCGGTACAGGTACTTCTGTTTCTCTGCCGGTGTTCCATCCAGAATTCCCCGAAGTACATCCCAGCGGATATCAGAAGGATCGTTTCCGTAGTCATGCCATACAATAACCGAATGGGCATCCTTTAATAAAGTGAATGCATTTTTTGTATCTGTTCTCACACTTTCATAGTGATGGTCACCATCCACGAAAACAAGATCAAACTTGTTCTTCAGGCTTTGATAATCATACGTGAGGGAGTTTCCTTCAAGGTGTGTCACATTTTTTAGATCTTGAGAAAAGAAGCGGTGAAGCGCAACATAGGAAGGAGGCATTCCTGTTTTTAACATGTGTTCATCGGGAAGATTGAGGGTTACACAGTGTTCTGCAACGGAGGCTACATTTGCTACGCTTTCTCCTCTCCATGTCCCGATCTCGAAATAATGACAACCTGATTTTAAACTCGCCAGTCCTTTTAATAATGCTAAGTCGATAGGAGTAGACCCGCCTTCCATGGCGCCAAATGGTTCAACTTCCAAGTCTAAGACCGGAAGCAGGTCCATGATTTCTACCGTTTTTAAACCTCTGGGAAGTTGATATTTTTTAATTACCTCTTCCTTATTCAAATCTGTATCATCAAGCACTTTGTTGAGTAAGGCTGGTTGTCTTAAAATCGCCGATAAAGCTTTAAATAATTTTAAAAAACGGGTCATTCTTATTCTTTATTTAATTAAAACACGTTGATAAAGATGCTGAAATTTTTCACTTACTTTTTCATAGCTGAAATTCTGCTGAGCATAACTGCTGAGCAATTTCTTATCATATTTACCATTAGGAATGGATTCCAGCATAAGAACAAGTGATTCGAAAAGGGCATTTTCATCCCTGGCGGGGACAAGTAAGCCTCTTTCTTTCGTGATGTGCTCAGGGATCCCCCCGACATTTGTAGAAACTACCGGAATTCCGCAAGCTAAGGCTTCCGTGATCACACAAGGTAAATTTTCGTAATTGCTGAACAATACAAAACAATCCGAGGATCGCATGAGTGCAGCAACTTCTGATGTTGTTTTTGTCCCTTCAAAAAAAGCCACGGTGTTATAAATGTTAAGCTTTTTTGCGGTTTCTTCATGTGGCCTTGTGTCACCATCTCCCACAAAATAAAATTCGACATCATTACGTATAGCCGAAAGTCGCGCCGCCACTCTCAGCATTCCGGAAATGTTTTTATGTGCATCATCTAGCGTTGAAATATGCAAAAAATGGAATTTACCATTTTGCTTTTTTTCGGTTGAAGGGTAGAAGATAGTTGTGTCGGCTACATTATAAACCACCTCGAAATTTCCGGGTATGTTTTTTTCTTTCATCGCATTCCTGAGATCGATAGAAACGGGTGAGATGAAACCTGCATTTTTGGCAATGCGTCTGGTCATAATTTTTTCCAGCCAACCCGTTTCAACATTTTTGGAATTCAAATAAGAGGTGCTGTGCTCTGAAG
>JALYRR010000329.1 GCA_030855265.1 Bacteroidota bacterium | reverse complement strand
CTTGTCTACATTTTCATCTACCTGTTTATAATAGACAGTAGAGTTCATCCTCTGGTTGGAGGCACTCTGTTCCTGCATCGGCGTTTTCATCTGCCAGTTCAGGGTGAGTCCCTTTTCTGTCGGAGCAATAATATCCTGGAAACCCACGGTATTAACGCGGAAGGTCATCATGTATTCGTTACCGGTAAGTCCGTATACATATTCAATGTATTTGGCTTTGCTTCCTGCGTACAAGCGCATGGACAAGCTTTTTGATTCTTTGTCCTTTATCGAAAAGCCTTCATTGTCGGCCGTAAAAAAGAGAGAATCGGTGGAGAATTTTTTGGAATAGGCTGTGAAAGATAAATTCTGAGTGGATGAATCCGCATCGAAAAGGATGAGAGGTTTGCCATCAAACGTTTTATAGGTTTTAAGTTCCACCGAAGAGATGCGCCCGCCTTTGCTGGAAACGCTCACTTTCATGAGTTCATTCTCTAGCGTTATGATCTTGTTCTCTCCTTCGGAAGCATCAGCAAAACCGCCATAGATCTGCTGTTTGATGATTTTTTTTACAGAGTCAGGATTTCCGGAAAGCGTATCCTGCACGGATGTAAGCTGAGTGGTTGTAGCGGGAATAATAGTTTTTGCTGCCGCCTCTGCTTTTGTTTTTTGTGTTTGATCGAATAGCGCAACAGAATCTTTTATTGCCTGCTGTTTTGCAAGCTCTTCCTTAGAGGGTTGTGCCATGACCATCCATCCTACGAGAATGCCGCCAATGACCAAAAGGCCGATGATTGAATTTTTATCCATTTGAGAGAGAAACCATTGAAATTTAGGGCGCAAATATAGCAATTATTCGGCGTCCTGCGGGATAATTCAGAAGGCTGGCCGAATAGAAGATGAATGACCTAATTGCTAATGGCTAAAAGGATTTCAAGGGCGATGAAGATAAACTGAAGACTGAATCTGGCGATATCATTTGCTGATTCCTGCCTTCTTTCTTTTTCCACTTCGGCCAATTGTTTCATTTCCTCATTACTGAAACTCTCAACTGCCTTGTAAATCGCAAGGATTTCCTGATTGCTGATTGTTTTTTCGAAGGATGCCGCTCCGATCGGGTTAACCACCATCATGAAAACGGAATCATTCAGTTGATACACATAGGCGGAGCCAAAGGTTTGAGTGCGGTATTCGGGAAAAAGCTGATATTTTTCTTTCTCCTCCGTGCTGATGGTCTCGCCTAAGCGTGGATGTAAAATGATTTTTTTAACCGGATCATTTTCTGAAAATGAAAGTCCGGACTGAAGTAGAAGAATAAAAAGAAGAAATCTTTTTTTCAATTCGTGCCGGTGTTGGGTAACTCAGTAAAATAACCTTCGGAAGCAATCTGGAAATAAGTTGCTTTGGATGAAATGGTGGTGAATTTTTTCCAGTTAATGGAAAGTATTGAAGAAACCAGGGTTTTTAAATCCTTAAAACTACAAGGCTTTGTGAAAAACAATTGCGCTCCGTTTGTATAACAGAATTCTATGTCCGTGGCATGCTTTGAAGTCGATAGGATCACAACAGGAATGTATTTCAGTTGCTGATCACGTCGTATTTCACTTAAGCATTCTGCACCATTCTTAAAAGGCATATTTAAATCGAGCAGAATAAGGTCAGGTAAATCGCCGGAGGAAAGGTGTTTCATCAATTGCTTCCCATCTGACATTGGTGTAATTTGAATACCGGATGCGATCTCTTCGAAGACCTCTTTTAATAGCATTTGGTCATCATCATCATCATCGGCAATAAAGATTCTTAATATAGCTTGAGCTGACATCCGTAGGCTTTTTGAGGATTGTTTTATTCCTCTGAAACAAAATTAATTAAATTATTGAAATACGTAAATATGGGAGGATGAACTTTAAATTAAGCAGGACAAATTCTGCATTCCGGCAGACCAGGTTTTTTTATAAAGAAAATGCCCGGATTTTGGTCCGGGCATTCAATTTAAGAATTCAAAAGATTATTTTATTTTGAATGCAGCTTTCACTTTTGAAACATAGTCAAGTTTTTCCCATGTGAAAAGTTCCACTTTCATTGTTTTCGTTTTGCCATCCGGTGTGCTGAATGTTTTTGTAACGATCTCATTTTTTCTTCCCATGTGTCCATAAGCAGCGGTTTCGCTGTACATAGGAGTGCGAAGTTTTAAACGTTGTTCGATAAAGTAAGGACGCATGTCAAATACTTTTTCCACGATCTTCGCGATCTCTCCGTCAGATATTTTCAGCTTGGAAGTGTTATACGTGTTGATGTAAATTCCCATTGGTTGTGCAACACCGATTGCATAAGAAACCTGAACAAGGACTTCAGAACAAACACCGGCAGCAACAAGATTTTTTGCGATGTGTCGTGTTGCATAAGCTGCAGAACGATCCACTTTGGAAGGATCTTTACCGGAGAAAGCTCCTCCGCCATGTGCACCTTTTCCACCGTATGTATCAACAATGATCTTTCTTCCTGTAAGTCCGGTATCTCCGTGAGG
>JALYRR010000022.1:12922-24731 GCA_030855265.1 Bacteroidota bacterium | reverse complement strand
CTTCAATAATTCTAATTGCATCCGCGTCATCTATAGACGCACAATGTGATTGGCAATCTGTCGGCAAGGACAATGACATGTTCTTTATGGCTGATGGAAGTAGCCTATACGAACCGGCAATAGCTTCTGATAATGCCGGTGTTCAATACGTAGCATATTGCGACAAAGAAAATTCGGACAAAATCAGTGTCAAACGCTTTTTGAATGAGCAATGGACGTTTCTTGGAACTCCGGGTATCTCAACAGGGAAAACCGATTTCGTAAAGATCGGTACGGATAATTTGAACCGGGTGTATGTGGCATACAAAGATTTTGCGAATGGTAAAAAATTGACTGTTCAATTTTACAACGGTTTCAGCTGGAGCGTCATTGGAAGTCCGGGAATGGGCGCGGATACGATTGTGGACATGGACTTCTTCGTCGACAAAACAACGAACCATCCTTTCGTCTATTATACGGATTCTACAGCTGTTTCAACAGTCATAGAATATAACGGTGTCGGTTGGAATACTGTGGGCGCAACGAATTTTGGGGCTTCGTCGATGTACCAGGGACAGATCTCTACAAGTGGTGGTGTGCCGTACTTGACTTATTTAACTTATGGACCGGGTCAATTGAACGTAATGAAATTTAACGGGACCAGCTGGGCACCATTGGGCGCTGCTGGTCCGGAGTTTGCAAATGCACAGTGGAATTCCCCAGTCACTTTTGATAATTTTAACGTGCCGCACGTCGCATTTCAGGATTTCGCCTTTAATGCACCAAGTGTAATGTATTTAAGTGGAAGCACCTGGACATACCTCGGAACTCCCGGATTCGTGCCTTACGCTACCTGGTATAATAGCCTGGCTTTCGATTCATCGAACAATTTATTTATGGCATACACAAAAGTAACCGGTACTGCAGCAGAAATTGCAAAATATAACGGAACCACTTGGAGTGTTGTTTCATCTTATGCGACTCCTACAAACGCTTATATTACTTATCAGTATGCCTATTACCGTGGAATGAGCATAGATCCTGTGACCAACAATTTGTATATGCTATACACAGAAAACACGGCTTCTCCTTTAATGGGTTGGAGAGATTTTGGAGTTATGAGATACGATGGAGTAAAAGCACGTGTAACCGGCAGCGAGAGCATTACCGGTCCGATCACCGGCACAGGGGCAGGAGGAGCTTATTTTGACATAGATAAATTCGGAACACCTTATGTCGTTTATTCTGACTCACTCTATTCAGATAAAATAAGTGTGAAAAAATACGTGGGGAACACTTGGGTTTATGTGGGCACCCCGGGATTTAATACCGGTTATACTGAATTTGCAAAAATTGCTTTTGACACAGCGGGTGTTCCTTATGTGGCTTACCGACAAGGCAGTGTGGATATTTACGTTATGAAATTTGACGGTGTTGCTTGGCAGAACGTCGGGGCGGTGATCAACAATACGTATGATGTATCGCTAGCGATCAACCCGCTGACTAATCAACCGCATATTTTTTATTGTGATGTGTCGTTCAGTTTGCTCGGAAATGTCAAGAAGTTTAACGGTACATCCTGGGTAAGCGAAGGGCCACCGAATTTCACGGTTGGATCGGCCGCATACACAAATATCAGGTTTGATCATGCCGGAAATCAGTATGTGGCTTATTCCGATAACGGACTCGGAACAAAAGCAATCGTCAAGAAACTTACTTCAGGCGTCTGGACAACCGTTGGCTCCGGAACCATTTCCTCAGCTCAGGCACATCAATTAAAGCTGAAGGTTGATTTGAGCAATAACTTGTATATCGTATATCAGGATCAGTCTGCATCTTACCAACCTTTATGTCACAAATTTAACGGGACAAGCTGGTCGGTGCTTGGATCATACGTAACCACAGGATATGTTAGTGATGTAGACATGGCAGTAGACAACAGCAACAATGTATTTGTTTACTTCACCAAACAGTATTTAAATTATTTTCCGGGAACCGTTAGTCGTTTTTTCGGTGGAAGCTGGATCCCTGCCGGAAGACAATACATTTCCAATTCAAGTTGTAAATCAAATCAAATGCAAATTAATCCGGTAAACGGCTTGCCTTATATCGGGTCAATTACCCAGGCCGGTGTTCCGTCAGGTTCGCTTCTCTCGAGAGGGTTTTATCTGAAGTCATTGCCTTGTAATTTTGGTGAAGCCTTATTGGGTCAGGTGAAATACGATGTGAACAGCAGTTGTATAAACGATCCGGGTGAACAACCCTTGCAAAATCAGAGTGTTCTTTTAACATCAGGCACAAGTACGGACGTCGCGTTCACCGATTACACCGGTCAATACTATTATACCAACAGCGCGCCGGGGACATACACCATCGGAATGGGAACATTATCAAATGGCTACAACGTAGCTTGCGCTTCAAGTACGCCCCATGCAACAACGATTGTTGCTGGCAGCTTATCGAACGAAGACTTTTCAATTGCCTGTACTCCATCTTTTGATTTTATTGCAAATTCAATCACGCCGATCGGCAACTGGTGGCCTAATCAATTTGTGACTGTTTGGTCTCATCCTACCATTTTAAAAACGGTTTGCGATGGTTCAGTTACGCCGGGCATCATTCGTTTGATCTTTCCTCCTTGCCTTACTTACGTTGTTGATACAACATTGCCTTTGCAACCGAGTGCGGTCAGCGCTTCCGTGACAGGAGATACAGTTTGGTATAACCTAGCGGACGTTTATGATCCTAGTCCTTACCTGTATAATTCAGTCCTTACCAGAGCGCATATTTGTTCAACGGCAACAATTACCGATACACTATGCATTCAATTATCGGTCTCTGCTTCGGGTGATACAGATCTTACAAACGATAACTATACACGCTGTATTCCGATCGCCGCTTCATATGATCCGAATTTCAAGGAAGTAACGCCGGCAGGTCTTGGAAGTCCCGGATTCATTCCTGATGATACGGGAAACATGCTCTATACTGTTCACTTTCAGAACACCGGAACGGCACCGGCAGTTAATGTAAAGCTGGTTGACACGATCAGCGCGAATTTAGATCTTAGTACTTTTGAGATCATATCTTCGAGCCACGCCATGTCCGGAAACTCTTTAACAGGCGGTGTAATGACATTCAACTTCCCAAATATTATGTTGCCTGACAGTACTTCAGATGAATTGAACAGTCACGGTTTTGTTACATACCGAATCAAGTTGAATACCGGCCTGGTGCCCTTGACAGAAATACAAAACACAGCTTACATCTATTTCGATTTCAATGCTGCGATTGTAACGAACACAACATTGAATACAATTGAGATGCCTGCCGCGATCGACGAACACTCGGGTCTGCTCAATGATGTCCTGGTCTTTCCAAATCCTTTCAGTGAGAATACTCGATTTGTAATACAGTCAAAAGAAAAGGAAATGTATTCTTTTGAACTAACCGATGTTTTGGGTAAAAAGGTAAAATCAATGTCGGATATTTCGGAGAAGTCTTTTCAAATGTCACGGAATGGGCTTGAAAACGGGATCTATTTCTATAAAATTACAGGCTCTAAAGGCCTTATAAACACGGGGAAATTGATCATAAAATAAGCCGGGACAAAAAATAAATTTGGATAATGAATAAAATCCAACTTATATTTGCCGCAGAATAAAAAACAATGAACAACAACTTTACATATACGCCAACAACTTCAAACAGCCACATGATGTGCTGTATGATGTGTGCGTAATTGTGGAAAGCCTGTTGTAACAACATATAACATCAATTTAATTGAAAGGCTTTCCGGAATCGGGAAGCCTTTTTTAGTTTTAAAAAACAAATAAAAACAAAAACATGACGACTTTATACTTTGGACTTTTCACTTTGAACTTATTTGTAATGTGTATGTGCTGTATGTTTCTGCGAATGCGGAGAGCAACAAGAATGCACTATTGTAAGATCTAAAACAATAAACGCAAAATCTGAAAGCCCTTCCGCAACCACGGAAGGGCTTTTTTTTTGTAAAAAAACAAATTGAAAAGAACAAATCTTAAAAATAAAACAAAATGGAAAAAGTATATATAAGCGATTCTGGCCCGGAAGTTTCCGCAGCTATTTATGGTTTCTGGAGATGGAACACCGCCGCACTTGTCAATGCAAAGAAAGTGGAAGACATCATCAACTACAATCTTGAACTCGGAGTCAACACGTTTGATCACAGCGATCAGTATGGTAATGGTAAAGTTGAAGAGCTATTCGGTAAAGCCATACGCACAGGATCATTTGATCGCGAAGACATTGTCATCTCTACCAAAAGCGGAATAAGGAAATCAGGCAAGAATGTGTTTGTGGATCACAGCGCTACTCACATTAAAAATTCTGTGAATGCCTCGTTGAAAAAGCTGAACACGGACTACATTGATATTTTTCTCCTTGAGAATAATGATCCTTTATTTGATGTGGAAGAAACCGCTTCGGCATTATCTGAACTTGTCCTGAATGGAAAAATCCGATATATCGGAGTGTCAAATTTTAATGCGAGCAAACATCGTTTACTCGCATCGCATTTATCACATCCCATTATCACCAATCACATTGAACTAAGTATTCTGCAAACGGGTGCGATCAATGATGGACGGTTAGATTTTATTAAAGAACAGTACAGCAAACCATTGGCATGGGCTCCGCTTGCCGGTGGACGCATTCTCACAGGCAAGGATAAAAAAGCAGTACAGGTCAGAAAAGCACTTGCTCTGATCAGTAAAAACCATAACGCGAACATTGAGCAGATTGCTGTAGCGTGGCTTTATAAGCTGGGTGCATTGCCGATCATTGGAAGTCCGGATAAGAAGCGGATAAAAAATGCTGCCAGCGCGTATTCAATTGAACTGAGCCGTGAGGAATGGTATCAGATCTACAATGCAACTGTTTAGAAATTTATTGAAACAAGAAAAACTCAAAAAGAAATCATGAAAAGCTTTCAAACAGAAATCGAAAATACAGCCGACCGTGCAGGAAAAATTCTTGTAGAAAAAGACTTAGTGGATCTTGAACAAAAGATCCGCGCATTCAGGAATGGCACTTTGCACGAAGATAAATTTCGTTCTCTTCGTCTTGCTCGCGGTGTTTACGGTCAGCGCCAACAAGGCGTTCAGATGATCCGCATAAAGTTGCCATTCGGAAAAGTGACAGCAAAACAACTGGTGCGCATTGCTGATATTTCAGATGAATATTCCAACGGGAATCTGCATTTAACAACGCGCCAGGATATTCAGATTCATTATGTTAGTCTGGATCGCACTCCGGAACTCTGGAGGAAATTGGAAGAAGAAGATGTTACATTGCGTGAGGCTTGTGGTAACACAGTAAGGAACATAACAGCTTCCGCAGTATCGGGAATTGATCCGAAAGAACCATTTGATGTTTCTCCTTATGCGCAGGAACTTTTCAAATATTTTTTAAGGAAGCCTTTCGGTCAGGAACTGGGAAGAAAAATCAAAATTGCATTTTCTTCGAACGATGATGATACTGCTTATACCTTCATGCATGATCTGGGTTTTATTCCTAAAGTAAAGATCATAGAAGGAAAAATTGTCCGAGGTTTTAAAGTATTGATCGGTGGAGGATTGGGAGCACAACCGTTTCTTGCGAAGACAGCATTCGATTTCCTCGAAGAAGATCAACTTGTTCCATTTACAGAGGCTGTGATTCGTGTGTTTGATCGTCACGGTGAAAGAACCAGCCGCCACAAAGCACGCATAAAATATCTTGTAAATAAGATCGGCATTGAGAAATTGCTGAAATATGTTGAAGAAGAGCGCCTGGCCTTGAATGTAAAATCTCTTGTTGTCAACCGCGAATCTGTTAACACAAAAGCAAATGTTAACTCCGCGTCTTTTACAACATTTAAAATAAGTGAGTCACAAAAGTACAAAGATTGGTTAGTATCCAATGTATTTGAACAAAAGCAGCAAGGCTTCTTCGCCGTGAATATTAAAGTAGTACTTGGTAACATCAGTTCCGATACTGCACGTTCACTGGCAGAAATAGTTAATGCCTATGCGGCAGATGATATTCGTGTCACTGTCAATCAGGGGTTGTTGTTAAAGTTTGTACCTAAAGCGGCCTTGCCTGCTTTGTTCAGATCGTTGGATAAATTACAGCTTGCGGAACCCGGCTTCGACAGTGTGGCTGATATCACCGCATGCCCGGGAACTGACACGTGTAATTTAGGAATATCCAATAGTACCGGGATTGCGAAAGAGCTTGAGCGTGTTGTGATTGAGGAGTATCCGGAATTGATCTTCAATAATGATATTAAGATTAAAATCAGCGGATGTATGAATTCATGCGGACAACATAGTCTTGCACAAATTGGATTCCATGGCAGTTCTTTCAAAAACGGAGCAGCGGTTGTTCCTGCCTTACAACTTGTGCTGGGCGGTGGAATAGTTGGAAATGGTGATGGAAGAATATCTGAAAAAATTATTAAGATCCCGAGCAAACGTGGTCCCGCTGTTTTACGCAGCCTGTTGAATGACTTTGAAAAGAATGCTGTTGAGGGAGAATATTTCAATTCGTATTACGATAAAAAGGGCAAGGATTATTTTTATCAGCTTCTTAAACCACATGCTGATAACAGCACGCTGCTGCCGGAAGAGTACCTGGACTGGGGACATACAGAGGCATTTAAAACTGAGATTGGTGTTGGTGAATGTGCCGGTGTGATGATCGACCTGGTGGCCACACTCATATTTGAAGTGGAAGAAAAACTTGATTGGGCGCAGAACTCATTTGATGAAGGGTTGTTTGCGGATAGTATCTATCACAGTTATGCTTCTATGATCAGCGGTGCGAAGGCTTTACTTTTAGGAAAGAGTGTCCCAACGAATACGCATCATGGAATTATCAATGATTTTGAAAAGCAATTTGTTGAGCCGGGAGATATTACTGTTAATGGGCCATTCAAGGAATTCATTTTGCAGATCAATCAGAATGAACCATCGGAAGTATTCGCCCAGAAATACCTGGCGGATGCAAATAATTTTGTTGATCAGGTGAAAGAGTTAAGAAATAAACAAATTAAAATTCAGGAAGTTTAAAATGAAAACACAATTTAAACACCATATAAAATTCGGGAGTTGTTGGTATGACCAGTTTTTTAAAATAGATCGCCGTATACAAAAATCGAAACATAAATCTGTAAAAGAACAACAGGAAAAAAACACATCCGGTTCTTTTAAATAAAACATAAAAATATGAGCTCAAGAACTAAAATAACACCAAAATTAACCCTTGTTGGCGCGGGCCCGGGGGATATCGACCTGATCACAGTTAAAGGTGTACATGCAATTGCATCGGCAGATGTTATTCTTTATGATGCATTGGTAAATCCGGAATTGTTGAATTATGCACCCGACTCCACTTTAAAAATCTATGTCGGAAAGAGAAACAACAACCATACGTATACCCAGGATCAGATCAATTCACTGATAGTTGATTATGCTTTTTCCTACGGACATGTAGTTCGTCTGAAAGGTGGTGATCCTTTTGTATTCGGTCGCGGACATGAAGAACTATCTTACGCAGGTCTATTCAACATAGAAGCGAAAGTGATTCCTGGATTATCGAGTTCAATTGCGGTGCCCGAGTTGCAAGGGATTCCTGTTACCAATCGCGGTACCAGTGAAAGTTTCTGGGTGATCACAGGCACCACGAGCAAAGGCCATTTATCAAATGATATAAAGCTGGCGGCAAAATCTACAGCTACTGTTGTTATACTCATGGGCCTTGGAAAATTGAAAGAGATTACGGAAGTGTTCAGGCAGAATGGCAAGGAAGACACGGCTGTAGCGATCATACAAAATGGATCACTACCAAATGAAAGGATCTCTCTAGGCACCATCGATACGATTCTTCAGATTGCAGAGGATGAAAAAGTCGCAGCACCAGGTGTGATTGTGATCGGCGATGTGGTTAAGCTGCATGAGTCTTTCCCTGTAAGTTTAACCGATTGGAAACATCTTCTGAATTAGTGAAAAGAGTTGTTTTGTTTGTTTTGATTTTCACAACTGCTTTAGTTTTTTCCCAATCTGAAAGGAAAGTGGATAGAAGCAATCTGCTATGGTTTGGCGACTTCGGTAAGTTTAAGTTGAAGGAAAAATGGAGCCTGTATTTGGATGTTGGATTGCGAAGAACAGAATGGCTGAACAAATGGAGTCAGACATTAGTGAGAGTGGGGATCACGTATTCATTTAACTCTCGGTTGAGTGCTACGGCAGGATTGGCGTATTTTAATCATTATGCAACAAGCTATATTCGTCCGGAGTACAGAGGCTGGCAGCAACTTTTGTTTGCTGATGATTACGGTCGCGCCAGGATCAATCATCGTCTAAGAGCCGAACAACGTTTTACCCATGCGATTACGAATAATTCCCCGGTAAGCAGTTTGAAATACACAAACCGTTTCAGATATCAGTTGAGCGTTCAGATTCCATTGAATAAAAATGCGCTGGCAGACAAAACGCTATATGTTGTACTATCAGATGAAATAATGATCAACTGCGGGAGAGAGGTCATCTATAATTATTTTGATCAGAACAGGTTGGCCGCAGGCTTAGGATATAAGTACAATGAATACCTGAATATGGTGCTGACCTATACATCAATTTTTATCCAGCGAAATCAGCCCGAGGCGTTTGAAAATAATAAAGTAATTGTTCTTAACTTGTATCACAATTTTGATCTTAGCAAAAAGAAATGAAAGCCCCTGAAATATTAACAGAACCACCTGCGGTAAAGGGCAATACACTCTTTCCCGTATTTTTCAAGCTCGAGCAGCTTCAGGTTCTTATTGTCGGTGGTGGTTCAATAGGACTCGAAAAGATAACAGCTGTTCTTGGTAATTCTCCCTCAACAAAAGTCACACTTGTTGCCCGAAAAATACTTCCGGAGATCAGGCTGTATGCAAAACGATTTGATTCCGTTAAACTTATTGAAAGGGAATTTGAGGTTTCCGATCTTGATGATAAAGATCTTGTAATCGCCGCCACGGGCGATAGATCTGTAAGCTTGCTTATACGCGAAGAATCAACAAAAAGAAAGTTGCTTATCAATGTAGCGGATACGCCTGACCTTTGCGACTTCTACCTTGGGTCGATTGTTAAAAAGGGAGATCTTAAAATTGCGATCTCAACAAATGGAAAATCTCCTACACTTGCCAAACGACTGAAGGAAGTTTTTAATGAGGCGATCCCGGATGAAACTCAGCAAAGCATAGAAAACCTTAACAAATTCAGAGATCAGCTGAAAGGCGACTTTGCGAATAAAGTAAAACAGCTGAATGAAGTAACTTCTGTTTTAGTAGAAAAACAAAGCAGGAAGAAAAAGCTATCACTCATTCAACGTGTGATCATTTATTCTGCTTCCGTTCTCGCGATCATGGTTGCGGGTCATTTACTCTTTACCTATTTACCTCTTACTGCGATCGGGGGATTTGCAAGTGAAATTGCCTATTCGATTGACTCCTCCATTTTGTGGTTTATCCTTGGTGGATTTATTGCGCAGATGATTGATGGAGCGCTGGGAATGGCTTACGGTGTAAGTGCTACCACCTTCCTGATGAGTTTTGGTGTACCGCCGGCAGCGGCAAGTGCAAGTGTACATGCATCTGAAATATTTACAAGCGGAGTGTCGGGTTTAATGCATCTCAAGTTCGGGAATGTGAACAATAAGTTATTCCGGAACCTCCTGATTCCCGGTGTTATCGGTGCTATCCTCGGAGCGTATGTGTTGTCGTCGTTGGAAGAATACAATTATATTATTAAACCTCTTGTTGCAAGCTATACTTTGTTTTTAGGATTTGTTATCATCTCCAAAGCACTCAAAAAAGATAAGATCCGGAAAAAGATCAAACGTCTGGTTCCTCTGGCAACGGTAGGCGGCTTTCTTGATTCACTTGGAGGAGGAGGCTGGGGGCCGATTGTATCTTCCACACTGATTGCACGGGGAAGGAATGCACGTTATACTATTGGCTCTGTAAATCTTGCTGAGTTTTTTGTCGCTCTGGCAAGTTCCATCACATTTACAACTCTCATCGGGATGAATCACTGGCAGATCATTGCGGGGCTTATCATCGGGGGTTGTATCGCAGCACCTATTGCTGCCTACTTCTCAAGTAAGTTGCCGACGAAAACCATAATGATCATGGTAGGTGTGATTGTTATTATTGTAAGTTTGCGGATCATTTATACAGTAGTTTTTTAACGATGGATTTAGAGAAGTTGAATGAGAGGTATTTGTTACTTAGTCCGGAAGACAGGATTCGTGAACTCTATAAGGATTTTGAACGGATCCTTTTCACTTCATCTTTTGGAACTACATCCGTTTTTTTACTTCATCTTTTTCATAAAGTGCAACCACTTCAGAAAATTCATTTTCTTGATACAACCTATCATTTTAATGAGACGCTTGAATACAAGGAGCTTCTGACTAAGAAACTGAATCTGACAGTTGTTGATATTAAACCTGAGGAATGGAAAAATAAATTTACTGAACAGGATAAAACATGGAATTCCGATCCTGATCTTTGCTGCTCCATCAATAAGGTAGAGCCGGTAGATAAAGTAAAAGAAGATTTTCAGGTCTGGGTTTCGGGATTGATGTCCTCTCAGAATTCTTTTCGCGGGAATTTGAAAGTGTTTGAAATGAAAGAAGGAATGCTGAAATTTTTTCCGCTGATTGATCAGAGTGAAACGATAGCAAAAGAATACATGAAGGAAAACGACTTGCCAGAACACCCGCTACTATCACAGGGTTATAATTCCGTAGGATGTTTTCATTGTACTGTGGCGGGTAAAGGGCGAAGCGGCAGATGGGTGAATAAATCGAAAACCGAATGCGGACTTCATTTGTAATTGTAGAGTTGATGAATTATTGAAATAGTGAATTGCAGTAAAATATAAATACTTTTAACAATTATAGCGGGAAATATAAATGGTAAGATAAAGATGAACTGAGTAGGATCTAATAATTCGCCAATTCACTATTTGACCAAATCATTAATTTAATTATGGGAAACAAAAATATTTCAATCGGTTTATTTGGATTCGGTTGTGTCGGACAAGGTTTGTATGATGTATTAAATCATTCACAGGGCCTTAAAGCCTCTATTGACAAGATTTGTGTAAAGGATAAAAACAAGATCCGGAAGATCGATGCTTCGTTTTTTACTTATGACCGTGAGGAGATTTTGAAGAGGAAGAACCTGAATGTGATCGTAGAGCTCATCGACAATGCAGATGAAGCTTTTGCTATCGTGAAGGATGCGATGAACAACGGAGTGAGTGTAGTGACAGCCAATAAAAAAATGCTTGCAGAAAACTTCAAGGAATTATATGCTCTTCAGGTAAAAAACAATGTTGCACTTATTTATGAAGGTTCTGCAGGAGGAAGCATTCCAATCATCCGTAACCTGGAGGAGTATTATGACAATGAGTTACTCAGCAGTGTAAAGGGAATTCTAAACGGAACCTGCAACTATATCCTTACACGAATGGAATTGGAAAACAAGGATTATTCTGTGGTTCTTGCTGATGCACAATCCAGCGGATTTGCTGAAAGTGACCCATGGCTGGATGTAGCTGGTTTCGACACCAAATATAAAACCTTGTTGCTTACTATTCATGCCTTCGGTGTTGTATTAAATCCGGATGACATCTTTAATTCAGGAATTCAAAATGTTTCTTACGATGATATTCTTTATGCGAAGCAACGCGGTTTAAGAATTAAAATGCTTGGGGTTTCTTTCAAAGCAGGAGATAAATTCCGCGTATATGCG
>JALYRR010000022.1:0-12912 GCA_030855265.1 Bacteroidota bacterium | reverse complement strand
TTTCAATGTATTGTATGAGTACAATGCTGTAGAAGTGGAAGGAGCCTATTCCTGTAAACAAACTTTCGTGGGAAAAGGTGCAGGGAGTCACCCAACAGGCAGTGCGGTTCTTTCTGACATCTCCGCTTTAACGTATGATTATAAATACGCGTACAAAAAACTTAAGAAAGCCCTTAATGGCAGCGAGAAGATCGAAGATGGAAACAAACAGATCGATTATGATTTTCCAATCCGTTTATACATCCGTTTTCAGGATCACTCTCAATTGAACGCGCTGGAAGTATTGAACGTTGAGGAGGAATACAAATCCACCAACACCAATTACATCATTGCAACAGTGAAGTTCAGCTCGCTTTTCAATATTTATAATAAACGGGATAATAAATTATTCGTTTGTGTTATTTAAATTGCCTCAAGCTAGCTGACTGTTAAAAAAACCTAATTAGCTCCGGAATTGAGCCGGTGTCCTGCCTGTTATTATCCGGCATCCGTTTTATTTCGTAAATTCGTGGCTTATTTTAACGGTTTTGTGCATCAAAAAGCTTTTACTTCTCTTTATAATTTCTATTCTTTGTGTTTCGGGTTTTTCTCAACCTCCAGGAGGCGGAGACAGGCCCGCAATCGGCAGTTTATCAGGAAAGGTGTTGGATTCTAAATCCAAACTGCCTGTTGAATTTTCCACTATCGCTTTGTTCAGGCGAAAGGATTCGAATCTTGTTACCGGAACTGTTGCTACCGAGAAGGGTGAATTTATCTTGTCACAACTGGAGTATGGCCGTTATTTTATGCGAATTGATTTTATCGGGTACAAGCAGATCGTCCTTGACTCAATCGCCATTAAACCAGGAAACCCCGAAGTACTTTTAGGAGTTATTAATCTTGTTTCTTCAGCAGAACAATTGGGCGAAGTTGAAGTGGCTGAAGAAAAAAGCACAATGCAGCTGGGAATCGACAGGAAGATCTTCAATGTGGAGAAGAGTATTGTCAGTGAAGGTGGTTCAGCAACGGATGTCCTGCAGAACATTCCAAGTGTCTCAGTTGATATCGATGGAAATGTAAGTCTTCGCGGAAGCGGGAACATCACGGTACTCATTGATGGAAAACCTTCAGGGATAACCGGAACAAGTCGGGCAGCAATTCTTCAACAGATCCCCGCCAGCAGCATTGAGAGCATCGAGTTGATCACCAATCCTTCCGCAAAATATGATCCCGATGGAATGAGTGGGATCATAAATATTGTTTTAAAGAAAAATAAGCTGAGTGGGTTTAATGGATCCGTCAGCGCCGGAATCGGAACGAATGACAAATACAATGGAGCGTTGAATATCAGCTACCGGAATTCAAAACTGAATGTATATGCTAATTATGGTTACCGCGAAAATTCCCGTTACGGTAGTGGCTTAGGTCATAGGCAAAATTTATATCCGGATACCACATTTTTTCTTGACCAGAATTCGGAAGGACGGAGAAAGAACACATCTCACAACATTAAAGCTGGTCTTGATTTATACTTGAATGAGCGCAACACTATCGGAGGATCGGTACTTTATAATGTGGGGGACGATAAGAATTATGATAAGACTTTTTATCGTGAAGGAGATGAAAACAATATTACCTCCGGAACTTACACCAGGGAAGTAAATGAAATGGACGAATCCATCGCCCTGGATTACAATTTGAATTATCGTAAGACATTCAAAAAACCAAAGCAGGAATTGATGGTGGATGCGACTTTATCGAACTCGGGTAATTCAGCAGTTGACAAATACAACGAAAGTGAATACGCTCTGAAATACGACGGGAACAATGCATTTCCATTCCGACAAACCACCGGAACGGAAGATCAGACTACCGTCACCACCATCATGGCTGATTATGTTCATCCGTTAAAAGGACAGAAAAAACTGGAAGCTGGATTAAAAACCATCATCCGTGATATCACTACTGATTTTGTGTCTCAAAACTATGACTACAGTATTCCTGATTTTCTTGTGGATACAAATCTCAGCAATGAATTTAACTTCAATGAAAATATTTATTCTGCTTACGCGACATTTTCCGGTGCAATAAAAAGGACGGGGTATCAATTGGGGCTTCGTGCGGAAGAAGCACAAACAAAATCAAATCAGGTAACAAGTGGTGAAGTGTATCGTTATAATTATTTCAACCTTTTTCCTTCCCTGCATATTTCACAGAAGTTGAATAAGGAACAGGAGTTACAGCTGAGCTATACCAGACGGATCAATCGCCCGGGAATGCGATCTCTCAATCCTTTCAAGGATTATTCTGATCCTTATAACATTCGTTATGGGAATCCTTTTCTAAAACCCGAGTACATAAATTCCTATGAATTAAGCTATGTTAAGTATTGGAAAAAAGGAGTTGTCACTGCAACCGCCTATTACAGAAAAACAGATGGGATCATTCAGCGGATCAAAACACTGAGTGATTCTGTAACATCCTTCATTACATTTCAAAACCTGAATTCCTCTACGTCATATGGATTTGAACTGATCTCTAAAAATGATATCACGAAATGGTGGAACACAACAACCAGTGTAAACATTTTTCAAACTGTGATAGATGGAAACAATGTTCAGGGAGATTTGCAGAATGAAAACTTCAGTTACATTATCAAGGTATTGTCGAACATGAAGATCCTGAAAAATCTGGACATTCAGTTTACAGCGAATTACATGGGGCCAACAGCTACAGCGCAAGGTGAGGTAAAGCCCATTTTTTCAATGGATTTAGGATTTAAAAAAGAGATCTTTAAAAATGCGAGTCTGAGTTTGAACATCACGGATCTTACCGATTCCAGAAAATTTTATATCATAGCCAGTGATCCTACTTTTTATCAGGAAATGGAGCGTAAGCGCGAATCGAGAGTGGCAACATTAACATTCAGCTACCGCTTCGGTAAGCTCTCTGAAAATACCAGAAAGAACAGGAAAGCCAACACCGGAGAGTTTGAAGGTGGTGGTGGAGATATGGGGATGTAATCATTCGATTCGTCCACTAGCGATTGCACCATTTTATTAGAATACGCCTCAGGAAATTCTTATATTTTGATCCCAACAATAAGAATATCATCTACCTGCTGCAGAACACCTCGCCACTCTTCAATTGATTTTTCCAACAACTCATGCTGCTGCTCCATCGGATACAGATGGATTTTAAGCAGCATCGCCTTAAACTGATTTATTTTGAATTTTTTTCCTTCAGGCCCGCCGAACTGATCGGTATATCCGTCGGAGAAAATATACAGAACATCTCCGTGTTTTAATTCTACAACATGGTTGGTGTAATTCTGCTGTTGTGAATCCGTGTAGCTGCCGATAGCAATGCTGTCTGCTTTTATTTCTGTCAGTTCGTTGTTTCGGATCAGGAAAAGTGGATTGTAGGCGCCTGCAAATTCCAGCTCCATAGTTTTATAATTGATGGCGCACAAGGCGATGTCCATTCCATCACGTAATCTTGTTTCTTCCGATGTTTGATTAAGAGTTTCACTCAATCCCTTGTTCAGTAGATCGAGCAATTTGGCCGGTGATGCAGCTGGTGATTCTGTGATAGCCTGCGTTAAGAGGTTGTTGCCCACAATACTCATGAAGGCTCCGGGAACACCATGTCCAGTACAATCCACCGCCGCAATGTAAACGGTGTCTTTCTTTTTTTCAACCCAATAAAAATCCCCGCTGACAATATCTTTTGGCTTGGAAAATATAAATGCGGAAGGAATGAGTTTGCGGACAGTTTTTTCAGGAGGTAAGATGGCTTCCTGAATCCGCTTCGCATAACGGATACTGTCTGTGATGTCTTTGTTTTTCTCTGCGAGTTCAGCATTTTTTACTGCAAGTTCTTCGGTGCGCTCTTCTACTTTTTCTTCGAGATTTTTCTTCGCCATTTTTAGAGAACGGGTTCGGATCTTATCAGCAACATAAATTCCAAAAACAGCAAAGATGATCACCAGAATATAAAAAATGATGGTCTGCCAGAAAGGTGGGGAAATGAAAAACTCATACACTGCAGGTTGAATGTTGCAGGCGCCGTCATTGTTGCAAGCGCGGACCATGAATTTGTAACTTCCCGGAGGAAGGTTGGTGTATACAACCTCATTGTTTCTTGTATAACCAGGTTGCCAGTCTTTATCGAACCCTTCCAGTTTGTACTGGTACTGAACTTTTTCGGGATTGCTTAAACTCACACCTACAAATTGAAAAGTCAGGTGATTTTGATTGTATGAAAATCGTGCATCATCCGGGAAAGGAGATTCTTTCATAAAAAGTTTCAGTCCTGTAATAAAAGTTTGGGGCTCAACAGTGTTTAATTTATCTTCTTTCGGACTGTAGCGGACTGCACCCATGATTGTTCCATACCACAGGTTTCCCTGGCGATCCACAGATACGGCATTCGGATTTGTTTCCACTCCGGGAAAGCCTTCTGTTTTTCCGTAATGAATAAATTTTCCGTTTTTCCAGTCGAACTTATCTATCCCTCTGCTACTTCCGATCCAGATCTGATTATTTTCATCTGCAATTATTGAATAAGGGGAATCTGTTGTTAATCCTTCTTTAACAGTATAATTGATAAATGTTTTCCCATCGTATTTATAAAGCCCTCCTCCATACGCTCCGAACCATAAGTTCTTTTGCTTATCCTCATTGATGCAAAGTATGAAGCGATGTCTCATGCCATCAGCTTCGTCAAATGATTTAAAACTGCTTCCGTCATACATGGAAAGACTTCCTCCCAATGCGCCAAACCAGAGGTTGCCTTTGCTGTCTTTGAAAATTCTGTAAACATTGTTTCCTCCTAATCCATCGGAGATAGAGAAATTCCTGAATGTCTTTGTCAGCGGATCGAAGCGGGATGCTCCTTCTTTTGTTCCGAACCAGAGGTTGCCTTTGTTGTCATCGCTGATGGCAAAAACAACATCGCCCGCAAGTCCGTTTTCCTTATTGTAGACTTCAAATTTGTTTGTTTCTTTTATGAGTTTACACACTCCTCCGAACCCTGTTCCGAACCAGAGATTTCCTTCTTTGTCCTCAAAAGACGAAAGCACAACATTACTGCTGAGTCCATCTTTTGTACTGAAATTCCTTATCGTATGCTGTTCCTTTTTATTGAGTGCTGAATAGCTGAATGAGATTCTTGAGACCCCTTCGTTTGTTCCCAGCCACACATTTCCGTTCTTATCGCAGAGTGTGGTCCACACAAGGTTGTTTACTAGGCTATCCGCTTCATCATAGATCTGGAAACGTTCTCCGCGATATTGGTTAAGCCCGATGTCAGTCCCGATCCAGATGCTTCCTTCCCGATCCTGATAGATGGTGTTGGCGTTGAAATAGTTCAATCCCTGTTTCGTATTGTAGTTATAGACGATCGCTCTGTTGATTGCTTCCGTTCTGTTTCCTGATGGATACGGCGTTACTTTCGCTGCTCCTCCGCCAGTTGTTCCGATCCAAACATTATGAGTTTTGTCTTCATAGATACAGTTAATAAAATCGGAACCCAGTCCGCTTCCCATGTTAATCCGCTGACCGGCACCCTCAAAAACTTTTGTAGGAAGTTTCACACTAAAATCATCTTTGATCTTTAGTACCATCACACCAGCATCAGCACTGCCTACCCAAATTTCATTGTAGTTGACAAGAGCAAGCGTTGTGATGCGGTTGCTCATCAATCCATTTCCAACATTAAGAATGCTATACACGGAATTATTCTTTCCATCGAAAACAGTAATACCGATATCCGTCGCTGCCCAGATGTTTCCCTTTTGATCAAGACATAGTCTGTAAACATTATCACTGCTGAGTCCATCGCGTTTACTCAGCACCATCATTTTCTTATTTTCAGGATCATAAACGAAAATTCCGGCTCCTTCGGTTGCAATCCAGAATCGTCCTTTTTCATCCTGCATGATGGAGGTAACAGTTTTGAAACGTGTAAACTCTTCAAGATTCAGATTCTGAATTTTTTTAGTTTTATAATTATACATTGAAACTCCTCCTGCCCAGTGCCCGAATAGGATGTTGCCATTCTTGTCCTTACACACTGCTGTTACCCAGTCTTCAGCAAGGGAATCAGATTTTGAATAGATCTCAAAATTGCGCCCGTTGTATTTAGTAAGTCCGGATAAAGTTCCAATCCATAAATTCCCATCATTGTCCTGGGTCATATCCTGCACCTGCGACTGGGACAAACCCTGTTCAACACCATAGTAGATAAAACTGGTTGTTTGGGAAAATACGCTGCTTTGTACAAATAATGTACAGAGCAGAAGGAAGAGTGTACGAAGATAATTTTGTTTCATGTCGCTGGTAATTTTTATACTCATGCGTTTTTTACAACTATTTTTTCTTAAAGCAAAAGGGCAAAATTCTGTTGCACTCCTGAATTAATGGTTAATCTTTTTAATCCTGCTTACTTATTTCTGTATGCGATAAAGTAAGCAATCTCTACATTGTAGGTAACTTCAGTGATCTCGATGTCGTTCTTGTAACAATAGACTTTTCCATAGAAATACGTTTCCTTCCTGTAGGTATCCAGCTTTGTTCCCTGTGTAACTGTTGTAACCCTTGTGGTTTTTACAATTCCATCATCCACTGTTACAGCTACATTCGGTAACTCTTTTGGCCTGTATCCTTTTACATCAGGAAGTGTTTTCTGATTGCTGATCCGTACAGATCGTTCAGCGAAAGCGGCTGCTTCAACAAGCTTCCGCATCTCATTTGTTTTGTATTGTTTGTTCTCAAGTTCCTTTTTCTTCTTTAATTTGAGATCCTCTCGTAACTGATCTGCTTTTCCTTTCAGGTCATTTTCTCTCCGCATCTGTTCGATCACAGTGCTTGTTTTGGCCTGACGTTTTTGTTTGCTCATGGCTTGTTGTTTCACCATGCGTTCATTTTCTGCAACCATTTTTAAAAGATCATTTTCATAATTGGATTTGATCTCTTTGTTCTTTTTGGCCATGGCAGTTTTGGCTTCTTTCTCCCTTTGCAAACGGATCGCTTCCGTCTCCATGCTTTCATCCTTATCAGTTTTCTGATTTTCCGAATCCGCTTTCATCTTCGCAAGTTCTGCAGCTTTGGCAAGAGCATCCGCTTTGGCTTTTTGTTCCGCAAGAAGTTTGGCTTCGGCTTCTCTTCGAAGTTTTTCCTCCGTATCCTTTTTTGCTTTATCAGCTGCTTCCAGTTTATCCTTTTCTGCTTTTTCCTTTGCCTCTTTTTCTGCAAACAATTTCGCCTGTTCAGCCGGATCGATCAACAAATCTTTTGTAAACTGAGCCAAATAGGCTTCATCATCCATGAATGCTTTTTTTCCATCATAGATAACTTTTGTAAAGGGGTTTTTGTATTTGCTGATGCGAACAGCGTTTGTAGTTGTCTCAAAAAAGGGAACTTCCGTTTGATAAAGGGGATATAATTCTGTCCGGTCCTTGGATAGTTTGCTGGTATACACCATGAGGAACATATCCACACAGCCGGGAGAGGAGAAGGTTATTTTATAATCAGACCCAAAAACAAGATTGAAATTAAATTTACCGTTCTTGCCGGTCTTGATTCTTTCCTGTTCTATGCTTCCATTGCGATAGACGGTCACAGTGGCGCCACTCAACGGTTTGCTGTCTTTTACACAACGGCCCTCAAACTCAAGCATCCCCGGAGCCTGGGAAAATGACAAGGAGGGAACAAGAAAAAACAGGGATAGCAACAGAAGAATAATTCTGCGGTTTTTGAAAACAATACATTGAAAAGCCTTTTGCGGCAACCCTTTCATATATGATTATTCTTAAACGAAAATAGCATAAAAAACACGGATTATCAAGGCTTTACATTCCTTACTGATTTTCCAGCCGCAGGCGTTTATACACAGCCTCCTTTTTTAATTCCCTGATCTCCCCGGGTTGCATTTGCTCGATCCTGATATCTTCAATCGCAATGCGGATAAGCCTGATACACGGGAATCCCACACCTGCTGTCATCTTCCTCACCTGGTGAAATTTTCCTTCTGTTAATGTCAGTTCAATCCAGGAAGTAGGCAATCGGTCGCTGATCGGATGTCCTCTCGGCGGTAAATTCTCCGGTTTCTTTACCTGCTTTACTTTACATGGTCTTGTCAGATAAGGGCCCGCATCAAGCGCAATCGTCACTCCCGCTTCGAGTTGCTTTAGCGCCTCATCTGTGATCAATCCCTGCAGTTGAACCAGGTAGATGCGTTTGTGTTCAAATTCCGGATTGAGCAACTTAAAATTCAGGCTCTTATCATTCGTAAGAATTAACAGCCCTTCGCTGTTTTCATCCAGCCGTCCGACAGGATATACGTCTTTTGGAAATGGAAATCCAAGTTCCCCTAGGCACTTTTTCTTCTTATGCGAAGATGTGAACTGGGAGATCATTTTATAAGGCTTGTAGATAATGTAGTAGTTCATAGTTTATGGTACGAAATTAGAAAATAAATGCGGTGTTCAGCGGGAACTTCTCTCTGAAAAAATTGTTAATAGATAAGATGCTGAAATTCGACAAATACGGGATTTATTGCGAGCCGGCCGGAGTGTACATCGATCCATGGAAAAAAGTGGATAAAGCAATAATTACGCATGCGCATTCCGATCATGCCCGTTGGGGAAATAAGCATTACTTGTCGCATCATCATTCTGTTCCGGTTCTGAAACTAAGGCTGGGCGCCGACATCAGTGTTCAGGGTCTGGATTATTCCGAAACGATTGAAATGAACGGCGTGAAAATAAGTCTTCATCCTGCCGGCCATATTGTAGGATCCGCTCAGGTTCGTCTTGAATACAAAGGAGAGGTTTGGGTTGTTTCCGGCGATTATAAACTTCAACAGGATCAGGTTTGCCTTCCCTTTGAACAGTTGCGCTGCCATCATTTTATTACTGAATCCACTTTCGGACTTCCAATCTATAATTTTCCAACAGTTGAAGAAGTCCATGCTGACATCAACTCCTGGTGGAAGAGCAATCGTGATGCGGGAAAAAATTCCGTCATCATCGGATATGCTTTAGGAAAAGCACAACGTATCATGAAACATCTTGATCCGACTATCGGGGATATTTTTACCCATGGAGCAGTGGATAATCTGAACAAGGCACTGAATGAATTTGTTGATTTACCATTTGCAAAAAGAATAGTACCCACCATGCAAAAGGAAGAGATCAAAGGTGCGATCATCGTTGCGCCTCCTTCCGCGATTGGATCATCATGGTTAAAACGATTTGAACCATTCAGCCTCGGAATATGCAGTGGATGGATGCAATTGCGCGGAGCGAGGAGAAGAAGAGGCGCCGACAGAGGATTTATTCTTTCCGATCACTGTGACTGGGAACAATTGAACACCGCGGTTTTAGATACAGGAGCAGAGAATATTTATGTAACACATGGATATAAATCAGCATATGCAAAATGGCTGAGAGATGAACACGCGCTGAATGCAGTTGAAGTGGATACATTGTATGAAGGAGAAAATATTGAGGAAGTAAAACCGGAAGAATTCGCGGAAGCAGGAGGTCCGGTGGAAGATGAAAGCATTCGCTGAACTATTTACGCGCATTGATCAAACGACCAAAACCAACTCAAAGGTCAGTGCGATTCAGGATTATCTCGCTGCTGTGGATGAACAGGATTCTATCTGGGCCGTTGCATTGCTGAGCGGTAGGAAACCGAAGCGTCCTGTTAAAACAAGTGAGTTAAAGAAATGGTGCATTGAACTTGCTAATGTGCCTGCCTGGCTCTTCGAAGAATCCTACCAGGTTGTTGGAGATCTTTCCGAAACCATCACGCTTCTACTTCCGCCTGTTTCAGGCAACAGTGATGTTTCACTCACGCAAACAATGCACACTCTTGCCGACCTGCTGAATAAAACGGAGGAGGAGAAGCGGACAATTATTCTTTCGATATGGAAGCAGCTAAATGAAACAGAACGCTTCGTTTTTAATAAACTCATTACAGGAAATTTTCGGGTAGGTGTTTCACAGCAACTTGTTGTGAAAGCACTGGCGAAACATTATCAGATTGAAGAGAATGTTGTTTCACACCGCCTTGCCGGAAACTGGGTTCCTGAAGAAACATCATTGAAAAACCTGCTGCTGGAAGAAAATGCGAACGATGACCATTCACGGCCTTATCCTTTTTACCTGGCTTACCAACTCGAAGTGGATCCTGAATCGTTGGGTGATGTGAAGGATTGGCAGATCGAACGGAAATACGATGGAATACGCGGACAAATTGTTTTCCGCAATCAGCAATTGTTTGTCTGGAGCAGAGGAGAAGAACTCATCACAGAAAAATTTCCTGAGTTTGAAATTCTCCATTCTCTTCTTCCCGATGGAATCGTGCTGGATGGAGAAATTCTTCCGGTATCGAATGGAAGCCCATTACCGTTCCATGTGATGCAGACGAGGATCAGTCGAAAGAACGTTACAAAAAAAGCAATGCAGGATGCACCCCTGGTGATGATGTGTTATGATCTCCTGGAATTAAATGGGAAGGATGTACGCCATGAGCCGATGAAGCACAGAAGAGAAATGCTTGAACAACTTGTTTCGGAATGGACACAAAAGGAGGCACAGGTTCCGTTGTTAATTTCACCGCAATTGACAATGAACAATTGGGAAGAAGTGAAGCTTGAAAGATTGCGCTCCCGCGAATTTCTTTGCGAAGGACTGATGCTTAAGCATAAAGAAAGCGAGTATGAAACAGGTAGGAGAAAAGGAAAGTGGTGGAAGTGGAAAGTAGATGCGCTCACCGTTGATGGCGTGCTGATCTATGCGCAGCGCGGACATGGCAGAAGAGCAAACTTGTACACTGATTTTACTTTTGCTGTCTGGGATGGTAAAGAACTTGTCCCTTTTACAAAAGCGTATTCCGGTTTAACCGATAAGGAATTATTAAAAGTGGATGCATGGATCAAGAAAAATACAATTGAAAAATTCGGACCTGTGAGAAGTGTAAAAACAGAATTGGTTTTTGAAATTGCTTTTGAAGGCATACAACCTTCACCCCGACATAAATCAGGAATTGCGCTTCGTTTTCCGAGGATCGTTAGATGGAGAACAGATAAGAAAATTGAGGAAGCGAATACAAAAGAGGATCTGTTGCAGTTGATTGAAAGTTTGAAAGTGAAATAACTCTTTACCACTGAGGCACTGAGGACACTGAGAAAAATGATGGTACGCAGATTTAATATGAAAGGTATGATTTTGAATATGATCCTTTGTGGAGAATAATCTGTGCGTGGTCAGTTCGAGCGTTTTGAGATTTTTTTACCAAAAGCCACTGAGGTCACTAAGTAAGAAAGTATGTTGTATTGTGTCAAGCGAAGCATTGAGATGTTAAAGTGCGGAGGTCACTCTGAGCTTGTCGAAGAGTGTGCGGAAGCCGATCCAGATGTTTAGACAGAGCCTGTGCTGAGCGAAGCCGAAGTACTCAAAATGACAACGCACCAAATTCGATTTCGGTTCTGTCAATTCGATCGGTTCGAGAATCATTATCTAGTAAGTCACTAACAAAGGCAGAGGAATAAATGAAAGCCGCAAAGCAATGGTTTGAATTACAACAATGGAAACCCCATGCTTTTCAGAAAGAAACCTGGAGACAAATTGCCGCGGGTCATTCCGGATTGTTAAATGCGCCAACAGGTTACGGAAAAACATTCGCCATCTGGTTTGGTGTGATTCAGCATTTCCTTGATCTCAATAAAAAGAGTTTAGGACTTCATTGTCTTTGGATCACTCCACTTCGTGCACTCTCAAAGGAGATTGACAAAGCAACCAACCAAGTGTCCAGTGATCTGAATCTATCCTATACGATAGGACTTCGCACAGGTGATACTTCCGCAAAGCAAAGAGCACAGCAAAAGAAAAAGCTGCCGAATGGGTTGATCACAACTCCCGAAAGCGTGCACATCATGCTTGCATCAAAAGGTTATGCAGATACTTTTAAGAGTCTTGAATTCGTGATCATTGATGAATGGCATGAGCTGTTAGGAACTAAAAGAGGAGTGCAGGTGGAGCTTGCCTTATCACGGTTAAAAGCACTGAACCCGAATTTAAAAGTTTGGGGGATCTCCGCTACGATAGGTAATATGGAGGAAGCGAAGGACATTCTTTTAGGAAAAAATTCTTCTGATTCGGTAATGGTGAAAGCAAATGTGAAAAAGAAGATCCTGATAGAAACAGTATTGCCTGATGTGCTGGAGAAATTTCCATGGGCAGGACACCTTGGACTTAAACTCGTGGATAAAGTTCTTCCAATCATTTATGCAAACCGTTCCACCCTGATCTTTACAAACACCCGATTTCAGGCCGAAACATGGTACCGTCAATTGCTGGTAAGTGATCCGGATCTTGCGGGACAAATTGCTCTTCATCATGGTTCTCTGGGTGAAGAAACCCGTAAATGGGTGGAAGAAGCATTACATGAAGGAAAGCTCAAAGCCGTTGTCTGCACAAGTAGTCTTGACCTCGGAGTTGATTTCAGGCCGGTGGATACTGTCATTCAGATCGGTTCCCCGAAAGGTGTCGCGAGATTTATTCAGCGTGCCGGAAGAAGCGGACACCAGCCGGGGGCGTCAAGCAGAATCTATTTCGTTCCTACACATTCCCTTGAAATCATTGAAGGTAGCGCAATGCGTTATGCGGTGGAAAACAAAAAAATGGAAAGCCGTGTTCCAAACATCCGTTCTTTTGATGTGCTGATTCAGTATTTAGTTACACTTGCTGTTTCAGATGGTTTTTTACCTGATGTTATTTATAAAGAGATCATTCAGACTCATTGTTTCGAATCCGTTTCAGAAGAAGAGTTCAACTGGTGTCTTCAATTTATAACTCAGGGTGGAAAATCATTGAGAGCGTATGATGAGTTTCATAAAGTTGTTATTGAGGATGGAGTGTAT
>JALYRR010000176.1 GCA_030855265.1 Bacteroidota bacterium | reverse complement strand
CAGCAGCACCCCCTGCTCCGTTACTGCATGCTGAAGATCGAAAAGAGCTTTTTGTTTGGCACTTGTTTCCAGCGAAAGTGAGATCATTTGAGCCATGACCAGGGCAAACTTTTGTTCCTGAAGATTCCAAACACGTGTAGTGCTTCGGTGTTCAAAACATAGTATCCCGATGATCTCACCTTCTATTCTTACAGGAATATCCATCAACGAATGAATATCATTAGGTTTCAGATAAGCTTCCAGTAATTCTTTGGTCATAGGATCATTAAATGCATCACTGGTTGTAATGATCATTTCTGAATCAAACAGTTTAAAATATTTAGGCATTGTGATCCTGGTCAGATTTTCCTGCTCGACCATTTTATTCACTGTTGCATCATAATTTCCGATACACTCGATTTCAGAACGATCTTCATTGAATATCCAGACATTGACACGCTCTGTATTGACTGATCTGGAAGCCATTTGAAGGATCTCATAAATAGCTTCACCAAGTTTCCCGTCTCTGATCTTCCTTGATTTTGACAGTTGTTCAATGGCAAGAGCCTTTCGAAGAATGTCCTTTCTGATCTTTTGATATCCCCTGCCGTCTTTTATAAAAACATAATATTGCTGGTGCTCATCTTTTCCTGTGTCGCTGGAAAGGCTGATCCTTACCGGCACTTTCACTTTTCCCTTTGTCAGGATCTCTGTATGAAGTTTATCGGTTGGTTTTCTGTCATTGCTCTGAAGAATGAATTTCAATCCGTCGGCATTTTCAGGAAATATAATATCCACAGCCTGACCCACAATATCAGAACTTGAAAATCCACTCAGTTTCAGGAAAACATTGCTTGCAAAAACGATCTTATAAAGGGAATCCAAAACGATGATCCCTTCATTGAAACTGTCAATGAGATGTTTTGCTGAAATATTTCGGGAAGACAATGTTGGCATTCGTAGATGAAAATTGATTATTCATCGTAAATTTCCGACTATTTATCGAAATACACAATAAAATCAGATGCATTTAAAATAATCGAAAGGTTCGAGGCAATCGATGCAGCGGTAGAGCGCTTTACAGGCGGTGGATCCAAACTGGGAGATCATTTCCGTATTTTTTGAACCGCACAAAGGACATTTGAGATCCCGGGCTTTCCCAAGTAAAACTCCTTTATCGATGGTGGAATGATCGGGAGGGGCAATTCCATAGGCACGTAATTTTTCCTTTGCCACATCACTTATCCAGTCGGTAGTCCAGGCTGGTGAATAAACAAGTTCTACTTTTACATTTTCAATTCCGGCTTCCCTGAGTTTGATACGGATATCATCCTCAATCACTTTCATTGCCGGGCAACCGCTGTATGTGGGTGTGATAACAATTGTACAGAGGACACCATCCCATTTCACATCGCGAAGAATTCCAAGTTCAGCAATATTAATGACAGGAATCTCCGGATCAGGAATTTCTGATAGTAGTTTGAAAATAGACTCAGCGTTAATTTCTTGTGTCATTTTATGAGATGAAGATCTTCACCACATATCACGCAGATTTACACAGATTCGTAAATTCGTAAATAAGGGCTATTTTAAGGTTACCATTTTGCTCCCGGAAAGGCGCGGTGAACGTATTGCATTTCAGCTAAAAGAAAACCAAGGTGTTCACTGTGTTTTCCTTCGCGGCTGCCTTTCTGTTTGAAAGGAGTCGCCGGAATAGTAATCGTTGCTTCTCTGATAACTTCTGTCACTCGTTTTTCCCACAAGGCTTTAACGATATTCAGATCGGGAACAATTCCTTCTTTTATCAGGATCGCATCAACTTCATCCATATCGAACATCTCGGAACTGAACATCCACAATTCATTCAGGCCGGTTTGCAGGCGTTCATGACTTTCAGGTGTACCGTCTCCTAAACGTAATATCCATTCGGAGCTGTGACGTAAATGATACGTTATCTCTTTATGTGATTTAGCAGCTAAAGCGGCAATAGTTTCATCCTTGCTTTTCATTAATTCCTGGTAAAGAAAGAATGTATAGGTATCATAGAGAAATTGACGGGCAATGGTAAAAGCATAATCACCATTGGGTTGTTCGGTGATCAAGAGGTTCCGGAAATCTCTTTCTCCTCGCATAAATGCAAGATCATCTTCCGTTCTTCCCTTTCCTTCAACCATTGCAGCATACGTAAGAAGTGCTGTTGCATTACCAACAAAATCCAGGGCGATATTTGTGAGGGCGATATCTTCTTCAAGAACAGGACCGTGTCCGCACCATTCAGATAAACGATGCCCGATGATCAGGCTGCTATCACCAAGGCGAAGGAGGTATTCAAATTTTGCTTCTTCTAATGTCATTCAGGCTACAGGTTTCAAATTACAGATTTCAAATAAAAAATTACTTAAAGATATTTTACACCTTCCGGGATCTTATAAAAAGTCGGGTGGCGATATGGTTTGTCGTTGGATGGCTCGAAGAAAGAACCCTGATCTTCCGGACTTGAAGCAGAGATCGCATTTGCAGGCACTACCCAGATACTGATTCCTTCGCTTCTGCGCGTATACACATCACGGGCATTTTGAATTGCCATTTCCGCATCCACTGCATGCACATTACCAACATGTTTGTGAGGTATTCCGGGATTTGCCTGAACGAACACTTCCCAAACGGGCCATTGAATTTCCTTTGTCATAATTTATTATTCTGAAATTTTAATTAAGCTGCTTTCATTTTTTTCTTTTCGGCATATGCGATGGCTGCCTCTCTTACCCATTTCCCTTCTTTATCTGCATCCACTCTCGCTTTTAACCTTTTTGCATTGCAAGGGCCGTTGCCTTTGATCACATCAAAAAACTCTTCCCAGTTGATTGGCCCATGTTCATAATGACCCGTTTTTTCATCAAATGTCATGTCTTTATCAGGAATGCTCAATCCAATAAAATCTGCCTGAGGTACGGTTCTATCAATGAAACGCTGACGGATTGCATCATTGCTTTCCATTTTAACTTTCCATTTCATAAGTTGTTCTGAGTTTGGCGACTGATCATCGCTTGGCCCCAGCATCATGATGGATGGCCACCACCAGCGGTTTAAAGCATCCTGAGCAAGTGCTTTCTGCTCGGGTGTTCCCTGAGCAAGACTCATCATAATTTCATATCCCTGACGATTGTGAAAGCTTTCTTCTTTACAGATGCGGATCATTGCGCGGCAATACGGTCCATAAGAACCTCTTGCAAGAGCTGTTTGATTCATGATCGCGGCACCGTCCACTAACCAGCCAATGGCTCCGATATCCGCCCAGGTAAGCGTCGGATAATTGAATATGCTTGAATATTTTGCTTTCCCGGTATGTAATTGCTCGAGTAATTCACTGCGGTCAACACCCAGTGTTTCGGTAGCACTGTACAGATAAAGTCCGTGTCCTGCCTCATCCTGAACCTTTGCCAGCAAAATAGCTTTTCTGCGCAGGTTTGGGGCACGTGTGATCCAGTTTCCTTCGGGTAGCATCCCGATGATCTCAGAATGGGCGTGCTGGCTCATCATGCGGATCAACTGCTTGCGATATGCTTCAGGCATCCAGTCCTTCGGCTCTATTTTTTGTCCTGAAGCTACTTTCGCTTCAAAAGCTTCTAATTGTTTTTGTTCTTCCATGGTGAATTCAGTTCTGCAAGCTATAAAAATAAGGATAAAATCACTGAATACAAAATTACAGGGATTTCCTTACCGGAATAACAATTTTAGGGACGGTTTGTTCGGGGAAATAAGGTTAATGGGAGTGTTGATTGATGAGTGATGATTAATGAGTGAAGATTGATGATTGATGAAGAAAGGAATTTAAGGAATTAAAAGAATTAATTGGTTAAAATCAGTACACATCGAGTTATTAAAAAATCTGTGAATCCGTGGAAGTAAGATTTACTAAAGAAGTAAAAAGCCATAGACTTACAGAGTAAAATCCGTGAATCCGTGGCTTAAAAATTTCAGATTGGTTCTTTTAAAACCTGTGGGCTTAAAAACTACAATCCTTTATCGTAGTTCACAATTACATTTGGAGTCGTTGGTCTGCTCTGACAAGTCAATATAAATCCTTGCTTTACTTCCGAAGCGGAAAGAGCATAATTAACAGCCATCTCCACTGTTCCTTGCTGCAACAATGCGCGGCAGGTGCAGCAAGATCCACCCTGACAAGCATAAGGGGCATCAAGACCAATTCTCAAGGCTGCTTCAAGGATCGTTTCGTTCTCCTCCAGCTCCACTACTCTTTCGTCACCATCAAGAATGATAGTTGCGGTAGCTCCTGCAAAAGCATTTTCAGAAGGCTTTAAGTCTTCGGCATTCACGGGTGAAGTAAAATATTCGATATGAACTTTTGCTTCCGGAATATTTAATTCTTTTAATGCAGTCACCACATTCTCCATCATCGGCCCCGGGCCACAGATGAAGTATTCATTGTCTTCAGAAACTTTCACATAATTTTTTACCAGTTCCATGTTCTTTTCCTTCGTCATCATTCCTTTTAACATTTCAGGATGTCCGGCCGGAGGAGTATTTAAAATATGAACCACATTCAGACGATCTGTATTGGCAAGTGCCAGTCGTTCGATCGGCTTGTGAAAAATAATAGAGGATTCATCATTATTACCATAAAACAAGGTGATCCGGCTCTGAGGCTCCGACTTTAAAACTGTTTTCATAATGGAAAACATCGGGGTGATCCCGCTGCCGCCACCAAACAGGATGTAGTTTTTCTTATTGGAGGAATTCATTTCAGTAAAGAAATTTCCCATTGGGATCATCACTTCAACCAGATCGCCCACTTTCATGGCATCGTTGATGAATGTGGAAACTCTTCCATCCTTCACTTTTTTGATGGCCACGCGAATGGGCTCATCTAAAACCGGACTGCTGCAGATGGAATACGATCTTCTCAGCTCTTCTCCTTTGATATTGAATTTTAAGGTAAGGTATTGTCCCTGCTTGTATTTATAATCTTCTTTCAGTGAAGCCGGAACTTCAAACGCAACTGAAACTGCATCTGCTGTTTCGCGAACTACATCGATAACTTTTAATGAATGAAATTTTGTCATTGGTTGTTTACTGTTTAGCCTGCGAATTTACGATTAATTAGTAAATTGACAAGGCAGGAATTTTTACCACTAAGTAGGTAAGGACACTTAGTATCACTAAGAAGTAGAAATGAGAAAATGAATTAGTGAATTCGAAAAAACAATACATTGCGGATCGATTTTAAAAAAGAGAATGCTTACTGAGAATAAATCCTATTTTCCTCACCTGGACACCTTACGATTCCTTGCATTTTTCATGGTTTTCATGAATCATGTTGCGTTTAGCCTTGGACATAAAAGCAAAAATGTTTTTGTTGAGCTTTTTAAATACAAGTATGTTGCAAACGGAGATTTAGGTGTCAGTTTCTTTTTTGTGCTGAGCGGATTCCTGATCACTTACCTGCTTCTGAAAGAAAAAGAACATTCAGGAAAAATCAACATTAAAAACTTTTATATGCGGAGAGTACTGAGGATCTGGCCGCTCTATTTTCTGATCATTCTTATCTGTCTTCTGATCGTTCCGATGTTCAGTG
Source organism: Bacteroidota bacterium (assembly GCA_030855265.1). Lineage (GTDB taxonomy): Bacteria > Bacteroidota > Bacteroidia > 2-12-FULL-35-15 > 2-12-FULL-35-15 > 2-12-FULL-35-15. Next base: position 2,202 of record JALYRR010000176.1, on the reverse strand, counting down.
AATTTATTCATGGGCCATTTCCCATCAAGACCGGCATTGCGAAGCTGAATCCCTGGCTCTACCTTTCCTTCCTGGGCAATGTTGATTTCTTTTATCATGGAATCAGCAATTCCCTCATCAGTATTTTATGGTCTGTTTCCGTTGAAGAACAATTCTACCTCGCCTGGCCGCTTATCATTGCTTTCGTTCCAAGAAAATATCTGATGGTTGTCTTTATTACTCTGATCCTCGCATCCGTTTCTTACCGGCTTTTCTTTTCAGCAGGCAGAGGAATGAGTTTGAAATTTCACACCTTTTCAAGCATGTCGGATCTCACCTGCGGAGCGTTATTGGCACTTTTATGTTTACAGGAAAATTTCATTCAGAGAATAAAGAAAATGCCACGCTGGATCATCCTTCTGATATACTTTGCCGGGATCATCCTGTTTTTGAAACGGTTCGACATCGGCCTCATAAAACGAGGAGAACTGATCTACTCCTCAGTGATGCCACTGCTCTTTTCCTTGTTCTTTGCTTTCATTATTCTCGAACAGAATTTTGCGGAGCGCTCCTTTTTTAAAGCTGGGAGATTTAAGTTCTTTTCTTCATTAGGAAAATATACTTATGGCATGTATTGTTACCACATGATCATTTTCTTTTTTATACTATTGGGATTGCACTCCGCAGGAATGAATGTTCTTGGAATGAATAAATTCTGGCTGGCTGCAGTAGCTGTTATTGGTCTGGCCCTCACCATCCTGATCTCCAAATTCAGCTACCGATATTTTGAATCCTATTTCCTTAAACTGAAATCGAAGTTTGAAAGAAAAGTCTAACAATCTTATCGGGAAATGATAAACTTCTTTGTCGCAACACTATTTCCGGAACGGATTTTTATAAAATAGAATCCGGAATTCAGTTCATAAACATTGATCTTTTTGTTGAACATACCTGTTGAATTTTCTTCTGAAATAACTTGAATTTCTTTCCCCATCATATCAAACATCGTGATCTCCAGCATTCCGCTTGCTCCCTTGAAATCAAGATTCAATTGTTCATTAACAGGGTTCGGGTATATGGACAATGTTGCAATCAATTGATTGTTATCGGCAATTCCAACCTGTGGAACACCGGTGCGCATGCTGTCGATATACGTTACATCTGTTACAGAAGGGCTTCCTCCCCCAAAGTCACTTGCACCGATCTCAAGCGCAGGAACTTTAATTCCATTTGCAAGGAACTTATATTCAAAACGCAAAGGCCGGGTCACAGTTGTACCAAAACCGAAAGCATCATAATAAATGGTATCAACCGAAGCAATTACCGACTTCACCCGGATCACGCTGAAAGTATCCAAAGGAGTGATCAGTGTTCCCCAGCCATCAACCAGATTCACACGATGACCGGATTGTCCGTAATAACCATAAGATGGAACACCAGCACCAAATTTATAATCACAGGAATCCGTATCGAGGTAGTTTAGTGGAAAACGATAGATAGTATCTTTTTCAGAATAGTTCATCGGGATAGGAACACCGTTAAAACGAAAGCCAACACCGATCTGACGGAAATTTGTACTGCTTTCCTTGTAAAAGTCATATGCATCGGAGATCGTCATACCGGGAAAGCTGACTTCATCATATTGATAATTATCTCTCCCGTAAGAAGTATTGAATGGATTGAACAGAAGATTAAAAGGGGATGTAAATGTGCTTGGAGAATCGAATTTTTCAAAACGCTGAACATCCGGAACAAGTGTAAAATAGTTCCATGTATAATTTGCACCGGTCAGACTCAGATCAGAACCACCATCATCCACTGCCACACTCACCTTTACGGAATCACCTGCATCAGGCATATCAGAGGATGTAATTGTAATTTGTGTGAAGGCCGATGTAGAAATGAACAAGGGCAGGAAAAATAAAATGTTCTTCATGGAGAAATTGTTTTGGATTGTAAATATCTGACATTTAATTGATTTCACACCAAGGGAATGTTGATTTGTGATTGGTGACGCGGTTATGAGGTGATGAGGTGAGGTGAGTGATGAGGTGAGTGATAAATGTTGAATGTTGATGGTTTATGAAGTCCTACCAATTTCATTTACGAAACATTCCCTTTACCACTCAGTATTCGCTAGAATCCTCTCTGAATGAAGCAAAAAATTTAAAAATCAACATTCTCTAATAAAATAAAGAAACGGTAGAAAAAAAAAAAAAAAAA
>JALYRR010000175.1 GCA_030855265.1 Bacteroidota bacterium | reverse complement strand
GATTGGTGAAGGGTGAAGGGTGATTGGTGAAGGGTGAAGGGTGAGGGTGAAGGGTGAAGGGTGAAGGGTGAAGGGTGATTGATGATTGGTGAATGTTGAATGCAGAATGAGTGTTTGCGCGTCGTCAGTTCGAGTTCGACTGGAAACGAATGAGACAATTTGAAAATGTGCCAGTTTGGAAAAAGATAATCACCGCATTCATTAGACTTTTTAGTGGTGAATGATGATTGGGAAGGGAAATTAAAATAATTAAAAAAGTAGGCAGTAGAAAAAAAAATTAGAATTCATATATATTAAAGAAAACATGAAACAATCAGAGATCAAATTTACAGTGAGCCTTGACGAGAACAATCTACCGCAAAAGATCGACTGGAGCGCTACTGACGGTGGAGAACAAAGCGAAAGCAAATCAATAATGATCGCCTTATGGGATGCCAAAGAAAACAATACGCTTCGTATTGATCTGTGGACCAAGGATATGATGGTGGATGAAATGAAACAGTTCTACCATCAGAGTCTTTTATCCATGGCAGATACTTTTTCCAGGGCAACCGGGGAAGCAGAAATGGCTAAGGAAATGAGAGCCTTTGCTCAGCATTTTGGGCAAAAGATGGAATTGATAGCTAAAAAGCAACCTTAATCTGCTTTTGGGCGTCTTTTTAACAGAAATATATTTGGAGATAAGGCTTATTTTCTCTTAAATTTGTTTTTACTACATGTTTCACAGTTAATCATACTCTACCCATGAAAAACGCTACCAGATCCAAAGTGCTTTGCTCCCTTGCGCTGATTTTTACAGGCGGATGCATTTCAATAAACGCTCAGACCATTTTTTTTAACAATGGAGCGATGGTATTCACGGGTGCTACTTCCATTGTAAAGGTGAATGGAGGGTTTCAGAATGACGGAGCCGCAGGCACAACCCCTGTGTTTGAAAACAACGGAACAATGACCATTGCCAGCAGCGGAACTCCAGGCAGTGTTTTTCTTACCAACGGATCTACCTTACAAGGGAACGGAACCATTTTCGTAGAGCAGGACTGGACCAATGATGCCACTTTTACAGCCATGGCAAGCACAGTCAATTTCAATGGAAACACCCAGCAGTTTATAACCAGCACTATCGGTACAGTTACCACCTTTAATAATCTGACACTTACCGGAAGTGGTGCAGGTGCCAACAGAAAAAAGACCTTACAGGCTGTGAATGCTATTGTAGGACCGAATGGTATCCTTACCATCAATAACCGTGAACTTGAAACCCAAACCAACACTATGTTCGTTCTGAATACGGCTGTTGCAGCGGTGACCAATACAACTACTTTCGGTAGCGAAGGCTTTGTTAGCAGCAATGTAGGCGGAAGCTTATCCAGAGCCACCAATTCAGCCGCCGTTTATCTATTCCCAACAGGATCCAGCGCCGGAATTTTACGTTACCGTCCGATCGAATTAACTCCAGGATCTGCTTCTCCAAACGTTTTTACAGGTCGCCTTGGAAACAACACAGCAACTATCGATGGATTTGACGTATTATCATTTGATACTTCTATGTGCCGTGTAACTTCTTTGTTTTATCACCAGATCAACCGCAGCGCAGGAACTGACAATGCAGGCATCGATGTGTTTTATGATCAGGCTGCAGACGGACCATGGGACGGGCTCGCACAATGGAATACTCCAACAGCTGCTCTTTGGAACAACATGGGAACAGTAGTACAAACTGTAACCGCTGGCTTCAACGATGTTTTAAAAGCTGGCTGGGCGGATTTTTCCAACTCTCCTTATATCCTTTCACGTGCTAAGCTTGCAGATCCTGTTTTTGCCTGTAACGATGTATGTGAGAATTCAACCGGAAATATTTTTACCGCTTCAGGAGCACCTGCCGGAGCTGATTATACCTGGACCACTCCTGCCGGAACTTCTATCACGAGCGGACAAACAACTCCTAGTATCACTGTAAGCTGGGGAACTACTCCTGGACCTGTATCTGTAACGTCTACCAATTCTGTAGGTTGTTTTTCTGATACAGTTTTCTGTACTGTGAATGTTGCCACGCCTCCAACTGCTTTGTTTGACACTACCTCTACAGGTTTTACATACACGTTTACTGACATGAGCACAAATGGTGCAACGTCATGGAACTGGGATTTTGGGGATGGAACAACTTCTTCGTCTCAAAACCCTTCACACGTTTTTACAAGCAACGGCATTAAGACTGTTTGTCTTGAAGCCACCAACTCAACCGGATGTACTGATACAACCTGCTTCGACATTAACCTCGATGTTACTGAATTCATTAATATTCCTAATGTATTCAGTCCGGATGGCGATGGTGTAAACGATCAGTTTTACATTGCCAACAACAGTCTGGAGGATTTCAAAATCGAGATCTTTAATCGCTGGGGAGTGAAAGTTTTTGAATCAGAAGCTCCGAATGTGAAATGGGATGGACGTACAACTGCAGGTGTTGAAGTGACAGACGGAACTTACTTCTATATCCTGAAAGCGAAAACGGTAACTAGCAAAGACTACAGCCAGACAGGATTCATTTCCCTGGTGAGAAGCAAATAAGATCATCAAAATATAATCAGTAAACGTCCTGTAGAAATGCAGGACGTTTTTTTATTCCATTACCCCGCACACATTGAGAAAACAGAATCAGAAAACGAGGAATGGACGGTTTGATTAATTTGCGGCTCAGTACTGAATACAATTGTGAATTAAGAAGCAATTGAAGCTAGGTAGGATAAAATCTATTATTTCCTGTAAGAAAAACTCAACAAGGTGGCCTTTTCCGACTGCGCCTCATTGCTTATCAGCATATCTGCGTTTGACAAGAATGTGATCCCTTCCGCCTTATTAAAGATTTCCGGAGGTAAAGAAACAAGATTAATAAAATTTCCTTTTGGATCAGTGAGCAGCAAGAGTTTGTCATTTGCAGACAAGATGTATAACCATCCACTAACAGGATGAACAGCAATCTCAGAAGTTCTGAAATTAAATGCGCTGTATTGTTTCCCTGTTTTTTTATTTGTTTTATACGGAATTGGCAGATCCAGCTCCTTTGCTTTTTGCTCCAACTGTTCTACGTGGATCTTAAAAAGATGATTGCTCTCTCGCTTTTTAGTCAATAGATTGAATTCATAGATCAACCGTACATCCTTGTTTTCAGAGCCTTTTCCCGGCTTTGTTTTCGCAGCGATTAGTAAACGGTTATTTGCTTTGTCATAACACAAGCCTTCATTGTTTCCCGAAGGCAGCTGAAGATTGTACTCCTTAATCTCCGCATCTACCGAAGTGTAATCACTGCATTCAACGATCACACCATCGCTCCTAAGTAAGTACATGATTTTTCCTACCAGGGCAATTCCTTCGTAATCACCGATCAGCTTCGTGGAATATTCTTTTGTGATGGCACCTTTGACCAGATCATAAATATAAATAGTTCCGATCTCATCCTGAACACAGGCTAAATGATCATTATCAATTAAGGTAATCCCGGAAATTTCATTTAGGGAAACGGGTAAAACATAGGTCCTGTCAGGATTTCCAAGGGAATAATGTGTATCGTTCATCGGACCGGAATTGGAACAGAATGAAACAGAAAGGATTGCAGTAAATGAAATGGTATAGATAAAAAATGATCTCATCCTGCTTTAACAGAATTAACGGCATGAGTAATTTCCCCGATCTGCTGAATATGCCTGTTTGTATGCGCAATCATAAAATGAACCCAATCTGTTTTGGTCATTTCACCCAGGCGAGGATGTTTTAAGGTGCGTGTTTCTTTTGTGATATCATTCTCTTCCAGATTAAGAATAATCTTTGAAATCGTCTGAGTAATTTGTTCACGCACCTCTTCAAGCGAATTGAATCGTCCGGTAGGACTGACAAATTCAGGAGCCGGCACTTTGAATTCGATGCGTTTAGCAACCAATAAATGATTCAGTTTTCCTTCACCGAATAATTCCGCTGTCGTATTCACATTGGTATCAGCAGAAGGAGTGAGAATAACACGTGCTACATTGGAATCCACAAGGAAAAGATGTTCCAGACATTCCAGAACACTCCATGCCTCCGGGAGCGGTTTGTAGGCCGCCTGTTCATCCGTTAATGAACTGACCGATTGAAAAAGAGCCTCTGTATTGACTTTGATCTTCTCCTGAAAATTCATTGTATTCTAGTTTTCGAAGATCTCGATCTCGTAAGATTCCATGATCTGGTTGGAAAGAAGTTTTTTGCAAGCTTCATCCACCTTCGCTTTTGCACTGTCTTTTGAATCTGCTTCGATCTCCAGCGTTATGTGTTTTCCGATTCTCACATTCTGTATTTCCGGCAAGCCCAGATTTTTCATGCTTCCTGTTACTGCTTTTCCCTGTGGGTCAAGTAATGCTTTTAATGGCATTACATCAATTTCTGCTCTGAATTTCATTGTAACTAAGATTGTGTTTTTGATTTGGTGTATTTGTTATTTAGGATCGACAAAACGATATACAAAAATATAATAAAAGGGATTGCAACATACTGGAATACTATCAACAAAACCACCGATGTTATCAAGAAGGAAAAGCGGAGTTTATTCGATCTCCAGCTGAAGTTTTTGAATTTCAACGCAAATAGAGGAATTTCAGCAACAAGCAGGAAGGACATCAGAACAATCACAATAATTAAAAACATAAAATTGAAATTGATCAGGTTCCATACCACTACTGAAGCCATAGAATCCTCTATCGTCAGTGATTGCGTGTATTGTCTCAGAACCAGCGGAATCGAGCAGATTAGAATGGCGTTGGCAGGAGTTGGAACGCCAATGAAGGAATCGGATTGCCTTGTATCAATGTTGAATTTTGCCAGTCGCAAGGCGGAAAAAATGGTCATCATAAAAGCCAGATAAGGAAGGTACTCCACCATTGTGGCTGTCATTTCCGGAAAATCTCCATCCGGGTAAAGCTGATTGAAGTGATTACTGACCGCATTTTTCAAAAGCACAAACATCACTACTCCCGGCACCAGTCCGAAGGTCACCATATCGGCCAGTGAATCCAGTTGTTTCCCCATTTAACCCGTTACCTTTAGAAGGCGCGCTGCAAATCCGTCGAAAAAATCAAGAACGGCTGCAATTCCTACCAGATATGCACTCCAAACAAGGTCGCCTTTGAAGGCGCATACGACCGCAATACATCCGCAAAAAAGATTTGCACAGGTAATGGCATTCGGGATATGTCTTAATACATTCATAGTACAGGTTTCGAAGGGCTAAAATACTGCTTTAATTTCAAAAAGCGTTTTTCATAGAGCTCATAACTTAATATAGCAAGTGCGAGGCTCAAGAGTAAGGTTCCCAGCGGATACAAGAAATAAACATCCACACTGCTATCCTGATGACCGCTCATCTCCATTCCTTTTTTCACGAGGGTTATCACCACACCATGCCAGCAATAAAGTCCGAAATTTAATCTTCCCAGGTAGTTGATCACTCTGAATCTTCCCGCCCTGAATAAAGGAGCGCTGTTAAAGCACTGATCAAAGATGATCATGCTGAAAACAATTGAAAGAACAATATGCTTAAAATGATCCACATCGAGGTTGGCAAAAATCTGACGGTAAAAAATAATGATGAGGGCGAAAATCAGGTAGAAGATCATCCATCCGTAACGGGGAATAGAATGCAGCAACCTGTATATTTTATTTTTATTAAATACACTCCAGGCAAGGAATGCTCCGGCTGCAAAATCGGGTAAGTAATTTAGTGTGTCATAAAAAGAAGGAATGGGTGTTCCATAATAGATGTATTTGAATGCAAGGTAAATCCCAACAAATGTTGCTGCCACCCAGGGAATGCTGTTCTTAAGAAACTTCATGACAAAAGCCCAGATGAGATAAAACTGCTCTTCGATGGAAATGAACCAAAGGAATACGAGGAAGAAAAGAAAATCCTCATTCACATACGCGACATAATAATTCGCGACAAAAAACACGAACCACTGCACCGGCGGCAATTCAGGTGAAGGTTGATTAAAATATCCTGCGATGAATGGAATGATGAGATAAGCAATGGCAAGAATCAGAAAATACAAAGGCCAGATTCTCAGGATCCTTCGCATGAAAAAGTTTTTCATATTGAAAGAACTGCAATTCTTGTATTCAGTGAGGATCAGCCAGGTGATCAGGAAACTGGACAAAACCGAGAAAAGATCAAGGCCCATAAAAGCAAAGGCAAAGATCTCCCGGAAGGTAGTATATGTTTCACTTTGCTCAATGATTTGATTGTTCGTAAAAAATCCATGTCGAAAGAATACGACAATGAACGTAAACAGCCTTAACGCATCCAGATTCTGAAAATATGTACTTCTTTGTTCCTGCAAGTAAATTAAAGGTTGGAATGTTTACGAATGTATAAAATAGTTTTTTTAAATGGCTTCGAATTCGCTATTTTTATAGCATTCCGCAAATGTAATTTTCCGAATGACTGAGGTGCTCTGTTGTATTTTCTATGTGCTTTTATTTGCCGGACTTATCTGGAAAGTTCCTTTTCTGAATGTTCAGGGAAGCCCCCGTTTTTACATGCCTGCGTTGTTTCTCTTCAAAGTTTTTGTCGGAATATTCATCTGGCAAATGTATCTGAATGAATACACCAAAACGGATGCTCTTGCCTATTTTGAAGAGAGCCGCGTCCTCTATGATCTATTACACCATGACAAGGCGCTGTTTTTAAAAGTCGTAACCGGAATGGAAGAATTGCCTGGACATGCAGCTGCTCAAATGCCACACTGGAATGATTCCTTCAATACATTTCTCATCAATGATTCACGCACAATGATCCGTCTGAATGCTATTTTACGCATCCCTTCTTTTGGATTTTACTTTGTGCATGTAATTATCCTCTCATTTGTTTCCTTTACAGGCCTGCTCCTCTTATTTAAAACATTCCGACCACTCATAAAACTCTCCATTTTCCTTTACCTCGCACTCTTCATTTTACCATCAGTAGTTTTTTGGAGTTCCTCGTTGTTAAAGGAAAGTCTACTGACCGGAGGCATCGGATTGCTTGTGTATTCAACACAATGCGGCTGCCGGCTGAAATTCAGCAAACGACATATTTTGGCCCTGCTTGTCGGAACAATCATTCTTTTGCTTGTGAAAATTTACATCCTCCTGATCATTGTTCCGCTGTTATTCACAAACTATTGGATTACGCTTTCGGGTGGGCGAAAACCATATCTTAAATTCATTATTTCCATTGTTTTTATTTTTCTCCTCCTGATCATTCCGCGCGCCATCAAAGCTAAATACGACCCCATTCAAACGATCGCATCCAAGCAGGAAACGTTTATTAAGATGGCTAAAGGTGGACTTTACCTGCAAAAGGAAAAAACATTTATCTATGTCGATTTTCATCAGCGTGAAAAAAGTCTTGACCAAATTTCCGACAGTACCTTTCGCTTGAAACCTGATTTTCTGTATCCCACTTTCAAAGTGAATCTGCCTGACACGTTGTACATCAAGGGAGAATCGGATACTTCTGTTTACAAAATGGTATACATGACCGCTCCTGCAGGCAGCGCATTTCCGATGGTCAGAATGAAAAATAGTATTTCGGGATTATTGAAAAGTACAGTGCCGGCATTTGCAAGAGTACTTTTTTTACCAGGACTTTTAAAGATCAATCGTCCGTTTGTAAGCGTTGCATTTGCGGAAAACTGTTTCCTTCTCTTACTCTTTGTGCTTGTCCTTTTCTTTTTTAAAAAGCCGGCACAGCATCCGTATTTTATATTCTGCAC
>JALYRR010000174.1 GCA_030855265.1 Bacteroidota bacterium | reverse complement strand
CACTGGTTCTCTACCATGTACGGATGGTACGCATTCGCAGGAATGTGGATCTCTGCCATGATCACAATCATTTTATTTGTTCTTTACCTGAAACGCAGAGGTTACCTGGCGCAGGTGAACGACAGCCATATCCACGATCTTGGAAAATGGGTGTTCGCGATCAGCTTCCTTTGGAGCTACCTTTGGTTCTGCCAGTTCATGCTTATCTGGTACACAGATATTCCTGAGGAAATCATTTATTTCCAGGAGCGTTTACATGATTTCGGATATATGGGACTAATGTGGACCGTGTTCTTTATGAACTTCGTTTTCCCGATGATCCTGTTGATGAGCCGCGATGCAAAACGTAATTACTTCTTCCTTACAATTGTTGGAGCGATCATATTTGTGGGTCACTGGCTGGATGTTTATATGATGGTAATGCCTGCAACCGTAAAAGGTGCACATACACTTGGATGGATGGAGATCGGAATGGCTCTTGGATTCTTAGGCCTGCTTTTATATGTAGTTCACAAACGTCTTTCTAAAGTTCCGTTGATGGTACAGAAACATCCTTACCTGGATGAGAGTATCCATCATCATTACTAAGATTATTAAAATTAAGATACGAGATTCAATAACGAATTAACAATTCAACCTACTATGATACAGTTTTTAGTTTACGTTGCCATCCTTTTAACGGTTCTTGCAATTGGATACCTGGTAAGAGTGTTTGAGCTTGCATCGGCATTAAAAGGGAAAAAATCGGAAGTGATTACCGAAAAGGACAATCATTTAATGGCGAGGATCATGCTTGCCTTCCTAATCACCTTTTTCATTTTTGTGATCTGGAACCTTTACAGCTTCGGTGATAGACTATTGCCTGAATCTGCTTCTGCGCATGGTGTTGACCTTGACTGGCTTTTTGATTTTAACATGCTGATCATCTGGATCGTATTTGTTATAACGCATATTTTATTATTCTGGTTCTCTTTCAAATATTACGGAAGAAAAGGAAATGTAGCTGTATATTTCCCGCATAACAACAAGCTTGAAATGATCTGGACCGTTATCCCTGCAATCGTTCTTGCTGTAATTGTTATCTATGGTATCAAAACATGGAACAAGATCACTGAAGATGCTGATCCGAATACAACCATTATTGAATTGTATGCAAAACAGTTCGACTGGACAGCCCGATATGCAGGAAAAGACAATACACTCGGAGCTGCCAATTACAAACTGATCACCAGCACAAACGATCTTGGAATGGATTCTACCAGCCAGGCCGGACAAGATGATATCCTTGTAAAAAACGAATTTCACATTCCGGTGAACAAGGAAGTGGAATTTAAATTCCGTTCACGTGATGTAATCCACAGCGCTTATTTTCCGCACCACAGAGCACAGATGAATGTTGTACCGGGTATGACCACCATGTTCCACTTCACTCCTACAATTACTACTGCAGACATGCGTAAGAAAGAAGACGTGATTGAACTGATGAAAGGCATCAACGGTGTAAGAAAGAAAAAGAATGAAAAGCCGGTAGAATTTGATTACATCCTATTGTGCAACAAGATCTGCGGAAACAGTCACTACAATATGCAGATGACCATTATCGTGGAAACTCAGGAAGAGTACGACAAATGGCTGGCAAGCAAAAAACCTTTCTTTAACAAAGCAACTGCAGCTGCAGAAACTACACCTGCCGCTATTGTTGAGGCAAAATAACAGAACAGAAAAAAATTAATTCATCCTATAAAGTATAAGATTATGTCAATGGAGAATCACGGTCACCACGAACATCAGGATCACGCACACCAGGATCATCACGATGATCATCATCATGAAGAATCTTTTGTGTCCAAGTACATTTTCAGTATGGACCACAAGACCATCTCACGCCAGTTCCTGATAACTGCAGTGTTAATGGCTGTGATCGCGATGATCATGTCATTGCTGTTCCGTTTACAACTTGCCTGGCCGGGAGAAAAATTTGCTGTTATCAATATGTTGCTTGGCGACAAATGGGGTAAAGACGGCATCCTTGATCCGGGAATGTACATGGCGCTTGTTACTATCCACGGAACCATCATGGTGTTCATGGTATTAACAGGCGGATTGAGCGGAACGTTCTCCAACCTTTTAATTCCTTACCAGATCGGTGCACGTGATATGGCTTCAGGATTTCTGAACATGTTATCCTACTGGTTCTTCTTCCTTTCAAGCATTGTGATGTTAATGGGTTTCTTCATTGAAACAGGCCCTGCATCCGGTGGATGGACGGTTTATCCTCCTTTAAGTGCATTGCCTCAGGCGATGGATGGATCTAAATTAGGTATGACTCTTTGGTTGATTTCCATGTCATTGTTCATTGTATCTTCTTTGCTGGGTGGTCTTAACTACATCGTTACGATTCTTAACTTACGTACAAAAGGAATGTCGATGACCCGCCTCCCATTAACAATCTGGGCGTTCTTTATCACTGCAGTATTAGGTGTTCTTTCTTTCCCGGTTCTTCTATCTGCGGCATTGCTGTTGATCTTCGATCGTAGCTTTGGAACTTCTTTCTACCTTTCTGATATCTATATCGGCGGACAAGCACTTGAGCAAACAGGTGGTAGCCCCGTTCTTTACCAGCACTTGTTCTGGTTCCTGGGACATCCGGAAGTTTATATCATCATCTTACCGGCTTTGGGTCTTACATCAGAGATCATTTCCGTGAACTCCCGCAAGCCGATCTTCGGTTACCGTGCGATGATCGGATCTATCATGGCGATCGGTTTCCTTTCCTTTATTGTTTGGGGACATCACATGTTCATCACCGGTATGAATCCTTTCTTAAGTTCTGTGTTCGTGTTCACGACTTTATTAATCGCGATCCCATCCGCAGTAAAAGCATTCAACTACATTACAACCTTATGGAAAGGAAACATCCGTTTCACTCCTGCGATGTTATTCGCGATTGGATTGGTTTCTACATTTATCTCCGGTGGTTTAACAGGAATTATCCTTGCAGATTCTGCTCTTGATATTCCAATCCACGATACATATTTCGTAGTTGCCCACTTCCACATTGTAATGGGTGTATCTGCTATCCTTGGAATGTTGGCCGGTGTATATCACTGGTTCCCGAAGCTGTTCCTTCGCCACATGAACAAGAAGCTTGGATATGTTCACTTCTGGCTGACTTTCATCTCAGCTTATGGAGTATTCTTCCCGATGCACTTCTTAGGACTTGCGGGTGTACCTCGTCGTTACTATACAAACAGCGCATTCCCGATGTTCGACAATCTTGTTGACATCAATGTACTAATTACCTGCTTCGCAATACTAGGTGGATTGGCACAGTTTATTTTCCTTTTCAACTTTTTCTACTCTATGTTCCGCGGACCAAAATCAGAACAAAATCCTTGGGGAGCAAACACATTGGAGTGGACAACACCAATGGCAAATACTCACGGAAACTGGCCTGGCGCATTGCCGGTAGTTCACCGCTGGCCATACGATTACAGCAAGCCTGGTAAAGAGCGTGACTTCGTTCCTCAAACGATCCCTCTGGCAGAAGGTGAAGTTGATGGTGGAGGACACTAACAGGTATCAGGTAAATAGTATCAGGTATCAGGTAAGGTATCAAGTAAATAGTATCAAGTATCAAGACTAATATGATCCCCGTTCAGCAATGAGCGGGGATTTTTTTTGATGGACTCTCGAAGCGCGCAGTGTAAATTAGGATTTCACGCAGCGTCAGTTCGAGTGATTTCGTTTTTTACGAAATAGTATCGAGAACAAGCTAAACGAATTAACAGATATTTTTTACCGCAGAGAACGCGGAGATCGGACCGTAATTGCGAGGCCTCTTCGAAGAAAGGCCGTGGCAATCACTTTACCGCGAAGAACACAAAGAAAAATAATTTCTCGCAGAGCCGCAGAGAGCGCAGAGCTTTCGGAGCGTGCAGTGCATATTAGAACACACACAGCGTCAGTTCGAGTGATTTGTTTTTCACGAAATAGTATCGAAAACAAGCTAACGTATTTCCTTTTTTAACCGCAGAGACGCAGAGCCCTCTTTCGGACCGTAATTGCGAGGCCTCTTCGAAGAAAGGCCGTGGCAATCTCACTCTTCCTTTTTGCCTTTCCTTTTCACTTTTCACTTCTTACTTTTAACTTTTAACTTTCCCTTCTCTTTTTCCTTAGTGCCTTAGTGGTAAAAAAAATGCAAGTGGTAAACCCTCTTTTTCAACTACCTTTGCAACGTGTCAAACTACCGCCGCATCATTCTCCTCATTGCCTTTACGTTGTCTGCTCAACTCTCAGATGCACAGCCAACACTCGACACTATGCAATGGTGCCTTAAACAGAAACCCCATTTATTTCTGAAACTCGACAGCCGCAATTCATTCATCTACAACAGCCGCGTGAAAATCTTCGGGATCAAAGGAGGAGTAAGTTATGGAAAACGATTGAGCTTCGGAATCGGTTATAACCAGCTGCAGCCGCCGTCACATAATTTTAACCGTCAGGTGTATTATACAAATCAGGATAATGTGCGGGACAGCGTAACCTCAACACTTAGTATGTTCTATGTTTCTGCGCATGTGGAATATATTTTCTATCAAAGCAAACACTGGGAGCTCAGCATGCCACTTCAGATCGGCCTTGGACAAACCTATTACAAGTATGAGCTTTATGGAAAGCGGCGGACAAAAGATGCCAACCTTAATTTCATTTATGAACCAGCAGTTTCAATCGAATACAAATTTGTAAAATGGGTAGGAGTTGGTGCTGATGCAGGGTTTCGATTTATGGTAACCGGCGACAGGAAGCTCAACCAGAAATTCAATTCCCCGACTTACTCTTTCAAATTACTGATCTATTACAGTGAGATATATAAATCACTTTTTCCAAAAGGCGGACCGTTGAAAACATTAAAGAAAAATTGATTTACGGAGGTATTGTTTAAAACTGAAAATAAAAATTACCACTAAGTCACTAAGGAGAAAGAGAAAGTAAAAAAAGGAGAGTTTAAAGGTGGAATTAGAAAATCAAATATAAATTTCCTTAAACATTCGAATCTCTCTGCGTTCTTTGCGCCGGAGTTTATCCTGAGTTTACCGAAGGACGTGAAATAAAAAAACACTCCCCTGACCCCTCTCAAGAGGAGAATTTGTTTTAATAATCATTCTTCTAAAAACTGCTCTCTCTGCGATCTTTGCGCCTCTGCGTGAAAAAAACACTCCCCTGGCCCCTCTCAAGAGGGGAATTCGTTCTAATGATCATTCTCCTAAAAAATGCTCTCTTTGCGTTCTTTGCGCCGGAGTTTATCCTGAGTTTACCGAAGGACGTGAAATAAAAACCCAATACTCGAAGGGCGTGCAATAAAAAATCCCCATCCTGTTTTTACAGAAAGGGGATTCTTTGTTCTTAATCTATTCAATTATTCATTTGGTAATAAGGTAACATGTCCTGTGTAAGCGTGATAGCGCTGTTCAAAATCACGAACTGATATTTTATAAACATAAACTCCCTGTTGTGCAATGTTGCTGCCGTTATTCGCTTTACCATCCCAACCTTTGCTCAGGTCATTGCTCTGGAAGATCATTTCTCCCCAGCGGTCGAAGATCATCATACTGAACTCATTGATCTCCGCTCCTTTTGGAATAAAATAATCGTTGTTCCCATTTCCATCCGGAGTGAAAGCATTCGGAATATAAAGTGTAAACACCGGGCGGATCTCAAGTGGAATGGAAACAGAATCCACACAACCTTCTGCCGTTGTTGTAACCAGCTTCACCAAGTATTCTCCTTTATCAGGATAGGTATGCGTTGGGTTCACCAGAGTCGACATTCCTCCGTCACCGAAATACCAATGATGATAAGCCGCATTGGTAGAACTGCTTATGAATTTATAGGTTGGGCTGATCACAGTTCCATCCATCGCTTCGGTAGTAAATTGTGCATGCGTTCCTGCATTCACAATAACATTCGCACTGGTGCTTGCCGTGTTAACACATCCGAAGCTGGATGTAACTGTTACATGAATGACGTAATTGCCACTTGATGTATACGTATGCGATGGGCTAACGTGTGCAGATGAACCTCCGTCGCCAAATGCCCAGCTATAACCTGCCCCCGAGTTGGTTGTTGAGTTATCCATAAAATTCATGGTCACTTCATTACATGCTACAGCCGACTGTGGACTCAGATCGATCACCGGCAGCGGATTCACTGTAACGGGAATTGTTCCTGTTACTGATACTCCGCAACCGTCCGTTACTGTTACTGTGTAAGTGGTTGTACTTGCAGGAGTAACAGTGAAAGGCCCGTTTCCTGTTCCCAGTCCATGACTCCAGTTCACTGTAACAGCTCCTGTATTTCCGGAAACGGAAGAAGAAACTGCTGCAGTGCTTCCGTAACAGATGGCTGTTGATCCCATTACGGTAAGATTAGCTGCTGTTAATGAAGTTACGTTGATATCCACACTTGCATAAACACCGCTGCAGCCATTTGCATCTGTCACTGAAACAATATATGTGGCAGGAGCGGAAGGGCTGACAATCTGGGTAGAACCAGTTGCTCCTGTACTCCAGTTATATGTATAGGTTCCGGTCCCTCCGGATGCGGAAGCTGAAATGCTGGTGTTTTGTCCGGCACAGATCGTTGTGCTGCCGGAAGCGGTAAGCGTAATGACAGATGGTTGTGTAACGGCAAGTGTTGTACTAACCGTGCAGCCATTCGCATCTGTGATAACGCCTGTATAAGTTCCCGGACACAATCCGGATGCACCTGCACTTGTTCCTCCTGAAGGTAACCATTGATAGGTATATGTTGGAGATCCTCCGGAAGGAATCATCATCGCCTGTCCGTCGCATTCACCGTTACAACTTACCGGAAACACTGCTGAAGTAAAAGCAAGCGGACTTGGTTCTGAAACAGAAACAGTGGAAGTTAACGCACATCCGTTTGCATCCGTAACAGTTGCTGTGTAATTGCCGGGTGCAAGTCCTGAAGCAGTTTGTGTATTCTGAACAGGTGTTGTGTTCCATGAATAAGTATATGGCCCACTTCCTCCACTCGCACCAACTGTTGTTTGTCCGTTTGCAAAACCATTACAGGTCACGTTGCTTACAACCATCGCATTTGCTGAAAGTGTAGCAGGTTCGGAAATAGTGGTGGTTCCGCTTATTGTACATCCGTTGTTATCCGTAACAGTTACTGTAACATTTCCCGCTGGAACGTTGGTAGCAGTAGCGGTGGTTTGAACGGGACTTGTGTTCCAAGAATAATTATAAGGACCGGTCCCACCTGTAACATTTACTGTTGCAGAACCTGTAGCAGATCCGCTGCACGTTACATTGCTTGCCGACATTGAATACGACAAACCTGTAGCAGGAGTGGTGATCGTCGCGCTATCACTGCTGATACACCCTCCGGAAGTAGTGACAGTAACATAATAAGTTCCGGGAGGCAAAGAGCTGATGCCGGAAGTTGTGGCACCGTTGCTCCAAGCATATGAATACGGAGCGCCGCCACCTGTAACAGTTGTTGTGATAGCTCCGCTATAAGATCCATAACAGGCGACATTGGTCACATTCATATTTATATTTCCGTGAGCAGCACCTGTTCCAACTGTAACACTTGCAGCGGCTGAACATCCGCCCGCACCGCTAACATTCACTGTATAGGTTCCGGCGAAAAGTCCGTTCTGATTTGCATTTGTACTTCCTGCTGACCATGCATACGTGAAAGGCCCTGTTCCGGTGACGTTCACAAAAGCTGTCCCGTTAGAAGCGCCGCAATTGGAAGG
>JALYRR010000173.1 GCA_030855265.1 Bacteroidota bacterium | reverse complement strand
CCTGTATAACGCGAAGTTGAAGATCCTTCAGGGATACACATTCTTTCTTCTTTACTAACAGTGCTCCTGAAGAATTGTTCCGGAGATCCATCTCCGAACTTACCGAATCGGGGAGGATGCTTTCTTCCAGCTCTCGTTTTTCAAATTGAATCCTGTTTGCTTTTTCATGTGCTCTTCCTAACTTTAAAGATCGGCGGGATCCGAAGCGTTGCGTAAGAGTCGCCATCCAGTATGCGTGCTTGAAAGCATCCAGCATTCCGCCATTGTTATCAGTTCCGATGGTTCCGGTTTTTTTCAGCGAGTCCACATCAGCTTCTATACTCTTTGTGAGTTTGAAAGCCTTCTTCGCAATGAATGGATGTGCAAACACCCAGCATTTTTCCGGAGGAGAAAGTTTTTTGAATTGTTTAAGAGGGGATTGAGCGAAAGAGGAAACGCAAAGAAAAGTCATGAAACAGAAACACCAGCGCATCATCTCATCAGGTACATCTTACCCCAGCCTTTTTTGAAATACTGATCTGCTTCAGTTTCTTTTTTCTCGATGTTTTGTCCGTTCAGCTTTGTAAGTACACGATACAAATATACTCCATTCGCCAGGCGATCGCCAAACTCATCTTTTCCGTCCCAGGCATATTCTGTAATGTTTCTTCCTACATGTAAAGAGCCTAACTCATCCTGGAAAATTTCTTTCACCACTTTCCCCGTAATGGTCATGATCTGGATCTTGAAATTCTGTGGGACTTCAGAGCCTGTAAGTGTAAACACAAAACGTGTTGATGTCGTAAACGGATTCGGGTAATTCATCACCTCCGTAATCGTGGCTTTATTTACGATCTCAAAACTGATCTTGTAATCGATGGAGCCCGACTGATTATCCGACTTGTCTTTTGCCTGAACAATTAACTGGTAGGTTCCGTCAGCTGGAAGAAAAGGAGTGAAGTTGATCCTGCAGCTGTTGGAAGGCAGTACAGCCGGAATGAAACTCATTTCAGAACCAAAATAAATTCGTTTTGCAACACCACCACCGGGCGATTGAAGAAAGATTTTAAAGTCGTTTGTATCATTCAGCGCAAGAAAATCATTTTCATCTTTTAGCTGAACAAGAATATTCGGCTTCGCAGATACAATGTCATTGTTAAGAATGTGCACGCCGTCAAACGTCACATCAAGCAAAGGGTTGATCTTATCTACACTTGTATAAAATGGGATCCTCACAATGTTATTGAAATGATATTGCTCCAATTGAGAAGCAGGCTTGTTGACCGGATTCGCTTCCACCCATAAAACGTTGGTGCCAGGATATGAATTGGTGTTAACAGAAATTGTATCAATGATCACTTCATTCGGAGCAAGCAGCTTTTTCTTTAATTTAGATGGAAGCGGGTGAATCACCTGGTTGGCATCTACCAGCCAATAGGTAACCAGCATAGAATCCGGGAAAGTAAATTCACTGATATTCTGAATCGGCAGATGGATCAAAACATTGTCACCTTCCTGAACGGTATCATTTGCGATAGAGAATCCGAGCGGAGGATTGACGGCCGCTTCGGGAACTGGAGTATACATCACCTGCCAGCGATCCATCTGAGGTGGAGTGCTGAGCGAAGTATCCTTCATGAAAGCAACGAGTCGGATGTTGGGATAAGTGGCTGCCGGAACAATACTATTCAAACCGGTAATGTTTAATTGTCCGGTTGTATAATTCGCAAGTATGGTTTCTGTTCCGTTTGCCTGAATTCCGATCAGCCTGACAACTATGCTGTCGGCAGTGGAAGCTCCATCAATGTGATGCTGCAGCCATGAAAGGGAATCCCAGCTAAAAGCAGGTCCAATGACAGGCGAAGAAATAAATCCGTCTTTCCAGTTGGTTGTAATGGTAGTATCCAATTGTATGTTGGAACTGATTGAATCTCCGATCACTTCTTTTGCTGTTCCCGGTTCGCCTTTTTGTCCGAAGATGATGTAAGGTCTGTTCTGAGGAACTGTTCTGATCTGTGAACTGCCGATTAATTCAAATGCATCATAAACTGTTTCTTCAAAGGATGGAAAATTGTGCTGATTCATACTATATCCCAAAACATAGTATCCGTTCGGAACAGAATCAATGAAGTTTGAAACGTTGGTTCGAGTTGTTGAATCGTAGGCTAAAAAATCAAATGAATTTGTCGCATACGGACGGCAGGAAGAATTTCCATAAATGCCTGTCAAACAAGAAGAGCAAGGCGTCAAAGGAAGGACATTTGCAGGGTTGAGCCAGTTTTCACCGGAAATGGGATTGAACACGGCGAAATTGAAACCCGGATTTAACTGATTGCAATGCCAGTATGTTTTAATGTATCCATTCATTTTCCATACGATATCCGTGTAAGGAATGTAAGGGTAAATTCCATCAATACACTGAATGGCTTTAACATCATTCACGAATTCAAATTTGCGAAGCGGACGATTAAATTTCACAAACTGGTAGCCGTCATTTTTATATTGAAAAAAATGTGCCTGTGCCCATCCGCGTTTTCCCTGCAGGTATTGGAAAGAACTTTCTCTCCATGTATATCCTGATGTTGTGCTGGTGGAGTCCGGACTCACTCTCCAATAATATACTGTGCTGTCGCTGAAAGTAAATGGAAGCTTCCACTTCAGCACTCCACCTGGAGCATTGATCATCGTATCTTTTAAGAAAGGACTGTTGAACGTATCAGTGGTATCCACCTGAAAAATGTAATTCTTGGCCGCAGCAAAAGGATTGGCAGTCGAGGCTTTCAATGTAATGGTGTCGGCAGGTACAATCGCAAATTCATAAGGATAAACAGGAACGATATCACCTCCGTTAATTACCAGATCAATTTCTCCGGTGGTGTTGTTTGTTTCACTCATCTCATCCACTTCACTGTATGAATCCAGCATCACCCGGAATTTATTCAGGCCAATGTCTTTTGAGAAATCAAAAGGAATTGTAAAAACAATGGTGTCTTTAAAGTAAGGAGCAACACTGCTTAGAATATAACTTGCAGTATCGCCGTTCGGATACGTGCGGAATAGTTCGGTGAAAATTGTATCGTTGGTGCTCTTTCCGATATTGGTTCGCTCAACAGAAACATAAAAATTATTTACATCGGAGATCACATCAAAAGAAACATCATTGTTTTCAATTTTGTAATCCGGGTAAGGATGAGAATTAATGATCATGGCAGGATCACCATGCAGGGTCATTTCAAAACAAGTTTCTCTTGTTAAAACATCAATCAATGCTACTGTGGTAAGGCTGCTGATTGCATTTTTGATCTGTTCACCTACACTCTTTCCGTAACTCGCATTGGAAAGCTGATTATAAAATTCAGATGAAAAATTATCAAGTGAATAAGGAACACCCAAACCCACAGAACCCAGGTAACCGATCATTCCTTTGTTAGCAGTAAGAACAAATGTTTCACTTGAACTCAGCGGATATCCGAAAGCTGTATAGTCGATTGCGTGAAGATCGCCCGCATAACAAGAGTTGGCAAGCAGGAAAGGATAATGGCCCGGGATGGGATTGTAGGTACTGAGATCATCGATGCTCTGGTCAAATCCGCTTCCCGATGCATGTCCGAAAAATGTCATAAGAGATACTCCATTATCAATCAGATCATGCAGTGTATCAGAAGAGTTAATCTCAATGGGTGCAGATGTGGTTTTGAAAAAATCTTTCACATTCCCTCCGAAAAGCGGAGCTTCAATGATGCTCTTATATGAATTCAGATAAATTTTAAAAGTATTTTGTTCACTGAAAGTAAGACCACCACCGAAATGCAGAACCTGTTTCATCCACTCATCGGGTAGCGCCGCTTCGTAATCTACCATTTTGGTGCGGTACAGATCAACATGACCGTCATTCTGCGCTGCAAGTCGACCGGTTGGGATCGCAGGTTCAAATACAGTTCCATTGAGTCCGCCCGTTAGCAAATGATCACTCGAAGGATTTCCAAACGATGGCACCAGGCATTTTCCATATAAAGAAGGGTCCTGACGGATGGCTTCAAGGTGCAGAGATTTACCGATCAGGAAAAGATTTCGCGGAGGAAAAGCAGGATTGACATCAAGCATTTTATCAGCCAGGCCTCTTATCGCAAATGGACTTTTTACAATACCGTGTGCAAACTGATCATACAGCTGATCAATATCTGTCATGATCACATTGTGTGATCCTCCGCTCATTCCGCTTCGGTAAATGGCGTATTGTGAAGATCCAACATTCAGTAAAGAATGAGTTACAATAATGAAAGCAGAATCTATGATTCCGGATGTATAATCTGTGAATTGAGCTGAAGGCGTTACAGGTTGAAGATTGTTTACAGAAATGATATTGCCTTCTGAACTGATGTACACTTTCTTTTCTGTTCCGGAATTTGAGATGACAGCCTGATAATTTGATCCCGAAGATTGAGCACTGATTCTCCGTGAATTCAGGAGATCATACATGAAAACAGGAGTGGAGGCATTGAAATTACTGATGTTCAGTGAAGATGCAATCGAACTTGTATCGGGTATGTACATCATAAAACTACTCTTCGATTCAAGATCAAAGGTGTGAGGATACTTCACACGGATATAAGAGATGGCGGTTCTGTTGGATGTGAAACCGGGATCCGTGATGCTGTTAAAAACGAAATTAGTTGTTGAGGCTCCGAGTGAAGCAACAGGAACATATCCTGTAAACCGGTTCGCTTCATAACCGTTAAACAAGGAATCCTTAAATGCATTTCCATTATAAGTTATATTCAGGTGATGGTCGCTGGATCCTGTCCCAAGCAAAGCTGCATCTTTAGAAGCACCGAGTGCAACTGTCTGAATCAAGGCATTCGGCCCTGACAAGAATCGGGAAGCGGTATTCAGATTATAAGAAACAGAAGTGCCCATATAAAGCGTATTGCCATCGAACCAGCCTTCGGATTTTGTATAACGTGCATCAGTTCCGCCAACAGGATCGGTTTCCCCGGCATAATAACCGGAATGGAATTCCTGGATCTCATCCTTAAAGAAATAAGGTGCGACAGGATACGTACTGAATGCAGTATCAGTGGCAATTTGTAAACGGGTGTTGGTTAATGAAGAATTCCAGGTCAGGAAATAAGCAGCAGTATCATTGATCAGACTGTAATAGGGATTGGGAATAAAAGAGCTTGCAGTATACATGCCGCCTTCTGAATTGCCATCATTGGGTTTTCCGTAAAATTCAATAAAGTCACCAGTGTTGAATTTCCCATCCGATTCTCCCTGAACCCATATTGCCTGCTGGATTCCTTTGTTGAATAACTGAAAATTTCTAGGATCCAAACCTGATGGTCCAACAGCGATTCCCGCTGCTGCAAGTGTAGTGGAATCAAGTCGGAAAATGCCTTCCTGACTTACTTTGATCTTATAATATTTCTGAGAATAGGTGATCCATTCATTGCCATAGGGCTGCGCATCCAACTTTGTGAAAAGGATGGTTAGCAGACATAAGACAAGAAATCGTTTTGTCATTTTACTTTTTTATTGAGGTCCACCTTGATGGAAAAAACGTTGGAGTATAAGGCTACGGATTGATCTCCGATATCTGTAAGTGCATAATCAATGTATACGGATTTAATGCGGACACCCACACCGATATTCGGCTGGAAGGTGTTTACTTTTTTCCCGATCACATCGGTATAGGATTGAAAGTTTCCGATACCGGCACGGAGAAATATGATGTTCATGTAGGAAGCTTCCAGACCCATGTGCGGATCCATGCTCATGACATTGCTTCTTATGAGCGTATTTCTTTTTCCGTCGAATGTTGCATCCAGGTTCACTTCAGCGAGCAATGAAACTTTGCTTGTGAAATCAAATTTTCTGGCAGCTCCTAAAATTAATTTCGGAAGTGTGATCTCCACTGAATTTTCAGGGATCTCGTTTCCTGTTGCGAGGAATACTTCTTTCGTTTCATCAGATAAATTATAACTCCAGGCATTGAATGTGGAAGTTACATCTCTTGCCATCGCGGCGAATTTCCATTTCTTATAATCATACTGAGCGCCGGCATCGAGGCCGAATCCCCAGGCACCTGCAAAGTCGCCTACTTTACGGCGAATCACTTTTACATTGGCACCTACTCTCAGGTTCGGGATCTTAAGTGTTTTTGCATAAGAAACAAGGAATCCCCAATCCACTGCGGAAAAGGTGGTGATTCGGTCGTAATCCACATTGCCGTTCGCATCGATCAATTCAGTTGTATTCGGAATATCATCTACTCCGAAACGGATAAGGCTGACCCCAAGAACGGAAGAGCTGTCGAGACGAGTTGCAAATGCGCCATAATCATACTTGGCAATTCCAGCGAAGTATTCACTGTGCATCAAAGCCACCTGGTGCTGATTGCCGATTCCGAGCAATCCTGCCGGATTCCAGTATCCTGCCGTAACATCATTCACAGAGGTGATGTGGGAATTAGACATACCCAGCGCACGAGCGCCAACACCGATGTTCAGGAACTCATTGCTGTACTTTGGAGCCTGAGCAAAAAGACTTGTTCCAAGGCCAAAAACCGTAAAAAACGAAGCGAGATAGATCTTATTCATAACAGATTATAAAATTACATTAATTTGGCCTGAATTGCAAACGTTGTTAAACGGATTTTCAGGTCCTTTATTGCCCCGGAACTATGAATATACTTTGCTATATTTGATTTTAGTCATGCCATTCAAGTCTTACATCTATCAAAATCTTTTTACCTACCGGTTAGGGATGAATTTGCTGTACAAAGGGAAATACGAGGAACGATTCTCAGCGGTTTGCCGGCTCCTCAATTCAGGTTCAGTGACAGAGCTTTGTTTTGCGGATACTTTTATTGCGGAATGCTGCCGGGAAAAGGGAATTACCTGGACAGGCATTGACATTCACGAGGGTTTTGTGCGATCAGCCATCAAAAAAAATTACAATGCAGTTGCCGGAGATCTTAATTCAATGGAAACGTTCCCGGAGGCGGATACCTGTATCATAGCCGGATCACTCTACCATTTCCATGAGAACATTGAAAGCTTTTTTAAGAAAATGCTGCATTGTGCCCCGAGAATAATTATTTCTGAACCAGTAATGAACCTTTCTTCCCGAAACGGAATTATTGGTAAATTGGCTCAGTTATCAGCCAGCGTCAATGGGGAAAATCATTCGTTCCGTTACACAGAGGAAAGTCTGACCGACCTACTTAATCGCCTGAGCATAAAATTAAATTTTCAATACAACATCGAAAGCAGAAGCGGAAAAGATCTCATCATCAGCATCCGGCGATAAAAATGGAAATCAGCATTGTCATACCTGTTTATAACAGCGAAGCGATTTTAGCAGAGTTGTATACCCGCATCTGCAGCGCGTTGAAGGAGCATGTATCTTTTGAGATCATTCTCGTGGACGATGGAAGTAAGGACGGGAGCTGGAAAAAAATCAAACGGCTTGCCGCTGAAAACCCATATATAAAAGGCATTCAGCTTCGTAAAAACAGCGGACAGGACAATGCGCTTCTTGCAGGATTACGTGCATCCACAGGGAATTTCTGCCTGATCATGGATGACGATCTTCAGCATAATCCGGCAGATATATTAAAATTATATGAGCGTTGTAAAGCAGGAGCGGATGTGTGCTATGGAAAATTTACTGCACGAAAGCAAAACAGTCTTAAAATTGCCGGTAGCCATTTCAATGGTAAAATGACAGAATTACTTATCGCAAAACCCAAAGATCTTTATCTGAGTCCGTTCAAAATCATCAACCGTTCAACTGTCAATGAGATCATCCGTTTTGCGGGACCGTATCCATAC
>JALYRR010000172.1 GCA_030855265.1 Bacteroidota bacterium | reverse complement strand
GCACAGTGGCAGATGTATGGGAAATGAAAGGACTCATTTACAGCGACATCCCTTTTGTGACCAAATCAGGTGAGATCCTTCCTGTAGAGTGCAGCGCAAAGGTGGCTCCTTTTGCAGGCCGCCCTGCGATTGTTATTTACGCAAGAGATATTCGAGAACGGCTGAGGCTGGAAGCTGAGATTCAGGTTCATAAAAATGAAATTGAAGAAAAGAACAAGGATATTACATCGAGTATTGAATATTCAAAAAGGATCCAGCGTTCAGTATTCATTGAAAAATCGAAGATCAAAGAATTGGCTCCGGAATCTTTTATCTTTTTTAAACCGAGGGATATTGTCAGCGGAGATTTTTACTGGTTCACAGAAACACATAGTATGGCAAACCCCGAAAATCACCTGTTGGTTGTGGCTGCGGTAGATTGCACCGGACATGGTGTTCCCGGAGCTTTTATGAGTATCATCGGTCACACACTGCTCAATCAGACAGTCAACAACCCATCTATTGAAAGTCCGGCCGATGCATTGAATTATATAAACAGCGAGATCAAAAAAACATTGAATCAGAAAGCCGATGAAACTCCTATTCGCGATGGAATGGATATGGCCTTGGCGGTGATAGATTTTAAAAATAAAAAATTAAGTTTTGCGGGAGCCAACAATCCCTTATACATTGTAAGAGGCACTGCGCTGATAGAACTGAAAGGGAACAAACAACCCATCACTGCTTCGTCCGACAGCATTTCCAATTACTTCCTTAATCAGACATTTGACCTTGAGAAGAACGATTGTGTATATTTATTTACAGATGGTTATGCAGATCAGTTTGGAGGAACGAGGGGGAAAAAATATATGTACAAACGCTTTAAGGAAACCCTTGTTTCTTTTCAGGATAATTCAATGGAAGAGCAGAAAGGCTTATTGCACTATACGTTTGAAAACTGGAAGGGCTCTCTGGAACAGGTGGATGATGTATTGGTAATAGGGATCAGAATCTAAAAGTTGAATCATTTACTTTTGCATTATCTTTTTTAATCTGAATCCTGGCCATAGAGAGGCCTTCAAAAAAATCAACTCCGTTACTATATAAAAGCAATTCGTTTCCAATATTGACAGGGGTAACAGCTCTTATACGATAAATGGTAGGAGTATTCGAAAAATTAAGAAAGATGTGCCTGAAGGTGATGAGCTCCTTTAAATCTTTTGATTCACACTTTTCAATTCCTATTGTTCTCCAGCGGACTTCATCAGTTGTACTTTCCAGCACACAATAGAAATTATCCAAATCACTTGAAACCGTCCAGGTAAAAAAAACTCTTTCAGCAATCTGCTCAGCTGAAAAGGATTTTAACTCACAGGTATGTTGACGAAATGGATTCATTTATTTGGAGGAAATAATCTAAATTGTTAAATAAAAAAAGCACCAAAACAAAGGATCTGTACTTGAATTACAAATTCAAAACCTTCATTTCAGTGCCGGGTGGTTAAATAATCGCATAACCCATGATCATATTTTAACCAATATTTATACTAAGGAATCCTGGTGTCCTTGTATTGTTTCACCGTTTGTAAAAACTGTTGCAATCTTGTATTCCCCGTTTTTGATCAGGAATGCTAACCATTTGCTGCTGTTTTTTACCGGAGTGATATTACAGACAACATATCCTTCATCAATAAGATAATGTGTTACCTGCTTGGATGTCACAGCACTTACAGACTCTTCCATTCCTTTTATGTCTTTCAGAAACTGGGCTCCGAAAGTGATAAAAAGTGCAGCAGTTGCCACTATACAGGCAATTAAAAAGAATCCTGTGGAAAATGTGATGTTTAGCATGTATTATGAATATTAAATGTTTGAATCAACATTCCCAATAATCTGTGTTCCCTGAACAAAAACAGTTGTGGTATAGTGAACTCCGTTTAAAATGGTGTGCGCCTGCCAGTTGTCAGCAGTTTCTCTGGTATTAAATGGCTGTGATAAACTAACCACAGTATAACCTTTTGAATTGAGGTAGCTTATCACCTGCTGAGAGCTAACTGCTGCTTTGGCTTCAATTACTGAACTGATTCCTATGACAGACAATGCCATTGTACTTGTTGTGAAAAGAACGATTGCTACTGCTACTTTTAAAACTGAAATACTTACCTTTTTCATAATACGATTTGCTGTTTAGTTGGACATTATTTGCAGGGCAAAGTAACGTCACTCCAAAGGTAAAACCGTGGACAAAACCGATCAAAAAGGGACCCGATCTAATATATTGAACCTCAATACATTAAACTGTTTTCAGAATCTTATAATATGTAAAAAAGTGTATTTTTATGCAAATTAATTTGATACAAAAGTGGATCAATTTTTATCCGAACCAATGGACAAATGTTTCTGAAACGGGACTGGAAGTATGCATCTGTATATCAAAACTATACGACTGAATTCTCTACTCTGTTTTTAATGATATAACTTTGTCTTTCAAAACAATTCCTTTATGGCCAATACGCATGTGATTAGTTTTATTCAGAGCCTTTCAAACGAGGAAATAAAAATATCAAAGGATTACTTAATCAAATTCCAACCCTTAATCGGCAATGAAAAGGAATCCAAAGAATTTAAATTATTCGAATATATTTTAAATAACCAGAATTCTTCTATATCCGATAACGAACTAATCAAAGCCACAGAAACGAAGGATATCCGGCATTTAAAAAACAACCTGTTTCATAAAATTCTGGAATCCCTCACCCTTGATAAGCACCTTGATAATAAATCCATTTTTAATGATT
This sequence comes from Bacteroidota bacterium, assembly GCA_030855265.1. GTDB lineage: Bacteria > Bacteroidota > Bacteroidia > 2-12-FULL-35-15 > 2-12-FULL-35-15 > 2-12-FULL-35-15. The sequence goes on along the minus strand of JALYRR010000172.1, from coordinate 5,076 downwards.
ATGACAGAATCTCCCTCCAGTTAAAAAAACAAATTCTTTCTGTACGAATTTTATATAGGACTTTAAATCAGAAAAAAACGGAATCTCTAATTCATTTGATCGACGATATAATAACGGAGGCAAAAGAATTTGAGATATACGATATCATATCCGAGGCGTTAATTATAAAAAAATATATAATTGGTTCTCGTGTAGGAGTTGCGACCTACGAAAAAATAAATGAAGACATTAGTTTTTTCAGCAGTTGTCATACTTCAATCCTCAGAGCGGTTGACAACTATTTCAGACTTATTCTCAACAATGATTTCATAAACTCTTTATCAAAAAAGCAGCTCGATAAACATATTCAAGATTCAATCGAAGAATTAAAATCCGATTACAAAAGAATAGGTTCACAACAGATCAATTATTATTTACTCATCATGCAGTCAGCTTATGCAGAATCGCAGAAAGATTTTAAAAAAGCAACTGAATTCTGGAAACAAATAATAGTTATTCTTAAAAAGAACAAAGTTGTTTATCGCAAAGAAAGGATGGGTTTCGCATTCACAAATCTCTCTCAATTCAAAACGAAATCAGGGGATTTTGAAGCAGCCATTAAAGATGCGAGGAATGCTCAGAATTTCTATATCGAAAACAGTTTTAATTTTATAATTGCAAAAGAGCAGGAATTTCATGCTTGTTTTTATGGGATGGAATACGAAAAAGCAATGAGTTGTATCCGACTCCTTCTTGATCATTCTCTTTTGGATACAGGTGAATTCCGAAAATCAAAATACATCTATTATCAGGCTTGCGTTTTTTTCAGACAAGATAAATTTAAAGATGCCTTACAATTATTAAATACTTCACTGGAATTGGAGAAGGATAAGACCAGAGGAAATCTTATTATCCGGATATTTCATATCATGATCTTTATTGAGTTGGATAAATTGAATGAAGCCTCCAGCTCAATTGAATCTTTACGTAAATACCTCGACAGAACAGGAAAAGGAGAAGATATACAACCCAGGCATATCCTGATTTCGAAAGTTTTAAGGGAGTTGGAGAAATCAGGCTTCGAATATAAATCCGACAATCTGACTATACAGAAACAATTAAAAGAATTAGCTGATAAAAAAGGCCCTGCTGCCTGGGAGTACTATACATCCGGACTTATCCCTTTTCATGAATGGCTGGAAAAGAAAAAGAAGAAATGATCATCTTAACAATTGTATAAAACCCTTTCTGTCAATTTTTTTATTGATGAAATCTGCATAATCAAATGCGTAGTAATAGACTCCTGCAGGACAATCAACTCCATTCTTGTTCTTCCCTACCCATGAAGTATTTGTACGGCTTGATTCAAAAACCTTCTCTCCCCATCTGTTGTAAATTGTAATAATGATCTCCGTTAAATTAAGAAAAGAAAAATCGATTACATCATTCTGGAGATCCCCATTCGGAGTGAAAACATTCGGAATATCATAGATCCCTGAAACGGGATTGATCTGCGCGTTTAGATCGTCAGAACAGAACAAATAAAACAAACAAAAACCAATGATACTAATACCTTTATTCACTCTTGTCCACATAATCAAAATAAAAAATCTCCGGAGAATGTCCCCGGAGATCTAAAGGTAAAAATTAAATGATTTGGAAAAACACTGATCAACGAGATGGCTGATCTGATTCTCTCGTTTTATAAATACTTATTTTTGGATGATAAGTCTTTGAGTTGCAGAATTGCTTTTATCATCAGTTATTACGATGTGATATAAGCCAGGTGAAAGACTTTTCACAGAAAGAACCTCTGATTGTTGATGAAGTTGCAGCTCAACTACTTTCCTTCCTAAAGCATCATAAACCATTACTGTTCCTGTAATCAACTCATTTGTTACAATATTAACCTCTTGGGATGACGGGTTTGGATAAACAGAAAAATTTAATCCCTTATTGTTTTCTTCTACTGAACTTAGAGAACAATAATTTTGTGAAGTGAAATATTCTGTTGATGTTTTTTGAAAAACCGATGAAGTGGATATAGTATAAGATAGAACGTCTATAACAATTCCAGGGTTTACTTCAGCAGATAAAAAATCTATGTCATCATATATTACATCATTTGCTATTCCAGTAAAACCGCACAACTCCGCAAGATCACCTTCAAACTTTGTGACCAGATAACTCGAATCCTTTCTTACCAAAAAGCTGATTTCCCCTCCCACGTTTTTAGAAAAATGTGGACGGTTATTCTGCGTGTAATTTAAGGTGAAGTCGTTAGCAGACTGAGTCCATAAATAATCTCCAACAGGACTTAACTTCGCCAATTTTATTGCCTGTGACGACCAGGCAGAAGGCTTGCCAATCAGGTATATATTCCCTGCTGCATCAAAATCCATGTCTTCATATACAATCGTATCTGAGATCATTTTTCCTGAAACTACATTTCCGGCTGCATCTAGCTTATGCAGATAACTATTGGTGTTACTAACAGATCCCATAATGAAAAAATTTCCGGAAGCATCTTCATTGATACATCTCGGCCAGCGATACGAAGAGCCTATGAAAGAATTGGCCCAGATCAACTGACCATTCGCATCAAGATTGATGATTCCTTCGTAGCTATCATCTTTGATAGTTGAGATGCAGCCCCCGGCAGAAGTAACAGCAGTGCTGAAACCAGGACATTTATCAATTCCCAATCCAAGTGTATTCATAGAATCTGTATAAGGGCCAACAATTTTTTGTGACCAAAGCACATTTCCACTATTGTCTAACTTAATAATTCCTAAACAATCCCAACGGTTTACAGAAAAATAATAATCACCGGTCATATTCGCGCTTTTAATACCCGCGCTGAAATAGTTTGATACGGCTGCCCAAGGAAAGTTGAAAGATTTTTGCCACAAAATGTTGTAGGTAGATGAAACTTTGATCAGGTGCATTGCATTCGGAAATTTTACACAAACCACAAAGCTTCCATCAGCGTCAAAGGCAATTTCCTGAACAGAGTAATAAGTGAAATCTGCTATATACAAATTGATAAGGGTATTCACATTTCCTAAAATGTCGATTTTTTTTATATTGAGATAAGCCTGGTCCTCTACAAGAAGTGTAGATGCAATAACATTGAGACCATCAGGCGCGGTTGCAAGGAAAGTTTCATCACTGGCAGAAGATGAATTATAATATTCCGAATTAAGTAATACATGGGAATCATCCTGAGCGAACCCTTGAATTATTACTAAAGTGAAAGCGAGGAAAAGTAGAATTTTTTTCATGTGAGTTTCTTTTAGGTTTGTAAATATTATCTTCCCTCATGAAGCCTTCTCTTTCAAATATATAACAATTTTTTTATAGTTTTTTTATTTCAAGAAGAAATCCAGTTGAATGTAATTAAATGACCTTCAGCACCTTCTGGTTTTTTTCGCTATCAATGGGAAGGGAAACGTGTGATACAGTTATCGACTCCTGTTATTTCACGAGGGGATTCACCTGATTTTGGAGTGCGGCTCCTCTCCACTCCGCCCCTGTTCCTCAGGCTGCGCTCAAGACAGGCTTCTCGCGACTGATTACGTTAAACAAAAAATCCTGCTTCCGCAGGACTTTTTGTTTTGGGTGGCCAATGGGGCATCCCGAATAAATGCGAAAAGCATTTTTCGGGACAGGCTTCTCGCGTGGTCATTCGTTCAAAAGAAAAAGCCTCCGCAAAGCGGAGGCTTTTTCTTTAAGGGTGGCCAATGGGGCTCGAACCCACGACCCTCGGTACCACAAACCGATATTCTAACCAGCTGAACTATGGCCACCATGAATTAAGGCTGCAAAGATAAGATTATTTACAATTATTGGAAATTAAAGAAGAGAAATTTATTTTGCTCCTCCTCTGCTCCTGCTTATTATTCGTAACTTTACAGGGCTAAAATGGCTGAAACATCAACAAATATAACTCTCCTGGTGGAAGGAATGGATTGCTCCAACTGTGCACTGGGCATCACCAAAAGCCTTGAAAAAAAAGGCATGCAACATGTTTTTGTTGATTTTGCCACAGGGGAAGCCAGCTTTCAACTGAAAGACACAACCAAATTGCCTTCTGTAATTGAAAGTATTCACAACCTCGGATATAAAGTCGTTGAAAGTAAATTCAAGCCCGGAGAGCCTACAGGCATTTCCCGCATTGAAAAACGTTTTTATTTTACATTACCGTTTACCATCGTGCTTTTTTTTAGTCACATGTTTTTCTCTCATGAATTAATCATCAATCATCCGTACGTTCAACTTTTTCTCTGCCTTCCTGTCTTCCTGATCGGAATCATCCAATTCGGTAAAAGTGCATTCGGCTCATTAAAAACCGGTTTGCCAAATATGGATGTGCTCATTTTTATTGGTTCGAGTTCCGCTTTTATTTATAGTCTGATCGGGATCTACCACTTTGGCGTTTCAGGCTCTCATAACTTTATTTTCTTTGAAACGACTGCCACTATTATTACTCTTGTTCTTCTGGGCAATGTGCTTGAGCATCGGTCTGTCCGGCAAACTACAAGTGCCATACGTGCACTTACCCGTATGCAGCCGGAAAAAGCCAGGATCGTTGGTTTGCAATTCGGTAAAGAATCTATTACAGATATCGACTATAAAAACATTATGAATGGTGCTATTCTTCAGGTAAATTCCGGAGATAAAGTACCCGTAGACGGAGAGATCATCTCCGGTGAAGCCGATATCGATGAATCAATGATTACAGGTGAAAGTATTCCGGCAGAAAGATCAACAGGCAACAAAGTTATTGGAGGGACTATTCTTGTCAGCGGAAACTTCCGTATGCGTGCTGAGGCGGTAGGAAGTGAAACGGTCCTTTCAAAAATAATTGATCTTGTAAAAAAAGCTCAACAGAATAAACCTTCTATTCAAAAACTCGGGGATAAAGTCAGCGCCATTTTTGTGCCTGTGGTTCTCGTAATCTCAATCCTTACTTTCTTTTTTTCATTTTATATCTTCGACATTACACTCCGCGATGCCATGATGCGAAGCATTGCCGTCCTCGTCATTTCATGTCCTTGTGCAATGGGCCTTGCCACTCCCACTGCTGTCATGGTT
>JALYRR010000171.1 GCA_030855265.1 Bacteroidota bacterium | reverse complement strand
CATGTTTTCTTTTGATGTAAGCGATGATCTTTCCATGCAACTTAAACCTGCCTTGATCAATACCGCCGGAAGTACACGCTATACAACCGGACTCTCATTCAATATTAAATTCTAACTTTGACGCGATTCTTAATAATAAACAATGAACATAGCGCTGATTGGTTACGGAAAAATGGGAAAAGAGATCGAACAGATCGCTGTTTCCCGTGGCCATAACATTATCCTGATTGTTGATGCAGAGAATGCATCTTCTTACACTTCAGAAGAATTGAAAAGAGCTGATGCTGCTATCGAATTCAGCACGCCCGAATCAGCTGTAAAAAATATCCGTAAGTGTTTTGAAGCGAATGTTCCTGTCGTAGTTGGAACAACCGGCTGGCTCGATCATCTTAATCAAGTGACATCGGAATGTGGTGAAAAGCAAGCAGCTTTATTTTACGCATCCAATTACAGCATCGGTGTTAACTTGTTTTTTAAATTGAATGAGTATCTCGCAAAATTGATGAATACATATCCCGATTACGATGTCACCATGGAAGAGATTCATCATGTTCACAAACTGGATGCACCAAGCGGAACAGCGATCTCATTAGCGAATCAGGTGATTGGCAACATGAACCAGAAACAAAAATGGGTGAATGAAGCAACTCAGAATAAAAATGAAGTAGGAATTATTTCCAAACGTCTGGATGAAGTTCCCGGAACCCATACTGTCACCTACAATTCTCCCGTGGACGAAATCAGTATAACACATATAGCTCACAATAGAAAAGGTTTTGCGCTGGGGGCTGTTATCGCTGCCGAATGGATGCAAGGAAAAAAAGGTGTATACGGAATGAATGACCTGATGGCTTAGCTTTTCACATTCTTTAACATCATCAGTGCAATATTTTAAATGTCTGAACGTATTCCGGTTTCAGGAACAGGAATTAATCAAATCAAAAAAATTATAATATCTATATGGACATATCTTTTATTTTACTGATTGTTTTTTCAATTACTACTATGATCGGCCTTTGGAAACTCTTTCCCCTGGCTGGTGAAAAAGGTTGGAAAGGTTTTGTGCCTTTTTATAATTTCATTATCTGGCTGAAAGTAATTAAGAAGCCATGGTGGTGGATGTTCCTTATCATTACTCCCGGAGTTAATTTTCTGATGGTTGCTATCATGTCACTGTTAATGGCAAAATCATTTAATAAGCGTACACTTCAGGATAAAGTTCTCGCCTTCCTTTTTGGATTTATTTATCTTCCTTATATCGGTTTTCAAAAAGATACGAAGTATGTCGGGCCGGAAGACATGAGCAAGAAAAAGCCATCTATTGCACGTGAATGGACAGAAGCAATTGTGTTTGCCGTTATTGCTGCAACAGTGATCAGAACTTTCTTTATTGAAGCCTTCACAATTCCGACATCATCACTTGAAAAGTCTATGATGGTTGGAGATTATTTATTTGTCAGCAAGATGAGCTACGGTGCCAAAATCCCGAATACTCCTTTAGCTTTCCCTTTCGCACATCATACACTCCCTCTAACAACGAATACTAAATCATATGTTGAGTGGTTTAAATTGCCCTATTTCCGACTGCCCGGATTTGGATCGGTGAAGAACAATGATATTGTTGTGTTTAATTATCCTGACGGAGATACTGTTGCGCTTAATTATCAGGACCGCAGTTATTACCAGTTGTGCCGCGATAATGGATACAAAAGCATGCTTGGTAAACCCAATCTTCCGGTGTTGATCGATTATGATAATACAACAGGAAAACCTTTATATGCTCCTGTAGGGGAAGTGAAATACCGGCCTGCCGACAAGCGTGAGAATTATGTGAAGAGATGTACCGGTATTGCCGGAGATACTTTGCAGTTGATCAATAAGGAGCTTTTTATCAATGGTAAAAAAGCATACGTTGCAGAAACAATGCAGCACAATTATCTCATTCAAACTGATGGGACAGATCTTCTTTCACAAGCAAAAAGATTACAGGAATTTGATATCACCGATAAGATTCGCAGTGGATACGACAGTCTCGGACCGATTTACCTGATTGCCCTGCCAAACAATAAAATCGAGGAATTTAAAAAACTTCCTTTTGTTAAATCATTTAAACCAGCCATTGATTCTTCCGGAGTGTTCGAAGCATCTACCTTTCCTCATGATGTGAGATTTAAATGGAACAAGGATAATTTTGGACCATTGTGGATCCCGAGTGAAGGAGCAACTGTAAAGATCGACACTTCCAATATCTCTTTGTATGAACGTATCATTAAAAATTATGAAGGCAATTCACTCGAAATAAAAAACGGGAAGATCTTTATCAATGGACAGGAAAGCGCTTCTTATACATTTATGATGAATTACTATTTCATGATGGGGGATAACCGCCATAATTCTGCAGACTCACGAGCCTGGGGATTTGTTCCTGAGGATCATGTGGTTGGAAAACCGGTATTTGTCTGGATGAGCATTAAGGAAGACAATCAGAATACTCCTCCCAGGAAGCCAAGTGGCTTCATCAAAAAATTAAAAACATCATTGTTTGAGGATCCTGTTCGCAGGGCGCGTTTCTTCACATTTGTCGGAGATGACGGAATATCAAGGTCATACCTTGTTCATTTTATTGTGATCCTCGCGGCGATTATCGGATTCAGCTATTTCAGAAACAAACGCAAGGCGAAGAACGTAAAGAAGTAAAACAGGAATAAAACCTGAATAAAAATTTTGAAACAAACCATACTCAAAGAATGGGGGAAAGCAATCTTATTTGCTTTTGTCACGATCATTCTCTTCCGGATCTTTTTTTTCGAAGCCTTTACTATCCCATCGGCATCCATGGAGCAATCGCTCCTTACAGGAGATTATATCCTTGTAAGCAAACTCAGCTATGGCCCAAGAGTTCCTTCAACTCCGCTTGCGATTCCATTTGTTCACCAGCGGATGCCTTTTAGCGAAACAGGAAATTCATACCTCGACTGGATCAAAATTCCCTACTTGCGCTTGTTCGGTCCTCCTGATATTGATCATGGTGATGTGGTGGTATTCCACTTTCCGATCGAAGATGAACATCCCGTCGATCAGCGTACCTTTTACATTAAGCGCTGTGTCGGACTTGCAGGCGATACGATCGAGATCCGCCAGGGACAGGTTTACATCAACGGTGTTTACAAAGATCATCCGGATAAACTTCAATACGATTATAAGGTCTTAACAGATACTGACACCATAGATTCTGAAGCACTTAACCAGGTTGGAATTGCTCAGGGTGGAAGAATGAAGAAAGGGGAATTCTGGTTTGCACTCACGCAGGAAAAACTGGAGGCAATAAAGAAGATTCCGAACGTGAAAGACATTCAGCCCTTGCTCGAAAAGAAAGGATCTTACAGTGATTATATGTTTCCGGAAAATGAACACTTCCTTTGGAATGTGGATTTTTTCGGGCCTCTCTATATCCCAAAAGCAGGTGATTCTGTAAAACTAAGCGCTGATTCTTTACCCTTATACGAAAGGATCATACGTGTTTATGAAGAAAATGATCTGAGGGTCAGCAAGGATTCCATTTTTATCAACGGCAAGTTGGCAACACATTATACATTTAAAATGAATTACTTCTTTATGATGGGCGACAACCGTCATCTTTCTGCCGATTCCAGATTCTGGGGCTTTTTACCGGAAGATCATGTGGTAGGAAAAACGGTATTGGTTCTGATGTCAGTGGATAAAAAAGAAGAAGAAACCAGTATTCGATGGGATCGCTGGTTTAAGCGCGTTCACTAATCAGCCTTTTTCTTTTTTTCTTTCTTTTTGAAATCTTTATAGTCCGGATCTTTCCTTATTTCATCCCGGTTGAATGAATTGATTCCATCGCTCTGGTCGCTGGAATGACTTCTATCTTTTGGATCCTTATACAATTTATCGTTCTCGTCTTTTTCGTTCAATGGATTCAGATCCGCACCGTAATGCCATTTTCCTCTCTTGAATCCAAATCCGTCGTAACTCATATCCGCGCAATAATATTGGTACTGACCTTCCAGCTGCGAAAGGGTAGGAGCAAGGTGGTCAAAAATGATGGAGTCTTTTCTGTTGCTGTATTTTAACGACATAGAACAAGTGGCAGAATATTCAAAGATCACACGCTTCGGATATTTCTTTTTCATCACGAAAATATCCGCTCCGAATTTTGGCAATCCTTTACTGTCAAATGTCAACACTTCAATGATTCTTTTCTTTGTCAGCTTGTCGTTGCCATCCCATCCTAGTAAAGTATAATAGGTTTTTGTTTTGGTCTTCTTTAAGATAATGCGGTAATACCATGCGCCATACCATTTCTTATTGTCTGTAATGGCATTCTCAGGATTCTTGATTTCAGATGTCCTGTCTGCAAGCGGATGAAGCAAAACTACCTCCCTGCGTTGCTTTCTGAATCCTTTTTTCCTTACCTCCTGGTGTTTCGACTGAATGAATCCATAGTATTCATGATTGCCGTCATCCTTTGGAAGATACCAGTTAAGAATACGGAACTTATTATCAGGAGAAGTTAAAACGGAAACACATTTATGAATGGAGTCGAAGGGGTAATTGAAAGAAGAAGGGACTGACAATGCTGAATCCATTAACAGCAGAAGTTCCTTGTTCAGTTTGTTTCTTTCTGTATCATTCTTCGCATTGATCAGCTTATTGCACAATGGCTGAAGCAGGTTTTTTTCAAAAGCTGAAAGATCAGCATCCTGACTGAAAACAGCTGGAGCAGAAAGGATGCACAAAAGGAAAAACGGGATGATCCTTATCATTCTTTAAAAATACTTAATATTAAACGTAAAGAGAAGAGAAAAAATTGCTGAAGGATTTTATTTGAGTTGATTTCCCTTTGTGGTCAACATGAAAAATAAAAAACGCCATCTCAAAGAAATGGCGTTCCTGTATAATTGAATAAAGATTATACGTGCAGAGTTGCTTTTTTACCAAGCAATTCTTCTTTACTTTCTCTCCAGTTTTCATCATCCACACAGCAGTCTACCGGACAAACAGCAGCACATTGCGGTTCATCATGAAAGCCTACACATTCAGTACATTTATCAGAAACAATGTAATAGATATCCATTGCGACTGGAGTTACAGGGGATTCCGCATCAACAGTGATCCCGCTCTTTCCGGTGAAAGTACCTCTTACTGTGGTCCCATCAGCAAAACGCCATTCATTGCCACCTTCATAGATAGCGTTGTTTGGACATTCCGGCTCACAAGCACCACAATTAATGCACTCATCAGTAATTTTAATTGCCATTAGCGGTTCAGATTTATTAGTTTTGTTAAAATTCAGTGCAAAACTACGGATTTTTGGATAAAAACCCAGTGGAACAATTAAAATTTACGCTGGTTCATTACCTCAATAGGGTATTTTAAACACATATTTTAGAGAAAGTTTCGGATTAAAATGACAACAGACAGCAGGATCAAGGCCTTTATTCAACTCGGAGAATTTCTTCAGCAATTTGGAACGAAAGGAAATAAAACAGAGAACAATCTGAATGATACTTTCTATTCTGAGATGCAGGAGCTTATTACGATCAGCCACATTCACAATCCATGGTTCACAGAAGAAAATATATGTTTCGCAATGGAAGGAATTTCTTCCAACCTCAGCAATGCTAATCTGAATGCCTGGATCAAGCGATACACACCTCTTCCTGAAAAAGAAAATTTAAAACAGGTTCTTGTGATCATGGCTGGGAATGTACCCATGGTTGGCTTTCATGATTTTCTATGTGTGCTGGTAAGTGGCAATCGCTTCCTCGGAAAGCTTTCTTCGGATGATAAATTTTTACTACCCTTTATTTCCAGGATCCTGATTCAGATTGAACCCGGCTTTAAGGATCGTATCACTTTTTCTGAAGGACGTGTTAAAGGAATGGATGCTGTGATAGCAACCGGTAGCAACAATACCGCGAGGTATTTTGAATACTATTTCGGAAAGTATCCGGGCATCATTCGCAAGAACAGGAATTCTGTAGCCGTACTCACAGGAAATGAAAAGATCAGTGATCTGAGGGCTCTCGGAAACGACATCTTCCAATATTTTGGTTTGGGATGCCGCAATGTTTCAAAATTATTTGTTCCGGAAGGTTATAAGTTCGATACTTTTTATGAATCCGTTTATGATTTCAGTAATGTGATCAATAACAACAAATACGGTAATAACTATGACTATAACCGAACCGTTTATCTGATGAGTTCGGATCCTACACTTCTTGATAACAACTTTCTACTTCTCCGGCAGGACATAGGTTATAGCTCTCCGATCGGTGTGTTGTTCTATGAGTTTTACAAAGATGTGAATGAGCTCACCAAAAGGCTGAAGTCGGAAGAAGATCAGATTCAGTGTATTGTTTCTTCTTCATCAGCTATTAAAGGTGCAATTCCTTTCGGCGATGCACAATGTCCGGGATTGTCAGACTACGCCGATGGGGTAGATACGATGCGCTTTTTAAGCGGACTGAAATAATTATTTTTGACCGGGACCTTTCTTCTTACCGAAAAGGTGTTTCCGGTTTTGATACTGAAGTTTCTTGTAAGCCTTATTACCTTTTTTTATATGTTTTTTATTATCCTTCGCCATTCGTTCACTGGGCTTGGTTTTAAGATTCAGGAAAGGATTATGGGGTTTATGACTGCAGGAGTTTAAAACCAGCAGTAAGCCTAGTAGTAGAACCGAAAAGTGAAAGGGCTTAATCATATCACAAAGGTAAGCGATTCTCTCCTTTATCCCGAATGTTTTATCTTTCAATTCAATGCTGGTAGCAGAATTACACTGGTATTAAAATCATTTGTTTTTGTACTTTTGTTTTTCTCTATAAGGAAGAAATGGAAAACGATACCGCCTTTTATGTTTGCTAGGAACTGTTTCATTTTTCTGATTTTGCCCTTGTTCCTTCAATCCTGTGGAAGCGCAGAGAATAAAGAGGAGGGTTCGGTTACCTATTCCGAACACATCGCACCCATCATTTTTAAAAATTGTACTTCCTGTCACAGGCCGGGGGAAGCTGGACCATTTAATCTGCTTACCTACAATGATCTCATTCAACGGAAAGCACTTATTAAATTTGTTACTCAGACACGATATATGCCTCCATGGCCGGCAGATGCATCTTACAGTCATTTTATAGGAGAAAAAGTATTGAGCGAAGCGGAAATTTCACTCATTGGCAAATGGGTGGATGCCGGTTGTCCTATTGGTGATTCTCTCAACCTTCCACAGCCTCCTTTTTTTCCTGTTGGATCTCAGTTGGGCAAGCCCGATCTGGTTATAAAATTAAGAGAGAATTATCCGATCAAAGGAAATGCGCGTGATCAGTTCCTTCTGATGCGGGTGCCTTATGAGATCCCGAATGATACGTTTATCCGGGTTATTGAGGTAGTTCCGGGAAACCGCAAACTTGTTCATCATGTCAATGCGCAATTACTAAGTTATGAATTTGAAAAAAAGAAAGATGTGTTTAGCGGCAACACCGTGGTGGATCTTGAAAAAACGCCGGATAAATTAACAGCCTATAAAGAACTCGGTCTTCCCAATGATGATGGAATCACTTTTCCCACACTTACTCCTTCCGTAACCAACTATTTACCGGGTGTAACGCCTCCTCTGTATCCTGATGGTATCGGAGGTTTTAGGATGACAAAAAAGGGCGCGATTTTTTTAAAGGATATTCATTATGGACCGAGCAGAGTTGACACACTTGATCAAACAACCTTCAATGTGTTTTTTGCGAAGAAAGCTCCTGAGCGTCCTACGCTGGAATTTCAAATGGGAACGTATGGTGTTTCACCAACAGTTCCGGCGCTGGTGATTCCTCCTGATACAATTATAACCTTTCGCAGCAGGTACACACTTCCGATC
>JALYRR010000170.1 GCA_030855265.1 Bacteroidota bacterium | reverse complement strand
ACGCATTATACCGAAAACGAAGGCTTAAGCAATAATACCGTCTTGTCAATCTTAGAAGATAAAATCGGAAACCTTTGGTTCGGTACTAATGTCGGAGGTGTGAGTAAATACGATGGAAAATCCTTTACGAATTATACCGACAAGGAAGGCTTAAGCAACAATACCGTTTTGTCAATCTTAGAAGATAAAAGCGGAAACCTGTGGTTTGGTACAGACGGAGGCGTGAGTAAATACGATGGAAAATCTTTTACGCATTATACCGACAAGGAGGGGCTGAGTAGTAATTACATCAGATCAATCTTAGAAGATAAAAACGGAAACCTTTGGTTCGGTACAAATGGCGGAGGCGTGAGTAAATACGATGGGAACCGAGTTGAGGCAATTGAAAGAGGAGATAAAATTGCTCAACGAAAACAACAAGACCTTAAAAAAATTAATGGAAAGCTTGTTAAATCCTTTACGCATTATACCGAAAAGGAAGGCTTAAGCAGCAATACCGTATTGTCAATCTTAGAAGATAAATGCGGAAATCTTTGGTTCGGTGCCAATGGCGGAGGGGTTAATAAATACGATGGAAAATCCTTTACGCATTATACCGACAAGGAAGGCCTGATTAGTAATTACGTCTGGTCGATCTTAGAAGATAAAAGCGGAAACCTTTGGTTTGGTACAAATGGCGGAGGCGTGAGTAAATACGATGGAAAATCCTTTACGCATTATACCGAAAAAGAAGGCTTAAGCAACAATACCGTATTGTCAATCTTAGAAGATAAAAGCGGAAACCTTTGGTTCGGTACAAATGGCGGCGGCGTGAGTAAATACGATGGGAAATCCTTTACGCATTATACCGAAAAAGAAGGCTTAGGCAACAATACCATCTGGTCAATCTTAGAAGATAAAAACGGAAACCTTTGGTTCGGTACTTATGTCGGCGGCGTGAGTAAATACGATGGAAAATCCTTTACGAATTATACAGACAAGGAAGGCTTAAGCAACAATACCGTCTGGTCAATCTTAGAAGATAAAAGCGGAAACCTTTGGTTCGGTACTAATTTCGGAGGCGTGAGTAAATACGATGGAAAATCCTTTACGCATTATACCGAAAAAGAAGGCTTAAGCAACAATTCCGTCTTGTCAATCTTAGAAGATAAAAGCGGAAACCTTTGGTTCGGTACTAATGGCGGAGGCGTTAATAAATACGATGGAAAATCCTTTACGCATTTTACCGACAAGGAAGGCTTAAGCAACAATACCGTCTGGTCAATCCTAGAAGATAAAAGCGGAAATCTTTGGTTGAGCACAGAAAAAGGGCTGAATTATTTAGCGGTTGGTGGGGGCGGATTGCCTTCTTCAAAAGAACAAAATGACGAAGAAAAGGGCAATACCCAAATAGTGGTATTTCACAAAGAAGATGGCTTAAAGGCGGAAGATTTTTTCCAAAATAGTGCTCTGCTTAGCAGCAAAAATCAAATGTGGTGGGGCAGCGGCAAAGCATTAAGTATGCTTGATTTAAATACGTTTAATCTAAACGAGAAAGAACCACAATTACAATTAGAGAATGTTTATTTGCAAGAGAATTTTGTGGATTATAACATTACAAAAAAAGAAATTACAGATAGTTTACTTAATAATGAAAATGAAGGAATGAAAGAAATAAAATTTAGTGGAGTAGCTAAATTTCATAATTATCCCAACGAACTTGAACTGCCATATTATTTAAACCACTTAACTTTTAATTTTAGTGCCATCGACTGGTATGCGCCACATAAAATTAAATACCAATACAAACTGGAAGAACTTGATGATGATTGGAGCAATTTAACCTCAGACAATAAAGCTGATTACAGAAATATACCATACGGTAAATACATCTTCAATGTTAAAGCCATTGGCTCTGCCAATAGATGGAGTAAAACATTTGAATATACATTTGTAATTCAGCCACCGTGGTGGAGAACTTGGTGGGCTTACACCATGTATAGTGTTTTGGGGATTGTCATTGTCGTTTCAATAGTCTGGTGGAATGGAAAGAGATTACGAGCAAGAGCAAAGGATTTGAAAATTAAAGTAGACGAGGCCACGATAGAGATAAAGGAACAAAAAGATTTAATAGAAGAAAAACACAAAGAAATAACGGACAGTATAAATTATGCCGAACGAATACAACGTGCGTTATTAGCAAGTAAAAAACTACTTGACCAAAATTTAAATGATTACTTTATTTTATTTAAACCCAAAGATGTTGTAAGTGGGGATTTTTATTGGGCAACCAAAACTGGTAGTTCGAGCGGAGTCGAAAACTTTATTTTAGTTACAGCCGACAGCACAGGGCATGGTGTACCCGGAGCAATTATGAGTATTGTAAACATTGCCAGCTTAAAAGAAGCGGCACTTCAAGGAATAACCAGCCCCGATTTGATATTGAACGAAACAAGAAGATTAGTTATTGAAAACTTAAAAAACGATGGAAGTGTCGATGGCGGAAAGGATGGGATGGATGGTTGCTTATTGAGCTTTGATTTTAAAAATAATTTATTGTCTTGCGCTTCCGCAAATAATCCAATTTGGATAATTCGTAACAAAGAAATTATTGAAATAAAAGCTGACCGTTATCCAATTGGGAAACACGATAAAGATACAACCCCTTTTACTTTACACAGATTAATCTTGCAAAAAGGTGATGTTGTTTATACTTTAACAGATGGTTTCCCCGATCAGTTTGGTGGAGCAAGCGGTAAGAAGTTTAAAAGCAAACCATTACAAGAATTGTTATTATCCATTTCCCAAGAACCAATGGAAACACAAAAGCAAAAACTCAATGATGTTTTTGATAATTGGAAGGGAAACTTAGAGCAAGTGGATGATGTCTGCTTAATTGGTGTCAAAATATAAATATCTGCGTATAAATTTTGCCGACCGTGAAAAGGGAATTTAAATGTCAAAAATTGTGAAACTTTAAGGTGTTGTTTCGATTGAGGAATCGCGGCATAATTTTAAAAAAGTCACCGCTATAATTTTTCATATTCTGTTCAAAGTCTTGAATGATTGGAAAGTTATAAAACTCTCTTCCCCTACAACATATGCGCATTGCTGGATTCAAAAGCCATCAGCTGATCAAACTTCTGTTGCTTGATCTCCATAAAACTTTTGTCTTCGATCTTGCTTTCCAGCCATGAAACAAGGTCGAAAAGATTAAACGCGTTTTTTTCCAGCTTGCTGGTCGTTTCGCTTTCAATGTTTTTCTTTAGTTCACGGAAAGAGCGGATTAGTTCAGGAGAATTTTTGCTTTGTCCCTGGGAAACCTTGAAGAAATTCAGGATCTGCTTTTCGAAATTATAAAGCTTATCACGTTTTAAAAGCAACCTGTAAGTGGAGCGGATGCGGTATTCCAGGAGTTCTGTATTGTCCATCTCAAAATGAACGATGAGACTTAATATATGTGCGAAGCAGAAAAGATCGCTGCGGATATCAAAATCACTGTGGTGAAGCAGAATGGTGATATGCTGATTTGCCTCCTTGAATTTTTTTAATCCGATATAGATGTATGCGAAAGCATAATGTTGAAGCTGTCTTTCTTTCTGTAATGTTTTTGTCGGAGGAATAGAAAGATATAATTGTTCCAGGTTAAGCGCAATCTGCAATGCTTTTTCAAATTGCCCGGTTGGGATAAAAACGAAGAGTTTCAGGTTTTCTGTGATCACTTCGAAATAGCGGTTCACTTGTCCGTAATCCGCAATAAAGGCATCCATTTTTGCAAGCGTTTCAAAAAGATCCTTGTATTTGAGGAGAGCCAGCTCATTCACCGCTTTGTTCCTGAGCACACCCAAATAAGCGAATGGTTTGATCTTGATCATGTGGCTGTTTTGCTCCAGCAGATCCACATTCTTCTTAAGAAACTCACTCGCTTTTTTCTGTTCGTTGAGAACAAAGAGAAAATTGGATTGCATCAGATTGCTGTAAAATTGCGCGTTAAAGGTTGAGTGCAATCCTTTGTCGTTGGTTTTCACCTCATCAATAATCTTCTGAAATTCGATCAGATCACTGTCGTTTCTTGGAATGCCGCTATACAGGCTTTTTGCACGCATCCTGTGATACAGGTGTTTATAGCTGATGATGGTTTTCTTTTTATCCATGCAATCATTCAGCTCGCCGAAATACTTATTGACGAGATCAAAATAATTGGCGTTGGTGGCTTCTTCGGTGAGAAGAATGATCTCCCAATCGATGATCGCTTCCATGAATTCGTAGAGTTCATATTGTTGAGCGGTGGCTTTTGCTTTGAGGAGCATTTTTTTTGCCACCACAGGAAGATTTTTGTTGTAGAGGATCTCAACTTGGTTAAGACTGCTTCTCAGATCACTTTTAACATTGGAATGATATGATTCGAGAGATTTGAGAATGAATTTGAAAAGATAATTTTTTGCTACGGAAAAATTATTGAGGATGGGATCGTTCTTGAATTTTTTCAGGATAGCTTTTTCATCGTATTCTTTTTGTTTATCGATGGCATCAAAAATCCGGATGTATTTGTTCTGTTCTCCGATAACGTGAATGGTAGCCTGCTTCTTAATATAGCCTTTTTCAGGGGCTGTTAAGGATTTAATTAAGAGGTGCAAGTTGTTGGCAGACATGTTATTGGAAACCCTTTTTTAAAATTTGAGGAATACAAATATATCATCCACAGGATAATAAACTAATAATTGAGGATCAAAAGCAAAAGAGTCGAAAACAATCGGTTTTAGAGGCGAATTGACTGTATATACATATAACTGCCCTTTTTTAGGTTCCTGAACACTAAGGCGTTGTTTTTAGACAGGTTATGGGGGTCGCCTCAAAAGGCAGGATGGTAAAGAATGTGTGGGTTTAATGAATTGGTTTTTTGATAGAAAAAGGAGGCAAAACGGACTTCCGAGTTCTAATATTTTAGTCAAAGTTGGTTTGGGAAAAGTGATTTATGTGTTCATATTTGTCCTGTACAAAATAAACCTGTCCTCTACGTTCAGGATTTTGTACAAAAAGCTTGTTGTTGTGAAGGAGTAGCACAACAGTGTTTCATGTTTAGTTTTATCCAAGGTCCCGAAGTTTCTGACAAGCTCTTCGGGATTTTTTTCGTCCTCGAAAATCCTCTTTCCGTCTAAGTCCCCTTAAAACCCGCACAAATCTGAATTAAAAATCGTAAATTCGCAAAACAATCCTAATTTAAATTTTCCTATGAGCGATGCAATAAAACATGAATGTGGAATAGCAGTCATCAGGTTGCTAAAACCATTGGATTATTACATCAAAAAATACGGGACTCCATTGTACGGTGTTAATAAACTGTATCTCCTCATGGAAAAGCAGCACAACCGCGGACAAGATGGTGCTGGTGTAGCCAATATCAAATTTAATGTAGAACCGGGAACACGTTACATCAGTCGCAACCGCGCAGTTGGAAGTGCCGGGATCAAGGAAATATTCGCGAAGATCAACTCAAAGTTCGAAGAGGTCAACAAGAAAAATCCTGAACGTTTAAAAGATGCCGTATGGCTGAAGAAAAATGTTGCCTATACCGGTGAACTTTTCCTTGGGCATTTGCGCTATGGAACCTATGGCGGGAATTCTATGGAAAATTGCCATCCTTTCCTTCGTCAGAATAACTGGATGACCCGCAACCTGGTTGTTGCCGGTAATTTTAATCTTACAAATGTTGATGAGTTGTTCGATCAGCTTGTTGAACTCGGACAGCATCCGAAAGAGAAAGCTGATACAGTAACTGTAATGGAAAAGATCGGACATTTTCTTGATGAAGAAAACGAACGACTGTTTCAGAAATTTAAAAAAGAAGGACATTCAAACGCGGAAATTTCCGGGCTTATCGCAGATCAATTGGATGTTCAGAAAATATTAAAAGATGCAAGTAAAAAGTGGGATGGCGGTTATGCAATGGCAGGTTTGTTTGGTCATGGCGATGCGTTTGTTCTTCGTGATCCAGGCGGAATCCGTCCGGTGTTTTATTATTCGGATGATGAAATTGTAGTCGTTACTTCTGAGCGTCCTGTGATCCAGACTGCTTTTAATGTTCCCATCGAAGAGGTAAAAGAATTGACACCCGGCCATGCACTGATCATAAAAAAAGACGGAAAATTTGGCGAGTTTGAAATTGTTGAACCGCTTGAAAAAACATCCTGCTCTTTTGAACGTATTTATTTCTCAAGAGGAAGTGATGCGGATATCTACAAGGAGCGCCAAAAACTCGGAAGCACACTTACACCTGCCGTTTTGAAATCGGTGGATTATGATTTGAAAAATACTGTATTCTCTTACATTCCAAATACTGCGGAAGTGGCTTTTGGCGGACTGATTGAAGGATTGCATCATTATGCAAATACGATCAAGCGTCACAAGATTCTGCAAATGGGCAGCAATGTTCGTGATCCGGAGCTGAGTGAAATTTTATCAATTCGCCCCCGCGTTCACAAAATCGCAATCAAGGATGCGAAGCTGAGAACTTTCATCACGAATGATTCGCAGCGGGATGATATGGTCGCCCACGTGTATGACACCACCTACGGTGTGATCCGTGAAGGAGTTGATAACCTTGTGGTGGTGGATGATTCCATTGTAAGAGGAACAACATTGAAGCAAAGTATTTTAAAGATTCTGGATCGTTTAGGCCCGTTGAAAGTGGTTGTTGTTTCTTCTGCACCACAAATCCGTTATCCGGATTGTTATGGAATTGATATGGCGAAACTTGGCGATTTTATTGCATTTCAGGCTGCTGTTCAATTGCTGAAAGATAATTTTAAAGAAAATCTTCTGGATGAATTGTATGAAAAAGCAAAAGCCCAGGAAGATCTTCCGAAAGAAGAAATCGTAAATGTGGTAAAGGAAATTTACAAGCCATTTACTGCAGAACAGATCTCAAAAAAGATCGCGGAATTATTAACACCAGAAGGCATGGTTGCGGAGGTGGATATTATTTATCAGTCCATTGAAGGATTGCACAATGCGATTCCTGATCACAAAGGCGACTGGTATTTCACAGGAGATTATCCAACTGCAGGTGGTAATAAAGTAGTGAATCGCTCCTTTATTAATTACATGGAAGGTAAGAATGTCCGCGCTTACTAAAGTTCAAGGTTACAAAGTTCAAAGTTTGAAGGTTGTGTCCTAACTCCCTTCTTCATTCTCCGAACTCCTCCCTCGTCATTGCGAGGAGGCTTTTCGCCGACGTGGCAATCGCCGACGTAGCAATCTAGAGTTCAAGGTTCAAAGTTTAAAGTTGGAAGGTTAGTCTAAAGTTACGAAGTTCAAAGTTGTGTCCTGAATTTTTACCGTCTCCGGACTCCGAACTCCCCACTCCGCAAACACAAATCCTTTGCTTTTCCCCCAAATTGTTTTATATTCGTTACGATCAAATCCATCGGCATGAAAAAACAATTACTCCTTCTGCTTGCTGTTCTTCCTTTTATCGCAACAGCACAAACATTTACACATACAACCGGCGGCCCAATTCCGGATACCAATACGGAAGTTTGTTTCCCTGTAACGGTCAGCGGACTTCCTACAGTTATCGATACTACTTTCGGTTTAATTTCCGCATGTATTAACGTATCACATACCTATGACGGGGATTTAAAAATCCGTTTAAAATCTCCCGACGGAACAGTGATCCTCCTTGCCAATAACAATGGCGGAGGCGGAGATAATTTTACTAATTCATGTTTTGCAGCAAACGGTTCAGATGGATCCATCAATGCAGGTTTTCCACCTTTTACAGGAAGCTTCTCTCCATTTCAATCCACCAACTTGCTGAATAATTCACAAAATCCGAACGGTGTCTGGAACCTCTGTATCATTGATGAAGTTCCTATTGATGCAGGAACGTTAATCTCTTACAGCATTTCCTTTGGCCCCAATCCTCCTGTCGATACAACCTTTACCGGTGGGGGAGGAACAGGCAGCGGTC
>JALYRR010000021.1:22363-25655 GCA_030855265.1 Bacteroidota bacterium | reverse complement strand
TCAAACAATGTTTTTTCGAAATACCCTGTGGCCACATTATAGGAATTGAGCTTCATTTCATTCTGATCCCTGTTCAGCACAGCCATGTAAATATGTTGTTCATCGGTACTCCAGGCAATGTTGGTCAGGTATTGTTCTTTTGGTTCTCCGGTTTTCAAAAACACGGTCTTTCCGTTGTTCACATTGTAAACACCTACTGTAACTTCATGACTTTTATCACCTGCCATCGGGTATTTGATGCTTGCATTCTTTGCCGGACGTGAAACCCAGTCGATGATCGGATAATCCGTCACCATCGTTTGATCCATTCTGTAAAATGCGAGCAGTGTTCCATTCGGTGACCAGAAAGTTCCTTTGAAAATTCCAAACTCATCTCTGTGTACAGATTTTCCGTTTACGATATTGGAATCCGCATCATTGCTGACGATCAATTTATCTTTTCCGTCAAATACAAAAAGGTTGTTCTTCGTTGTGTACGCAACATGCCCGGTTTTGGGCGCGATGTCCATGTTTTCCGCATCAACCAGATCGCGGCTGGATTCGGTAAGGATCTTTTTTGAGCTTGTATTATAAGAGATCAGTTTTTTCTCTGTTTCAAAAGTGAAACTCGTAGCATCTTTCCACTGGATAGCAGGAAAGGCGTCGAGCGATTTAAAATTGGCTGCCACCAGTGCCTGATTCAATTCTGCCTGAGTCACAAACACTTTTGGTGTACCTCCGGAAGCATTGCCGGTTACCAGAACATCCATATCATTCTCCCTGCTGATCATGGAATAGTTGGATGTTCCTTTGATCCACATCAATTGTTTGAGCCGGGCAGGGGCAAGTGAACCGCGTTGTTTGAGGATGGCATCTTCCATGGTCAGCATTTTGTTCTGACTGATAGAGGATTGCACAAAAAGGAAACATGCGAAGAAAAACAGAGCCGGTCTTTTCATAGGATTGATTTAAAAAATAAAGGTGCAAACCCTTGGTCGGGGAATGCACCTCTAAAAATACATTAAAATCCTTACATACCGAGCAGCTTTTTGAGCTCATTCACATTGCTGAAACCATTGCCCAGATCCTTTACCACGAATTCAAATTCCTCCTGATCTTTAAATGAATGTTTTTTAAAATCATCCGGTTTGAAAACGATCACCGATCCGTCTGCATTGATTCCCAGCAACGTGTTGGAGGCAGAGGAGGTTCCGCTGATCACAATGTTTGAAGGGCTATAGCCACGGTACCCGTCGTATTGAAATACAGAGTTTTTTTTCTTGTCCATCACATAGGCGACTGTAGGAAATACTTTTTCCGAATTTTGGTTGCTGTAACTTGCCAGGATCTCAACCGGTTTTTCAATCCGCTGGATCTGATCGCAATTATAGATCCCTGTCCTTGGAATTGAAATGCTCTGAACAAGCGTGTTGCGGGTTTTCTGAATGGCATCCTCCTGCTTTTCTATTTGTTCAGCATAACGGATCCATTCATCAAAGCTCATTTTTAATTCCTCCGCACTCATTAATTTTTTTGCAAGATTGTAGGCATGTTGTTGTTTTTCTTTTTTGTCTCTTGCTCCATTTGTAGGATAATACAACTCGCCTTTCGCAGCTTCCCTGTTAAATATTTTCTCTCTTGTTTTTAAGCGATGGTTGTATTTTTTAAATCGGGCTGTCGGATTCTTCAGTTGTTTAACCTGATTCTTATCATTGAGAGTTACCAGCTCGGCATTTAGGGTCACCGTGTTTTTAATTCCTTTCATTCGTATTTCTGCCATGCTTCCATTTTGGCTAATCCGAATATCATTGTACTGTTTGTTCTTGAAATATTTTTTCCTGAATTCGGTACTGCTGATATCCTCAGTGCAGGCGAAATAGACATTGTTGAATTCATTCAATTCAGGATGAGAAGAATTCAGGAACCTGAATTTAAAAACAATTTCTCCTTCTTTTGTTTTTCTGATGCGGTCAGGCCTGATCAATGCGATGAGTGCGGTGCTCTTGTTTATCCTGTCTTTTTTATAATGATGACGAAAGTGTCTGTAATTGGTGTCGAGATAGCTGGTGTAAATGTAATCCGCGCTTTCGAACCGGTCGTTGAATTTTGTACGGTCCGGCGATCGGTACGAATGGTTCATGTTATTCCGATAAACATTATACGCATTTGAAAACGGTTTTATAAGGATGCGTTCATTTGCTTTTACTTTTTTCGGCTTCGATTTATATTCCCAGTTGCCAGTACTATCATTGAATGCATAAAAATTATAGGTGGAATCTTTACTGGTTGTTGCGAAGTTCATATCGATCTTTTTTCCGGGAGCCAGTTCCAATGGCTGATCACCTGTGCTTGCTGTTAACTCAAACATGCCCGCTGATTCAAAATTGCTGATCTGTCCGGAAGTATCGTATTTCATCGGGATTCCGCTGACCATAAAATCAACAGGATCCCTGAATTCCCTGTAACTGACAGTGATCATTCCGGTGGCAGGTTTTCCGTTTTTATCGATAAAGGCATTCGAAGGGATGCGCAGGATGGTTCCGGAAGGAGCAACAATTACATTCTCCTTTTCTGAGGATGCCGTAAAATTTTCACGGAGAACATCTATTCCTTTCAAAGGTGGTTTAACATTGTTATAGAATGGAATATATGTCGGACTGATTTCAGCAGTGCTGGAAGAAAGATCTTTTACGAATCTTCTTGTAAGTTCTCTGTATTCTTCCGTATCAATCTCTCCGGAAGTGGAGATGTATTGGATCCTGACATCCGGCAGCTCTGTTCGTTCATACCGGAAATCGTATGCATGAAATTGTCCCGAACTTTTTACAAGAACAGAATCGGATCCGCTGATGGCTTCATCGGTGTTGATGAGAATTAAGGTCTGGAGATTTTTAATTTGCAATACATGATCAGGCAAATCATAAATGGTATAGATCTCCAGTTTTAAGGACTCCAGGTTGGGCAGTGAAAGTAATTGTTCGCCGATGGCCGCATGATCAGGATCATCGATTCCGGTAAAACTCAGGTGTTTGATCTTAACCAATCCTTCATATCCATCCGGCAGTTTGCTCAGAGGCAGATTTTCAAATCTTACATCCTCAATGGTTGGATGAAAACGAATGGTCCTGAAAACGGAATTCAGTGCATCGCTTCCGATGTTTCCCTTCAGAACAAGACAGTCAAGTGTTTTTAATCTGGAAGCATATTTAATAAACGCTTCGGATTCTTCTTTGGAACTGATCTGAAGCTGATCAATAAATGGCAGGAGTGAATCATTTGTAATATCGCCCACCCGGCAGATGGATGGTTGTGA
>JALYRR010000021.1:0-22353 GCA_030855265.1 Bacteroidota bacterium | reverse complement strand
TAGCTGCCATGCAGAACGCGAAAGCAAGTAGTTTACTTTTTGTAGTCGTCATCATAGGTGTAGATTTTAAACCTATAACGATCAACTATTTTAAATGATACAATGCAAGCCTTGTTTATTTATGGAAAAGTTTTTTCCGACAGGCAACCCTTTATTAAAAATCAAGACCACAGAAAAGAGATCAATTACCGGATTCCTCCGCCATTTTCAATCTCCTGGCGCGTGGGTGCGACAAAACTCAATTCACCTGCAGCATTTTCTGCCATCAGGATCATGCCCTGACTTTCAATTCCTTTTATCTTACGCGGTGCAAGGTTCACAAGTATTGCGACCTGCTGGCCAATGATCTCTTCCGGTTTGTAGGAGCCTGCAATGCCTGAAACAACGGTTCGCTGATCCATACCGGTATCGATTTTTAATTTCAGAAGTTTATCCGTTTTCGGAACCCGTTCCGCTTCTATGATGGTTCCTACACGAATGTCCATCTTCGAAAAATCCTCAAAAGATGTTTCCGCTTTCGCAGGTTCAATTACTTTGTTAGAGGCTTCATTCATTTTTTTTGAGTCAGCTAATTTCTGAACCTGTGCTGCAATTACATCATCTTCGATCTTGTCAAAAAGTAAAGATGCGGAATTGATCTGGTGGCCCGGCAAAAGAAGATCTGTTCGTGTGGCGTCCTTCCATTTTAAACCTGTATTCAGGTTCAGCATCTTGCCAAGTTTAACGGAAGTAAATGGAAGGAAAGGTTCCATTAAAACAGTCAGGTTGGCGGAGATCTGAAGTGACAGATTCATGATTGTCTGCACTCTTTTCTCATCCGTTTTTATGAGTGTCCATGGTTCATTGTCCGCCAGGTATTTATTCCCTGCACGGGCAAGATTCATCAGTTCAGATAAAGCTTCGCGGAATCTGAATTGTTCAATACTCGCTGCGATCTTTGCAGGAAATTTACTGATCTCTTCCAGCAGGAGAACATCCGATTTGGTGTACTCCGCAGCTACTGGAACTTTACCTTCGTAATATTTATGGGTAAGAACAAGTGTTCTGTTGATGAAGTTCCCTAGGATAGCAACAAGTTCATTGTTGTTCTTCGCCTGAAAATCTTTCCATGTAAAATCATTGTCCTTGGTTTCCGGTGCATTTGCACAGAGGGAATAACGAAGAACATCCTGTTTGTTACTGAACTCAAGCAAATATTCATGAAGCCAGACTGCCCAGTTGCGGGAGGTGGATATTTTATCACCTTCCAGGTTGAGAAATTCATTCGCAGGAACATTTTCAGGTACGATGAAAGATCCTTCTGCCATCAGCATCGCCGGAAAAATGATGCAATGGAAAACGATGTTGTCTTTTCCGATAAAATGAACCAAGCGTGTTTCTTTGTCTTTCCAATACTTTTCCCAGTCGGGGTTCTGGCTGCCATCCGCATTCTGAAACAATTCTTTTGTGGCGGAGATGTATCCGATTGGAGCATCAAACCAAACATACAATACTTTTCCATCGGCACCTTCAACCGGAACTTTAACGCCCCAGTCAAGGTCGCGTGTCATCGCACGTGGCTGCAATCCGGAATTCAGCCAGCTTTTGCACTGACCAAAAACATTCGACTTCCATTCTTTGTGCGAATCAATATAAGATTCAATTTCAGGTTGCATCGTATCCAGTGGAAGGAACCAGTTCTTCGTTTTTTTCAGAACAGGTTTTTCACCGGAGAGAGCAGATTTCGCATTGATCAGATCTGTTGGATTCAGGGTGCTTCCACACTTTTCGCACTGATCGCCATATGCACTTTCATTTCCGCATTTCGGACAGGTTCCTGTAATGTATCTGTCGGCAAGGAATTGATTGGCTTTCTCGTCAAAATATTGTTCAGTGATCTCCTCGGTAAATACTCCTTTGTCGTAGAGTTTTTTGAAAAAATCGGATGCTGTTTCATGATGAGTGGGAGAGGAAGTACGTGAGTAGATATCAAAGGAGATCCCGAATTCTGCAAAAGCATCCCCCATGATTTTGTGATATTTATCTACCACTTGTTGTGGTGTGATGCCTTCTTTTTTTGCTTTGATGGTTATAGGAACTCCATGTTCATCGGAACCACAAATGAATTTTACATCTTCACCTTTGGAACGTAAGAAGCGGGAATAGATATCGGCAGGAAGATAACATCCGGCAAGGTGTCCGATGTGCACAGGGCCGTTGGCATAAGGCAATGCGGCTGTTACAGTATGTCTTTTATAAGTGCGGCTCACAATTCAGAAGTTTAACGTTTAATGTTGATAGCAGAAGTTTAATGTTAAGCCTCTGCTTAATTCGGATTAAACTTTTCAAATTAAACTTATATGATTAATTTGCGGTTCAAAGATAAGAATTTGTTACTCATTCCTGCATAAAATGACCACAGCACCCTACTTAAAGAAAGGCGATAAAATAGGCATTGTAGCCTGTGCCAGAAAGATCTCCCGCGATGAACTCAACCCTGCGATCGATCTTTTCAAAAGCTGGGGCTTTGAAGTGGTCCTTTCGAAAAACCTCTTCAATGAGCAGGATCAGTTTTCCGGAACAGATGAAGAGCGGGCTGCTGATCTGCAAACAATGCTGAATGATACTTCCGTAAAAGCCCTGATCAGTGCACGAGGTGGCTACGGTACGCTTCGTATCATTGATAAAATTGATTTTAATCATTTCAGGCAACATCCGAAATGGGTGATCGGCTACAGCGATATGACAGTACTTCATTCTCATATTCATAATTTTGGAATAGAGACCATCCATGCCACCATGCCGATCAATTTTACGAAGAACATTGTTGCCGTTGAATCCCTGCGGAAAGCTTTGTTTGGAGAAAAGTTAAGCTATGAAACGGAATCACATTCTTTGAACAGAAAAGGGAATGTGACAGCGGAACTGGTTGGTGGAAATCTTTCATTGCTCTATGCTTTAAAAGGAAGCAATTCGGATATTGATACAAAAGGAAAAATACTGTTTCTGGAGGATCTGGATGAATATCTCTACCATATCGACCGGATGTTGATCAGCCTGAAAAGAGCCGGAAAATTAAATGATCTGGCGGGGCTTGTGGTAGGAGGGATGACAGAGATGCGGGACAATCTGGTACCTTTTGGAAAAGCAGCGGAAGAAATAATCAGCGAAGCAGTGCAGGAATATAACTATCCTGTTTGTTTCAATTTTCCTGCCGGTCACATTGATAAGAATTCTGCAATTATTTTAGGAAGAAAAGTGAAATTGGAAGTGAATGAAAATGGATCAGAATTGTTATTTTTGTGATGCTCAGATGACGGATTAAAACTCGATCATAATTGTATACAACATAACCAATGCCTGCCGACCACCAATATCATAAATGGATGTCAGTTCGAGCGGAGTCGAGAACCACGAGCAGATTGGAATTTAAGTTCTTTTAATTATTCAGCTCCGTTCGTACTGACACTCTATTATGATTATAGTTAGAAGACCTCACACCGAATCATTGCGAGGTCGCTCTTAGCGACCGTGGCAATCTTTTTTATTTATTTATGGTTCCCTACTCCGCTCGAACTGACATTAATAATACTGATCGCAATTCGAAAGATTCGTAATTCGCTACCGTTTCCTTACTTTTTGCCAAAATAATCTTCTTCCAGCTTGTAATTCGAAACAACGATAATAGGCGTATCCTTGAATTTATAGATGTAATAATAAATTTTGTCCTTGACAAACGTGTTTACATCTACATTGTATTTCGGACTTTTAAAGCTGCGTTCATCTTTAAAGAAGTTCACCATTTGTTTGTAAACATCATTGAAATTATCAGAATAATTGTTTTTTGTCCCGCTGTTAAAAGAAATTTCGGTGATTTGTTTACTTCCCGTGATCTGCGATAAAACAGCAATCTCACCGATACCATCCGTCCTCTCTTTAACATTTGAGTAATAGCTTGCGCCGATAAGCAGGGGATTTCCGGCTTTCTGATAATTGCGGTCTATGAGTTCAAAATGTTTTTTATTTAACTCATCCGTTACAGTTGTTCGGGCATAGGTCATGCAATTCTTGACAAAACCAAAAGGCATTAGCTGTGCGAAGCTGGAAGTTCCTAAAAGAAACAATAAAAGGAATAGAGGTGCTTTTGATTTTGACATAGAGAGAGGGCTTGGAATTAAAACGCCCGCATGAAAACAGCGGGCGTTTTAAAGAAATATTAAGGTGATTATTTTTCAAATTTGTTATATCCTTTTGGAATTTCGAACAAAGTAGGATCGATTTCTTTCTTGGTTAATTTAGTTACTTCAAGACGTTCTACAACTTTTCCGGAAGCATCGGTATGAATAGAAAGCATCGGGAACGAGTTTTTTACATTCTCCAGTTTCTGATAATATACAGCCGATTTTTCTTTGCGGTTCAGTTGGCGAAGCAATTTGTCGAAGAAATTGAATTTTCCGTCAGCAATGAAATAAGTAACGGTATGTCCTTCTTCGCTATTGGAAACAACATACTCAACACATTTGTATCCCTGAATGTTCTTTACGTTCTGTCCTTTTTTAGAAAGGCAGGTTCCTTTTACAACAGGTGCAGAAGGTGTTGGTTGATCCATGTAAAGCTTTCTTTCGTGATTCAGGAAGTGCATAACTTTCGTATCAAGGTCGATCAGGAAGGATCCTTCCACCACTCTTGATTTTGAACCGATCTCATCAATTCTGACCTGGTTCCCTTTTACATAATAAACATAATTGGTGGTGTCAGATGCTTTTGCTTTTTTGAATTCGATAGTACCTTCAAAACTTTGTGCCACCGCATTCACAGAAAAAGCAAGCAGAAGAACAGTGATTGAAAACAGTTTACCTAGAGATTTTTTCATTTGGATTTTTTTAATGATTTAGATTAATGCGCTGACTGCTAAAATACTAATTTTTTTTCAGCGCCCTGCCCTCTTTCAAAACTTATACCACAAATTATGAACAGAGTTTTTATATATTTGTTTCATGGCAGAACACAATGATACCGGTGCAAAAGGCGAAAATCTCGCTGTCGACTATTTGAAAAGCAAGGGATACACCACCCTCGAAACCAACTGGAGATTCAAAAATCTCGAAGCGGATATCATCGCGAAGATCAATGATACTTTGGTGATAGCAGAAGTAAAAACCAGAAGAAGCAATTATTTTGGTGAACCCGAAACGTTTGTAACAAAACAGAAGCAAAAAAATCTGATCAAAGCCGCAAATGAATACATAGAACGCAATGAGCTTGACCTTGAAGTGCGTTTTGATATCATTTCCATAGTGCTTGGTAAAGACAGAATGGAAATCAATCATATTGAAGATGCCTTCCTTTTCAGTCACTAAAGCTTGTAAAAAGCCTGATTAATAGGCATTCACGGGCTTTTTTTTCGTATATTCGCCAAAAATAGTTCAAATGGCAAAAGAATTTAAACGGGGAAAGAAAGATAGTAAAGGGAAAAGACCAGCATCCAAAGGTGATTCATCTGAAAAGCGTCCTTTTAAAAGAGAAGATAAAGATACGCGTGGTTCCGGCGGTTTTAAACGCAAGGACGATGGTGATTCTAAAGAAAAATCCACAGAAAGCCGTCCATCCAGAACGGTAAAAAAAGATAAACCTGCATTCGAGCGTTTTCGTGATGATTCACGTCCTTCTGATTTCGGAAGTTCTAAACGGTCACGTGGCCCTGAAAGATCTGGGAAATCCGAGCCGGAATACAAACGCCGCTCTGAAAGTCCTTCTTACAGCAGAGATAAGCCGGACAAAAAAGCTGGCTCATTCAGAAAGAAAGATACCAAGGATTCTTATGAGCGCAAATCAGAGGATGCAAAAACCGAACGTGCACCGAGAAAAACGTTTTCATCAAAAACTCCTGCTAAAAAGCCTAAGTCAGCAGTAAATCCGTATGATCTGGATGAAAGCGACATGGGACACGGTACAGAAAAGAAAAGCTTCTCCTCCGAAAGAGGCAGAGATTTTAAAAAGAAGCCTTATGTGAAGAAGCCGTATGAAAAGAAGGCAGCTTCAGGTAAAGGCGCTTCCAAGCCACAAAGGGAAACGGATGACGGGTTGATCCGCCTGAATAAATACCTCGCAAATGCAGGGATCTGTTCAAGAAGAGAAGCTGATCACCTGATTGAAACCGGCGTTGTGCAGGTGAACGGGAAAACCATCACGGAGATGGGTTACCGTGTTAAGCCCACCGATATTATTAAATACGGAGGACAAACGCTTAAGAAGGAACGGATGGTTTATCTGATTCTTAACAAGCCGAAAGATTATATTACTACTATTGATGATCCTCAGCAAAGAAGAACTGTATTGGAACTCGTTCAGGGTGCCTGTAAAGAACGGATTTATCCTGTAGGACGTCTCGACAGAGCAACTACCGGATTGCTGATGTTTACCAATGACGGTGATCTTACCAAAAAGTTGACTCACCCTCGATATGGTATTCGTAAAATCTATCACGTTGAACTCGATAAACCTCTGAAGCGCCAGGATCTGGATGCTATTTCTGAAGGCATCGAGCTGGAAGACGGGCCTATCAAAGTGGATGAGGTTACGTATGTTGGAGATGCAAAAGATAAAACTCAGGTAGGTGTTGAGATCCATTCAGGAAAGAACCGCATTGTTCGCCGTATTTTTGAACACATGGGTTATAACGTTCGCAAACTTGATCGTGTTTTGTTCGGCTCACTTACAAAAAAGGATTTGGCACGTGGTCGCTGGAGAATGCTGACAGATGCGGAAGTTGGAATGTTAAAGATGATCAGCTCAGAAAAATAAATTCTGCTTTTTATATGAAATGCCTGTCGCCGGTTGATCCGCTGACAGGCATTTTTCATAAATACACTAAACTTATGCACTTTCCGTTATTGATAACATCGTCAGCTGCTGCTGCAAGCACCTCTGTTTTTTTCTAAACTTCGTGAAGCGATAATTTCTCAATGACAGAACCTGCTCTCCCCGAATCAGATCAACCAAACAAACGGACTTTTTCCTTTTTGCGTTTCTTTAAACGGGGACTTCTCATTTTCCTTATTCTCCTTGTAGTTATTCCGGGAACGGCTGTCGTTATTGGTTATGTGTACCAGGATGAAGCTAAAGAATATGTGATCAGGGAGCTGAATAAACAACTCAATTCGGAGATCATCATCGATGGAAAAGACATTGACTTTACTGTTCTGAAAAATTTCCCATTTGCTTCTCTTGATTTTAAAAATGTAAAAGCGCTGGAGGCGGTCAGCAGGAAAGATAAAGACACTTTGTTTTCCGCATGCCTGATCTCCCTTCAGTTCAATATTCTGGATGTCTTCAAAAAAAATTATCATGTACGGCAACTGGAAGTGGAGGATGTTTCTATCAACCTGAAGATCGATAAAGAGGGAAATGATAATTTTCATTTCTGGAAAGAATCAACTGACAGCACTGAAACAAATTTTTCATTTCAACTTGAAAAAATCCGCTTCGAAAATGTTCATTTTACTTTCCGAAATCTTCGTTCCAGAGACTTCATTGAACTTGATATCCGCAGCACTGAACTTGCCGGTAATTTTTCAGATGAAAAGTATTCACTGGATATAAGCTCGGATTTCTATTCCAGAAAAATCAATCTTGATAGTACCAATTTCCTCCGTGATAAAAATGTATTTGCGGAATGCAGCCTCGAAGTCGACAATACAATTGGTTCATTCAAGATACGTTCTTCTCAGGTTAAAATCGAAAATCTGTCATTCGAAATCGTCGGCAATGTGATCACAGCTGATAAGAAACCTTTGCTGAATCTGGGCATCAAAGGCAAGGATATGGACATCCGGTCTTTGTTGTCGCTGATTCCAAATAAATATAAAGGCAGAATGAACGAATACGAAAGTGAAGGTGAATTCTATTTTGATGCCACGGTAAAGGGCGTTTTTTCGGAATCTCAGCTGCCGCAGATCGTTGCAGATTTTGGGATTAAGAAAGCGACGATCACGCGTGTGAAAGAAAAAATCGTCCTGAACAATGTCAACCTGAAAGGACATTATTCGAATGGAAGTTTAAAAGAACCTTCCGTACTTTCCATCAGTCCATTCTCCGCATTAATTGATCTGGGTTCCATTTCAGGTGAACTGTCGCTCCGCAATCTAAATAATCCCTCCTTTGAAGGGAAGGTTCATGCCGATATCAGTCTTGAACAATTGCAGGCTTTTGTAAAATTGGATACTATTGAAACACTTTCAGGACGCATTTTACTTGATGCAGGTTTTAGTGGTGAAGGAAAGAACCTGCAGTCTGGAAATTATGAAAGTGTGAGTACTTCCGGCGATCTTGCAATTAAGGAAATGCAACTAAAGATTAAAAACAATCCACTACTTTTTTCAAAAGTGAATGGTCGGTTCAAGTTTGATAACAATGATCTCATCGTGACTTCTCTTTCCGGAAACGCAGGGAAAAGTGATGTTGAATTAAAAGGGTTTTTTAGAAATATGATTGGTTTCATGTTAAAGGAAAATCAAGACATAACGGTTGAAGCTACCTTAAATTCATCCAATATAGATCTCAATGAAATACTGGCAAACAAAGAAGGAGAGCAGGTTTCGGGAAGCAAGTACAAACTGAAATTCTCTGAGCACATCAACGTGAATCTGAACAGTGAGATCGCACACCTGGTGTTCCGGAAATTTGAAGCGACTGATATTAAAGGAGTGATCAAAATGAAGGATAAAAAAATGGTGGTGGATCCCATTGTCCTTACAACAATGAACGGAACAATAACAACCAGTGGACTTGTGGACGGAAGTGACAGCACAAAAATTATGGTCACTTGTTTTTCCGATGTGAACAGGATCAATGTGACAAAAATGTTTGAGCAGTTTGAAAATTTCGGACAAAATGAGATCACCGAAAAAAACATCAAAGGGATCGCAACGGCAAAGATTCAGTTTGCCGGAGTGCTAGATCCGGAATTGCACATGGACATGTCAAGGCTTTACGCTGGTGTGGACATGACGATCGATAACGGAGAGCTGATTAATGTAGAAGCCATGAAGAGCATGTCGAGGTTCATTGAACTGAAAGATCTTGAACATATTCGTTTCTCTACTTTAAAAAATCAGATCGAGATCAGAGATCAGATGGTGACCATCCCTAAAATGGAAGTGAAGTCCAATGCGATCAATATTACCGCTTCAGGAACTCACACGTTCAGCAATGACATAAATTACCGGGTGAAGCTTTCATTAAATGAATTGCTGTCAAAGAAAGCCAAAAAAGCGAAGAAACAAAATGAAGAGTTCGGAGAAGTGGCAGATGACGGACTTGGCAGAACCAATATTTTTCTGCTGATGACAGGGAACATGGAAGACCCGGTAATAAAATACGATACGAAAAGCGCCATTCAGAATGTAAAGCAGGATCTGAAAGTGGAGAAGCAAACGCTTAAAACGATCTTAAAAGAAGAATTCGGAATGTTCAAAAAGGATTCTGCCCTTAAAAAGGAAAATACTCCAAAAGACAATACCAGATTTACGATCCAATGGGATGAATCGGAGAAGAAAGAAGAAAAAAAGGAGTTGAAGAAACCTAAAAAAGAGGAAGAGGAAGATTTTTGATCTTGTTTACAAAAGACAGTCTTAGAGATGAATTGCCCGATATCACCTAAAAATCTGTAAATTCGTCAACCCAAACTAAAAATAATTCTGTGAGCATTTACTCCAAAAAACAACAATGGAAACTGTGGCTATTCGTGGCTGCAATTTTTATTGTGAGTGTTTCTTTGTGGTACACCAACACGCTCGTAAATAAAATTGCGGAAGAAGAAAGAAAAAAGGTACAGCTTTGGGCGGATGCAATTAAGAACAAAGCCAAGCTCGTTAAATACACCAATGAACTGTTCGACAAGATCAAAGTGGATGAACGGAAGAAGGTGGAGCTTTGGGCAGAAGCAACGCGTCAGTTGTCACAGGATCTTGTGGATTACGGTTTTGTACTGAAGGTAGTTTCCGACAACACAACTGTCCCGGTGATCCTGGCTGATGAACATGGAACTCCCATTACATCGCGGAATCTGGATCCTGACAAGGAGAATGATAAAACCTACCTGAAACTGCAGATGCAGGCAATGCGTTCCAAGCAGGAGCCTATTGAGATCAATATTTACAAGGGGCAAAAGAATTTTCTGTATTACAAAGACTCCAGGTTGTTTTCCGAATTGAAAATCGTTTTGGATGATCTTATAAAGTCCTTCATTTCCGAGGTGGCTGTGAATTCCGCTTCAGTTCCAGTAATTTATACAGACTCTACGAAGTTGAATGTTATTGCTGCCGGGAATGTGGATTCTGTTAAGATCCTTGATACAACCTATCTGAAAAATACCATTGCTGAAATGGCTTATCAGAATCAACCAATCGAAGTGGAGTTTGGAGATGGTAGCCGCAGTTTTATTTTTTACCAGGAATCTGTGTTGCTCACACAACTCAAGTATTATCCTTATGTAATGTTTACGATCATCGGCTTGTTTCTCCTGGTCGCATATCTGTTATTCAGCACAGCAAGAAGAGTAGAGCAGAACCAGGTTTGGGTAGGTATGGCGAAAGAAACAGCACATCAGCTTGGAACTCCATTGTCGTCACTCATCGCCTGGCTCGAATACCTGAGATCAAAAGGGCTTGATCCCGAAACGGCAGTGGAAATCGAAAAGGATATCAAGCGCTTGGAAACGATCACGGAACGTTTTTCCAAGATCGGCTCTGTACCGAAGTTGGATTATGTGGACCTTGTTGTTGTACTGAATGATTCGGTGAATTACATGAAGATGAGAACATCGAAAAATGTAAAGTTCACCATCAATTCTCCTAACAAGGAAGAACTTTTTGCGCAGCTGAATATTCCTTTGTTTGAATGGGTGATCGAGAATCTCATTAGGAATGCAGTAGATGCAATGGTTGGAAATGGTTCGATCACAATTACACTATCTGATCAAACCCAATACGTTTATATCGATATCACCGATACGGGGAAAGGAATACCCAAATCAAAATACAAAACGGTTTTTGAACCGGGATTTACAACCAAACAAAGAGGCTGGGGCTTAGGGCTCTCGCTGACAAAGCGTATTATTGAGAACTATCATTCTGGAAAGATATTTGTGAAAAGTTCTGAGTTGGAGAAAGGCACCACTTTCAGAATTGTGTTGAACAAATAAATTACTATTCAGAATGGCGGGCATTTATATTCATATTCCTTTTTGTAAGCAAGCCTGTCATTATTGTGATTTCCATTTCTCCACTTCACTTCAGCACAAGGATGATTTTCTGAAAGCACTTAAAAAGGAAATTACACTTCGTAAATTATATTTATTTCCGGAAACAGTCAATACCATTTACTTTGGTGGCGGCACTCCCTCTCTCTTATCGAAAAAGGAACTGAATGAAATTCTGGATGCTTTGTATGCGGAATATTCAATCGCATCCGATGCTGAAATTACATTGGAAGCGAATCCGGATGATCTTACCAATGAAAAACTGATTGAATTAAAAGATACAAGGATCAACAGGCTGAGCATCGGGATCCAGAGTTTTTATGATGAGGACCTGAAATTAATGAACCGCGCCCACAATGCCTTGGAAGCAAGGGAGGCAGTGAGTCTTGCGAAGTTGAATGGCTTTAATAATATTTCCATTGATCTGATTTATGGCATTCCTACACTCTCGCATCATAAATGGAGAAACGCTTTACAGATTGCATTCGCCATGGATGTAAACCATATCTCAGCCTATTGTTTAACGGTGGAACCCAAAACAGCATTGGCGCATCAGGTGAGCAGCGGAAAAGTGAAGGATGTGGATGAGCAGCACAGTGCGGAGCAATTTGAGATGCTGCTGGAGGCCATGCACAAAAATGAATTTGTACAATATGAGATCTCCAATTTTTGCAAGAACGGCGCTTACTCTCGCCACAACAGCAATTACTGGCGCAAGGCCAAGTATTTAGGTTTGGGACCTTCGGCTCATTCTTATAATGGTTTCAGCCGGCAGTGGAATGTTTCCAATAATTCTCTCTACATCAAATCACTCGAGAAAGGAGAATTGAATTTCGAAAAGGAAGATCTTACCACGGATCAACGTTACAATGAATATATTCTTACAACCCTGAGGACAATCTGGGGAACAGATCTCAGGTATATAGAAAAACATTTCGGAGAGAAATTTAAATCGTATTGTTTGAACGAAGCCGAAAGCCACCTCATTAACGGAAGTGTGGTAAAGGAAAAACCCGGTGATGCCGGCAGCAGCGAACATCTGTTCTTGTCCGATAAGGGAAAATTATTGGCAGATAAGATCGCAAGCGACCTGTTTGTTTAGAATACATTTGGAAGATTTTCAAAAAGAACAATTAAATTTATATATGATTGCTAAAATTACCCACAAAGGAAAATCCTATCATGCCGATTTGCTGAAGCCCATTGATATTTCGATTCCGCTGCGTGCGGGAATTGAAAATGTGAATGCATGGTATTCCAATCCGGTTACTATTGAGCCTGTACGTATCGGCGATTGGGTGGGCGATGTAAAGCAAGGTGGTTCAGTGAATTTTCGTAATATAAGTTTCAATCCTCATGGCAATGGAACACATACCGAATGTGTGGGGCATATCAGTAAGGAGGATTATAGCATTAATCAGTCACTGAAGAAATTCTTTTTCCTCGCCGAACTGATCACCATTTTGCCAGATGAAAAAGACGGCGACCTGATCATTACAAAAGAACATATTGAAAATTGTTTAGGAGAAAAACGGCCCGAGGCTTTGATTATTCGTACACTTGATAACCACATTTCAAAGATCAATAAGCAATATTCAAATTCAAATCCGCCTTATCTTCAACAGCAGGCGGCCGAACTGATTCATACGCTTGGCATTGATCATTTGCTGATCGATCTTCCTTCTGTAGATAAAGAAGTTGATGGTGGAAAACTGAATGCGCATCATGTTTTCTGGCAGTATCCGGATGCAGTTAAAACCGAACGGACAATCACGGAAATGATCTATGTGCCTAACACCATTTTTGACGGAACCTACTTATTGAATTTGCAGATCGCGGGATTTGAAAATGATGCCACTCCGAGTAAACCGGTTTTGTATCAATTGAACCCCGCTTTGTAAGGTTTTGAATTAAAAACGATACATGATCTTTTTGATATTCTCAAAACTACTGCATAAAAAAGCCCGGCGATCGTATCACCGGGCTTTCTCTCTCAAAACAATTAACTACATATTTATTGTTACTCCAACTGTAAAAGGATAAACCTGCGGGCCTTTGTCTTTTTTAAATAAGCGGTTCAATCCATAATTTGCGAACACAGTTACATTGTTGTACCCAATTCTCGCGATCGCACTGAAACGAAATGGCTCCAGGTTAAAATCATCTCTTTGCTTGATCTTGATGTGCTTGTCGCCTTCATAAAATTTTTGTTTTGACACGGCATGAATTCTATAAGCTGCTTCCACACCTCCGGCAATGTGAAGGTTTTTTTCGGAATTTTTGCTTGTATTGATTTCGATCATTAAAGGAACTTTGATGTAACTAACATGCAGCGTGTTTTTTTTGTAATCGATGGCGGTATCTGTTGATGCCCAGAGGTAAGTGGTATCGCCATTTAAGGTGATGTTGTTCTCAAAGGCATAGTGATTAAAATCAAATCCGAACCCTGTAACGATGTTGATGTAGTTCTTATAGATATGGAAATCTTTTTCCAGGAGGTTCAATCCGAATTGGATGGATTTCGCATAATTTAATTCAAGGAAATCGGCGGGTGCTGTCAGTGAGTTGTTATAGTCCAATAACCCGTTTACACCTAACTCAAGTCCAACCCAGTGTTTGAATTCTTCATTGTAATCCCTTAAAGAATCTTTTTTGCTGTAGGATTTGTCTTCCTCATTATCATCTTCATCACCGATGATCAGGAATTTTTTTCCTCCCAGTTTGATCTTTGTTGTATCACTCGCTGTTTCTTCTCCTGTTCCGGCTTTGCTTTCTCTCACAGATCCAGCGCCCGTAATATTTACATTGCGGTCAATTGGATTTCCTTTATAGATGATTGAACCCGCTCCGGAAACATCTGCATCGAGCGATTGAACTGCATGCACTTTCGCATCTCCTGCTCCGTTCACTTTTGCTTTTACTTTGGTTGCTTCGAGATTGCTGGCTTTCAGGTTTCCTGCTCCGGAAACTTCTGCACTAAGTAATTCTGTGGATCCTTTGAGTGTCATGTCACCAGCACCGCTTACCTTGGAACTGATCTCGATGGCTTTTACATCCATTACAACATCGCCTGCGCCTGAAAGGTCAAGGGATAATTTATCTGAAAGGATCTGATTATCCGTTTTTACTTCGGCAGCACCCGAAACATCAAGACTGTTGAGTTTTTTAACTGTTACATAGATGACAGGGTCTTTTTCTGAACGGAAATTTCCAACTGTGGAAATATGAAGGATTCCTTCTTTTACTTCTGTTTTGATTTGGGATTGAACACTTTCGGGAGCATCAACCTTTAATGAAGGCGTTTCACCCTGAGTGAGTATAATGGTTACAGCATCTCCAGCTTTGATTCCTGTAAAGTCGCCCACAGGCCTTTCCTGCTGTGCGATCGAATTGAAAATAGAAAAGCAGCTGATCAGTGCTATTCCTAAAAATTGGGTAGTGGGCTTATTCATATGGTTAGTTTTTTCGATTTTAAATTTTTGAATTTCTTTATTTTTACTTTCAGCGCTGAATTAATCTTTGTTTTTAAATGGGACGTTGACAGCTTTCAGATAGTTACAGTTTATTTTTATTTTTCGTAAGTAACTGTTGAATTGAAGCCAATACCCACAGGAGTTGATTTCTCCCATTTATCCTGGCTGGTCTTGCGGAACATACTGTTGGAGTCCATTAATCCCGCACAGAAATAAATATTATTGATGCCATAATCTTTGATCCATTCAAGAGAAACAAAAAAATCAGTGGTTGTCCGGAGTGAATACTTTTTCAGATCAACGCTCAATGTTCCTGATTTCGTATAAAGAGTGACATAGATAGGTTCTTTTAAAAGGATGGAATCTGGCTGGCCATTTTTCATACTATAGATGTTCATTCGGAAAA
The DNA here is from genome assembly GCA_030855265.1 of Bacteroidota bacterium. GTDB lineage: Bacteria > Bacteroidota > Bacteroidia > 2-12-FULL-35-15 > 2-12-FULL-35-15 > 2-12-FULL-35-15. Next base: position 7,235 of record JALYRR010000021.1, on the reverse strand, counting down.
TGATGCTGTCGAGATTGTTTCTCCCGATATTGAAATTGACATTTTCAATAAACGTGGGTGATTTTCTGATCTTCATGATCGTTCCAAGCTCGGAACCAAGGTCGTTTGATTTAAATCCGGCAAGGGCAAACGAACTGTTGTTTGTATTCCCTAATACTTTCGTTTTATAAACTTTTGGCCTGATCACTACCTGCCCGAGCTCAAATAAATTTTCTTCAAGCAGAAATTTGCGTTCGGCCGGACCATTCAATAATTCTGAAACCGGGAAATTTTGACTTTTATATCCGATGTAAGAGATCCGGAGGACGGAATTTTTTAAGGAATCGTGGAGATTCAGGGTAAATCTGCCGGTCTCGTCTGTAACTGTTCCTACACCTTTGCCCACAACACCAACATTCGCGTAAGTAATCGCACTGGAATTGTTTTTATCAACGATTAGTCCTGAAAGGCTGAATGCCTTGCTGTTAAAAGAAAAAGCAATGGAAAGAATAAGGAAGAAAATGGGTTTCATTGATAGGTTTTTGTATTCGGACGTCAAAGATTGGAAAAAGTTACATGGAACAGCTGAATTAAACAGTGCATATTTTTGAGCCGAGGCAACCTTTTCACCAGTTAATACATCTTTTAAATGTTAACAGAATCTTGTGGATAAACCGCTCATCTGCTCATTTCCATATTCCAAGTATTTTAAGCATATTTGTAGGTAATCAGTCATTTAAGATTCATAAACATATCGGTTTGAAAAAAACACTACTCCTCCTGTTCGGTTTTCTCCTTGTTATCGGCACTACTGCAAATGCTTCTGATCGTTATTGGGTCGGAGGTACAGGTTCCTGGCATGATGCCGCTCATTGGTCTGTTTCCAGCGGTGGCGTTGGTGGCGCAGGTATTCCTGCAAGCACCGATGATGTTATCTTTGATCAGAATTCCTTTTCTGCTGACAAACAAACGGTGATGCTTACCGCAAACGGAACATGTCATAATATAACATGGACCGGTATTGATCAGGCTGCGGTTTTTTCTGCTTCCTCTCAGCGTAAATTAGTGGTGAAAGGTTCATATACCCTATCAACTTTAATGATGAATGGGTTTATGGGAGAAACTATTTTTGCTTCATCGGGCACAGGGAATTCAATTTTTACTGCAGGGAAAGTGATTGTAGGCGACTGGACTTTTTCCGGTGACGGGTCATGGATCCTGGCTGATGATGTTACAACAGTATCAACAACATTTATTAAACTTATAAAAGGTTCCTTATCCACGAATGATAAAAAGGTAAGTTGTGGAACTTTTGTGGGAAACTCAGTTTTAGCAAGGAGTTTGAGCCTCGGTAATTCGGATATCATAGTGAACAATCTTTGGGATTTAAGTTCACCCGGATCATTGAATTTTTCTTCAGGTACCTCAAGTATTATTTTCCCAGACTCATTAACACCGGGTAATTTTAAGAGTGGCGGACTTATTTACAATTCGGTTTCAGCAATGGCCGCACCCTGCAGCCCTTCGGGAACGCCCTGTGCAGCATTTACTATTTCATTAGTAGGAACGAATGTAACTTGTAATGGAGCCTGCGATGGTACAGCTACAGCTTCAGTAACAGGCGGCTCGGGGTCTTTTACCTATGACTGGAGTCCAGGAACTCCTATTGGTGAGGGCACTTTGAATGTTACCGGCTTATGCGCAGGAACCTATACGATCAGGGTTACTGATATTTCATCCGGTATTTTTTGTTTTTGCTCTATTGCTATCACAGAGCCAGGGGTGCTGTTCGATTTTGAATTGGTTTCCACAACTCCTTCCTGTAATGATTCCTGCGATGCTACTTCAACTGTTGCGGCAACCGGTGGAACCCCGCCTTATTCGTTTTTCTGGAGCGGCGGTTTAGGGACAAATGATACTGTTACAAATGTTTGTGCCGGTACTTATACGGTGGATGTTATTGACTCCAAAGGTTGCTTTAACAATACAGTAATTGTGATCAACGAGCCTCCTCAATTACTTGCTCCCGGTACAGCAACGATGGTAACTTGTTTCGGATTTTGTGATGGAACTGCAACTGTAAATGCTTCAGGGGGAACCACGCCATATACTTTTGACTGGACACCCGGAAGTCCTGCAGGGGATGGGACTTCATCAATTACCGCACTTTGCCCGAATACGTATGTTTTAACCGTAACTGATGCAAATGGTTGTACAGCCACTTTTGATACGCTCATTACTCAGCCGGCAATACTCACCCTTGTAATGTCACAAACAAACGCTTCCTGCGGAGGTGTCTGTGACGGAACTGCAACCGCTACCGTTTCCGGAGGAACAACCCCCTACACGTATACATGGTCAAACGGATCAACAACCACTACAGGCTCAACCACCAATACTGTTTCCGCATTATGCGACGGGCCCATCTCTGTAACAGTCACCGATGCAAATGGCTGCACCCTTACAAATTCGGTCACCATTACCGAGCCTCCTCCTTTGGTGGCAAGTGCTGCTGGAACGAATGTAACCTGCTTCGGACTTTGTAACGGAACCGCAACTGTTACTGTTACAGGTGGAACTCCGGCCTATTCTTTCAACTGGTCCCCGGGATCACCAACAGGCGATGGAACTGCCACAATCTCGAATCTCTGTCCGGGCACATATACCGTGCTCGTTACAGATTTAAATGGTTGTACTTCTACAGCAACTGTTACCATCACTGAACCAACTATTCTTGCCTCTAATCCAACCAGCACAAATGTGCTGTGTTTTGGAGGTTGTACTGGAACTGCCACAGCCACACCTTCCGGTGGAACTCCGGGATATTCTTATAACTGGTTGCCGGGAACACCTGCCGGAGACGGAACTCCCACAATTACGAATTTATGTATCGGCACTTACAGTGTGATTGTAACCGACCTGAACGGATGTATTGATACGGGTGTTGTTGTTATCACTCAGCCGCCTCAATTGGTTGCAGCAACAATGTTTACGAATGTTACCTGCAATGGTGCCTGCGATGGAACAGCGACTGCAAATCCAAGCGGAGGTACTCCGGGCTACACTTTTTTATGGAACACTGGAGCAACTACAGCCACGATTACCGGATTGTGTCCGGGTACTTTTACACTTGTTGTAACGGATGCAAACGGCTGTACTGCAACTTCAACTGTTACTATCATTCAGCCGAATCCTATAATTGTTAACATTTCATCGACCTTGCTATCCTGCAACGGCGACTGTGATGCTACTGCAGCTGCAACGGTTACAGGTGGTACTGCAACTTACTCATTCAACTGGCTCCCGGGAACTCCAAGCGGAGATGGTACATCAACAGTCATTAATCTTTGTGCTGGAACCTATACGCTGAATGTTATTGACGCGAACGGATGTGCTGCCACCGGTACGGAAGTGATTACGCAACCTACTATTCTCACATTGATCACGGCAACTTCCGATGTGAGTTGTTTCGGACTGTGCGACGGATCTGCAGCTGCAATAGCAGGTGGCGGTACTCCACCTTATACGTTTATGTGGTCGCCCGGAGGACCCGGTTCTTCCATTTCCGGCTTATGTGCCGGAGCTTATTCAGTTACTCTAACGGATGCAAATGGTTGTACCATTACTCAGTCTGTCACAATTACTGAACCCAACCAGTTACTTGGAAATCCTTCAGTAAGTTCAACTGTTACTTGCGCAGGATTATGTAATGGTACCGCAACATCCGCTGTTACCGGCGGAACGGCCCCATACATTTATAACTGGAGTCCGGGAACACCAACAGGTGATGGAACTCCAAGTATTTCAAATCTGTGTGCAGGCAACTACACACTTACTGTTACAGATTCAAATTCCTGTACTTCAACACAGGCAATTACGGTTACACAACCTCTTGTTTTAAGTGCACCGATAACGGGATCCACTTCCAGCTGTAATATTTGCAATGGTACTGCAACTGTGTCTCCGTCTGGGGGAACCCCTGGTTACACGATCTTGTGGAGTAATGGACAACCCACACCAACTGCTACGGGTTTATGTCCAAATACGACCTACACCGTTACTGTAACAGATGCGAACGGATGTACGGCCACTTCAAGTGTTTTAATAATGCAGACGATCACTATTACGATCACCACTTCAAATACCACTCTCAGTTGTTTTGGTGCCTGTGATGGAATTGCAATTGCAACACCTTCAGGTGGAGCTGCACCTTATACATTTTTATGGAATGGCCCGGGAGGTCCTTATACTACAGGAACTGCATCCGGATTATGTGCTGGAACTTATTCAGTTACCGTATCTGATGCCAACGGATGTTTTAATACAGATACTGTGACGTTTATCAATCCACCTGTATTGAGTGTTGCTTCCACCACCACCAATTCTTCATGCGGAGGATTATGTGATGGAACAGCTACTGCCACTCCTACGGGCGGAACAGGTGCTTATTCTTATTCATGGAACTCATCGCCGGTCCAGACTACTCAAACAGCTACCGGATTGTGTGCTGGAAATTATACCGTAACAGTTACCGATGCAAACGGATGTACCGATACTTCACAGGTAAGTATAACTCAGCCACCGCTCGTGATCGATAATCCTACGATCATTGATGCCAATTGTACACTTGCTGATGGTTCTATTTCAGTAGCACCAACAGGTGGGACAGGCGTATTTGCTTATAACTGGGGGCCTGGATTTCCTGTGGGAGATGGAACACCAACGATAACCAATTTATTACCGGGACCTTATACATTGGTGATCACATCAGGTGGATGTACCTTCAATTTTAATTACCTGATCAGCAATTCTACAGGGCCTGCAACAGTTATGTCTCATACAAATGTGAGTTGTTTTGGTGCATGCGACGGTACTGCAACTGTAGTGGCTTCCGGCGGAACGGCTCCTTATATTTATGACTGGTCACCATTAATTCCTGTAGGCGATCTTACACCATCCATCTCTGCATTATGCGGAACAGTAACTTATACAGTTCAGGTTACTGATGCGGTAGGATGTATCACATTCGATACAGCAACTGTAATTGCCCCAAGCCTCATTTCTCCAAATCCAACTATCGTTAATGAAAGTTGCGGCGGAACATGCGATGGATCCATTTCCCTGTCTCCGACGGGAGGAACTCCGGGTTATACATTCTTGTGGAGCACAGGTGCAATCACTCCTTCCATTAGCGGATTGTGTGCCGGAAGTTATACCGTTACTGTGTCTGATGCGAATAGCTGCGATTCAGTACTGGTTATTGTAATTACTTCGCCTGTTACGTTAACAGTAAATGTAACAGCTACGAATGTTACATGTAACAGTGCATGTAATGGAACAGCCACAGCAACACCAGCAGGTGGAACAGGTCCTTTTACTTATGTCTGGTCCACCGGACCGGGATCTATTCTTCCAATTATTGTAGGACTTTGTCCGGGGAGTTATACCGTTACAGTTACCGATGCAAACAACTGTACGGCTATCGATTCAGTTACGATTACTGAACCGCTTCCTCTTTTAACTGTAACCTCTCAAACAAATATCAGCTGTAACAGTCTTTGCGATGGTACAGCCATCGTAACTGCCAGTGGCGGAACCTTGCCTTATTCCTATTTATGGAACCCGGGTGCAATTGCAAATGATACAGCTAACGGATTGTGTGCAGGTACATACAATGCAACTGTTACTGATGGAAATGGCTGCGTTTCAATAAGCAGTTCTGTCGTGATTACACAACCCACTCCAATCGTTCCGAATGCAACTTCCATCAATGCAACATGTTTTGGTTCATGCAATGGTTCAGCGGTTTCTAATCCAACAGGCGGAACAGCTCCTTATACGTTCTCCTGGAATTCTGTGCCTGTACAAAACACACAGACAGCAACAGGACTATGCGCAGGAACTTATACTGTAACAGTAACGGATGCCCTCGGTTGCACAAATATACAGTCAGTTACTCTTATTGATCCTCCCGTACTGAATGCCAATGCAGCCACAACCTCACCGGTTTGTACCGGAGATTGTAATGGAACCGCTACTTCATCACCTAGCGGCGGAACTCCGGGATACACATTCTCCTGGTCTACATCCGCTATTACCCCATCTATCAATAGTTTATGTGCAGGAAATTATACAGTAATTGTTAATGACCTTAACGGATGTGCGGATACACAAACAGTTGCAGTATCCAATCCGCCTGCAATTAACATCATCGTTGCAAGCACACCTGCCAATTGTGGTGCATGTGATGGAACGTTTACTATTACACCAATAACCGGAACCGGCCCTTATACTTTCGTATGGACAATCGGTGGTGTTGCTCCTGCTTCACCTCCTTTCCTTGGCAATGGAACCGGAAGTGTTACTGGTGTATGTGCGGGATTGTACAGCGTAACAGTTACAGATGCCAATGGATGTGATTATACTTTTACATTGCCGATGAATAATTCAGGCGGTCCTACCGGTGAAACAGTAACGGAAAATGATGCAACATGTAACAGCGTATGTAACGGATCTGCTTCATTGGTGCCGATTGGCGGAGTGCCTCCTTATACTTATTTGTGGAATGATTTAACCGGGACAACAAATGATACAGCATTAAATTTATGTGCCGGGAATTATTTTGTACAGGTGACCGATGCAAATGGTTGTATCCATTTTAGTCCGGTTACTATTGGTGAGCCAACACCGATCATCTCAAATGGAGTTGTAACGAGTGCAGTCTGCAGCAATGTATGTACAGGTGCTATTACTGTTGCACCATCCGGCGGTACTCCTGGGTATACATATTTTTGGACTCCAGGTGTAATTACAGGACAAGGAACTCCTTCTGTTTCGGGCTTATGTCCGGGAACGTTTACTCTAACGATCACTGATCTGAACGGATGTACAATGGTGGATTCATTTTTTGTGGGCCAAACAACTCCGCTTGCAGCAACTGTTACATCCATGAATATTACCTGTTCTTCGGTATGCAGCGGATCTGCTTTTGTTAGCATTTCAACAGGAACACCGCCATATATTATTCAGTGGAATGATCCTTCCGGACAAACCAACGATACTGCCACAGCATTGTGTGCGGGAACTTACACAGTTGATATTACAGATTCACTTGGTTGCAGCATTACTTTAACAACTACTATTACATCAACACCTGCTGTTTCCGCCAACGCAGTGATAACAGGTGCTACCTGCGGAGCATGTGATGGGGCCGCTACATTGGCTCCTACGGGCGGAACACCAGCTTATACTTATTT
>JALYRR010000169.1 GCA_030855265.1 Bacteroidota bacterium | reverse complement strand
CTGATACTCAGTGCCTGCAATAAATGTTCGGACAAAAAATCTCCGGCCAAAGTCCTCGTTGAAGAGCCTGAAATGGTCAATGAAGAGGTTTCGAAACTCATCAGCGACAAACTTTCCAAAATTGACACGTCTAAAATAGCGGTGATGTCCCGTGATAGCCTTTTTGCAATCAAACTCGTCGCTGAATTTTATTCCCTGAATAAATTCGAACTGCAATGGACCGATCAGGGCAAACTGACCAAACAAGGTGATACTTTATACAACCTGATCAGAGATTCTGAAAAACACGGATTGATGCCGGGTGATTATCACTTTCCAAATGTTGCCGGACTTTTAAAATACGATAGCACAGAAAAGAAATTTGATGCAGTGAAGTTGGCTGAAGCGGATATTCTTCTGACAGATGCCTTCTTCACATTTGCTGTGCATCTGCATTCCGGGCGATTGAATCCGGATAGTCTAATACGGGAATGGAGACTGGAGAAACTGGATACGAATCTTGTCGTCCTGTTGAATAAGGCGAAAAACACAAACACCATTCACTTCGTCATTGATTCCCTGGAACCAAAGAACAAACCTTATCAGCGACTTAAAGCTGCTCTGACTAATTTCAGGATTGAATTTAAAGACAGCAACTGGGACAGTCTTGCCAGTCGCGATTCCGATTCTCTAACTTTCAATGAAAGGCTGAAACAACGGTTGATCGCCAGTCATGACTATTTGTATGATTCATTGAAATCAGATTCCATGAACCTCGTGAAGGCGATCAAAAATTTTCAGTGCAGGCATAAATTAACTGAAGATGGTAAAGTAGGTAAGCTAACCTTCAAAGCGCTACAGCGAACAAAGCAGGATTACATCCGGCAGATCGAACTTAATATGGAACGCTGGCGCTGGACAAAAGTGCCGCATGAAAAACAATATGTATGGGTGAACATTCCAAAATATGAAATGCATGTAGTAGAAGAAGATACAGTTGTTATGCGATCACGAGTGATTGTGGGTGCTGCAAAAACCAACACGCCCGTTCTGAAAAGCACCATCCAGTATTTCCTGATCTACCCTTACTGGACTGTCCCATTCAGTATCGCAACCAAAGAGATCCTCCCAGCCTTGAAGCGTGATACATCCTATCTCCGCAGGAAAAATTTCGAAGTGCTGGATCGTCATGGTTTGGTGATCGATACCATGATCAACTGGAAAAGATACAACAAGAATAATTTTCCTTTTAAACTGCGTCAGCGTATCGGCGATGATAATTCCCTTGGAATCCTCAAGTTTAATTTTCACAATAAATATGGAGTCTACCTGCATGATACCGACAACAGGAGATTGTTCGGCAGAGAGATGCGTGCCATGAGCCATGGTTGTGTACGACTTGAAAAATTTGTGGAGTTTGCTAAATTTATGATCCGCGACGATAGTGTAAAATATCATTCTGATTCACTGATGCTGGACCTTTCCCGCCCGATTCAGAAATATGTTTACATCAAAAAACCGATTGCTGTTTACATCAATTATTTTACGGCAGAAGCAGATGAGGACGGAGCATTGTTTCTCTTCATTGATGTTTACAAAAAAGATGAACGGATGTTAGTCGCGCTGAACAGGAAGAAGAAAAAATAATGAAGTGTTGAAAATCAATAAAGAAAATTATTGTAAGGATATCTTTTCAAATGCAGTTCTTTCGCCTTTTCATAAAGGACGTTTCTGAATTCTTCCAGGTTCTCTTTATCTTTTGCGGAAATAAATAATACAGGCCCTTCGAGTTTACTCATCCAGGATTTTTTCAACTGATCAAGACTAATATTCTCCTTTGTCATCGGAGTTAAATCATCTTCATCCTTTTTCTCGAATGTAAATGCATCAATCTTATTGAATACAAGCATAGATGGTTTATCGCCTGCACCAATTTCCGTAAGCGTATGATTCACTACATTGATATGATCTTCAAAACTTGGATGAGAGATGTCTACCACATGTACTAGCATATCGGCTTCACGAACTTCATCCAGGGTTGACTTAAAAGATTCAACCAGCGTTGTAGGGAGTTTACGTATAAAACCTACAGTATCAGAAAGCAGGAAAGGAAGATTTTCGATGACCACCTTTCGAACAGTTGTATCTAATGTTGCAAATAATTTATTCTCAGCAAACACTTCACTCTTACTGAGCATATTCATGATCGTGGATTTACCCACATTCGTATATCCAACGAGAGCAACACGAATTAGTTCTCCGCGGTTCTTACGCTGCGTTTCCATTTGCTTATCAATAACAAGCAATCTTTCTTTTAGCAATGAGATCCTGTCGCGCACAATCCTTCTATCTGTTTCGATCTCTGTTTCACCGGCACCTTTCATTCCGATACCACCTTTGATCCTGTCAAGGTGATCCCACATTTTTGTCAGACGCGGAAGTAAATACTGATACTGCGCAAGCTCTACCTGTGTTTTTGCGTGTGCGGTACGGGCTCTTGCAGCGAAAATATCGAGAATGAGAGTGGTGCGATCCAGCACTTTCACATTCAATTCCTTTTCTACATTCCGCTGTTGTGCAGGAGATAGCTCATCGTCAAAAATGACCATGTCTACTTTGTGTTCAGCAGTAAATTCTTTGATGGAATTTAATTTTCCGGAACCGATAAATGTCCGTGCATCCGGATGTTCAAGGCGTTGAGTATAACGCTTCAGCACCTGAGCGCCGGCAGTTTCAGCAAGAAACTCCAGCTCATCGAGGTACTCGGTTACCTTTTCATCGTCCTGACTTTTACTCAGGAGTCCAACCAAAACGGCTGTTTCCTGTTTCTTCCCCGTATCGAACACGTTTGTAAATGTTTTTAATTTTGATAACCTACTTTTTCAGCGACTCCAGGAACACGGATACCGCATTCACCTGCTCTTCACTTAATATGCCATTAAATCCGCTCATTGCTCCTTTTCCATTCTTAATAATATCGATGCGGGCATTTACATCCATCGTCGATTCCGTAAGATCCTTTGAACCCATCAGGCCCAGCTTACCATCTTCGCCATGACATTTTGCACAATTGGCATTATAAATCTCTTTTCCGTCAACGGCAGCCTTCACTTCATTCACCGCATCTTTTACAGTTTCGGGATGTTTTTTACTCATTTCCGCAAGCCCGTATGCGGCAACAATAAGCAACAGGGAAATCACAGCGAGTGCTTTCTTTCTTTTCTTAAATCCAACTACCGCAAGAGGAATGGAAGCCAATACAGCAATGATCTTGATGATCATCATGGATTTTATTTCCGGGATCTGAGTAAGCATATACACACCGCTGATCAGGAACAAAACGGAGATAATCATTTCGGGTACTTTAGTTACGCGGGTAAACTTCACCAGGCTTTCTTCCTTGTTCGCTACCAGCAAAACCGTTTTAATTAAATAGATCAGCAGAAACAGGTTAACTGTTATCAGGTGAGTGTAAAATACTGTGTTATACATAATTTCTTTTTTTGGTCCCCGCAAAAGTACTAAAAATCCAGTCATCCGGCCGCTCATCCGAATTTGAAAATTTATCGGTTTTAAATGCTATTTTTGTTAAGTACAAATGTCATTATCATTACCAACCAGCCTCCCCTTCAGAACTTTTTATCTGCATAACATTTTCCCTATGAAAAATATTTTAATACTTCTTGTTTCTGTTATTTCATCCTCTGCCGTTTTCTCTCAGGAAACTTTTCCTGTCAATGGAACCTCCAACAAGAACCACAGCATCTATGCATTTATGAATGCAAGGATCATTACTGATCCGGAAAATATAATTGAGAACGGGACTCTGATCATTCAGGACGGGCTCATTCTTTCGGTGGGAACGAAGATCAATATCCCCGCAGGTGCTGTGATGATCGATTTGAAAGGGAAATCCATTTACCCGGGACTTATTGATGCCTATACAAACTATGGAATGCCTGAAATAAAAAAATCTTCCGCTGGCCCAAACCCACAAATGGAAAGCAGTACCAAAGGAGCTTTCAGCTGGAACCAGGCGATTAAACCGGAAACTGAAGCGTACAAGATCTTTTCTGACGACAGCAAAGCCGCTGAGGAAATGCGCAAACTGGGATTCGGAGCGGTAATGACTTTTCAGAAAGACGGAATTGTTCGAGGATCGGGAGCGGTTGTTTCTTTGGGCGATGGAAGAGAAAACGAATTGATGATCAGCGACCGAGCAGCTGCTGTTTACTCTTTCGAAAAAGGAAGTTCCTTGCAGGATTACCCATCATCACTCATGGGTGCGATTGCATTGTTGCGCCAAACTTACCTTGATGCCGACTGGTATAAAAAAGATAAAAACAAAAAGGAATACAACATTTCCTTGGAATCATTTAATAATCTGCAACCGCTTCCGCAAATCTTCGAGACCAATGACAAACTGAATATTTTACGTGCGGATAAGATCGGTGATGAGTTCAAAGTGAAGTACATCATGAAAGGAAGCGGAAATGAATATCAGCGCCTTGATGCTTTACAGGCGACTTATTGCCAATTGATCCTGCCTTTGAACTTTCCAATGGCCTATGATGTGGAAGATGCTTACGATGCGAACAACATTACTCTTACAGAATTAAAACACTGGGAAATGGCACCTGTCAATCCTTTTGCTGTCGAAAAATTCTACATCCAGTTTGCACTCACCACATCCGACCTGAAGGATAAAAAAGATTTCTGGAAAAATCTACGCAAAGCAATCAGTTATGGACTGAGCGAAAAACAAGCTTTAAAATCCCTGACTGAAACGCCTGCAAAAATGTTGAACGTCTCGGACAAACTTGGAAAATTAAAAGAAGGGATGATCGCGAATTTCATCATTACATCAGGAAACCTCTTCGAAGAAAAAACACTTATTTATGAAAACTGGATCCAGGGAAATCAATACAAGATCAACGATTACAATACTGTTGACATCCGCGGGAACTATGATCTTAGCTACGGAACTAACTCCACGAAATACAAACTTAAAATTGAAGGAGAGATCAGCAAATTAAAAGCAAACGTTTACCAGGATACCCTCAGATCATCTGCAAATGTGAACCTTTCCGGCAATACTATTTCTATCACTTTTAATCCCAAAGACAATACTGGGACCGTTCGCCTTAGCGGAAATGTTAGTACAGATCCTCTGAAATTTTCAGGAAAAGGACAGCTTCCTGACGGAGAGTGGGTCGACTGGAGTGCCAGTTATAGCGATGCATTCACTGCGACAGATCCCAAAAAAGATTCAATAAAAAAAGACGCGCCAAAATTCGGAAAGATCATTTATCCATTCACCGCGTATGGCCAGCCTCAACTGGAGCGAGAAGATTTTATCGAACGGAAATTAACGGAATTCAAAACAAGGTATGAAGCCATTCTCATCGAGAACGTGACTGTCTGGACAAATGAAGCAGAAGGCGTATTGAAAGATCAGGATGTTTATATCACTGAAGGGCGCATTGTCCGTATCGCGGATGGTATCACTGCTACCCGGCTGGCATTCGCAAAAGTAATTGAAGGAAAGGGCTTGCATTTAACTGCAGGAATTATTGATGAACATTCTCACATCGCATTACAAAGTGTGAATGAAGGTACGCAGGCATCCAGCGCTGAAGTAAGAATGGGTGATGTGATCAATTCAGAAGACATTAATATTTATCGTCAGCTTGCAGGTGGTGTGACCACTTCTCAATTATTACACGGCTCGGCGAATCCTATCGGCGGACAATCAGCCTTAATAAAATTACGCTGGGGAAAAACACCGGAGGAAATGAAATATGCGAAAGCGGATGGCTTCATCAAATTTGCTCTTGGTGAAAATGTGAAACAAAGTAACTGGGGTGATTTGAATACAGTACGTTTCCCGCAATCGAGAATGGGTGTGGAACAAGTGTATTATGATTATTTCACCCGTGCAAAGGAATATGATGCAAAACAAAAAACGTTCACTGCGCTTTCGGAAAAAGCAAAAACAACTTCTCCTTTCCGAAGAGATCTTGAACTGGAAGCCATTTCCGAGATCCTGAATAAAAAACGTTTTATCACTTGTCATTCCTATGTACAATCCGAAATCAATATGCTGATGCATGTGGGTGATTCCATGGGATTCAAAGTAAACACCTTTACTCATATTCTTGAAGGATATAAAGTAGCCGACAAAATGAAAGCTCATGGTGCAGGTGCTTCTACTTTCAGCGACTGGTGGGCATATAAAATGGAAGTTAAAGATGCGATTCCATACAACTCCGCCTTACTTACGAAGATGGATGTGGTTACAGCAGTTAATTCTGACGATGCCGAAATGGGAAGACGTCTCAACCAGGAAGCAGCCAAAGCCGTTAAATATGGCGGATTAACGGAAGAAGAAGCACTGAAACTGGTTACACTTAACCCAGCTAAACTGCTTCATATTGATAACCGCGTAGGAAGTATTAAAGTTGGGAAGGATGCTGATGTTGTTTTGTGGACGGATCATCCTCTATCGATTTATGCAAAGGTGGATAAAACGATCATTGACGGACAGATCTATTTTGACAGAGAAGAGGATCTTAAGTTAAGGAAGGACATGCAGAAAGAACGTGCAAGGATCATTCAGAAATTACTGGATGAGAAAAAGAACGGAGCAGCTACACAGAAGCCTGTATTGAAGAAGAAGCAACTGTTTGAATGTGATTCCATGCAGGATGATTATTTAGGAACGAATCACTAAAAAAAGAATAGGAACTCAGAAGAAAAAATTGGAACGCAGATTTTCATGATTTTCATGATTAAAAAGGATTTAAATTTTATGAACCAAAAAGACAGCTATCTCCATTCAGACATTACTTCTAAAATAATTAAAGCATTTTATGAAGTCTATAATACGTTGGGATATGGGTTCCTTGAAAAAGTTTATGAAAATGCCTTATTAATAGAATTGAAAAAATCAGGATTTGAATGCAAGAAACAAACTCCGATTTCTGTATTTTATGATGAGATCAATGTTGGAGAATATTATGCGGATATTATAGTAAACGATTGTGTTATTATCGAATTGAAGGCTGCTGAATGTCTAATGGAAGAACATGAAGCTCAATTAATCAATTATCTCCGTGCAACAAATATGGAAGTTGGCCTATTATTGAATTTCGGAAAAGAAGCCGAAATCAAACGCAAAGCGTTTAATAATCATTTTAAAAATCACAAGCCCGCAATGAATCAAAATTTATCATGAAGATCATGAAAATCTGCGTTCTATTGCATTGTACTTTGTAGGCAAATTCACAAATTTAAAATCACACTTTCATCAAAAGATCTGCATTCCTATTCTAAAACCATGAAAAAAACTATCCTCCTCATTTTGCTTCTCCCACTCATGACAGCGAGCGCACAAAAGAGCATCGTTATCATGAACGGCACCGCACATATCGGAAACGACAGTGTCATTCAAAATTCAATGATCGGCATACGCGATGGGAAAATCACAGAAGTAATTGATCTTGATAAAAACCTTGTTGAACCATCCAACTATGAATTAAGAATTGATGCGAAAGGGAAACAAGTTTACCCGGGTCTCATTTCACCCAATTCAACATTGGGCTTAACGGAAATAGAATCTGTGCGCGCCACCAACGACTTCCGTGAAGTAGGCTCAACACTGCCGAATGTCCGTTCACTCATCGCATACAATACGGATTCAAAAATAATTCCCACTGTACGCACCAATGGTGTCTTCCTCGCGCAGATTACACCTCGCGGAGGAATTGTTTCGGGAACTTCAAGTGTGGTGATCCTCGACGGATGGAACTGGGAAGATGCAGCCTACCGGATTGATGACGGGATTCATATCAACTGGCCCAGACTTCAGAGCAGAAAATTTACGGAAGATGAAGCTACCGGAAATGTAGTGGAGAAAAATAAATTTTACACGCAGCAAACAGAAGACCTGAAAAAACTTTTTGCGGAAGCGAAAGGATACAGTGAAACGGAAAACATATCTGAAAAAAATCTGCGCTTCGAAGGAATGAGAGGCTTATTCAAAGG
>JALYRR010000020.1:19909-26127 GCA_030855265.1 Bacteroidota bacterium | reverse complement strand
CTTCACTGTTTTTGCATTTCCTGTAACATCATCTATTACTTCCTGAAATCCACCCGAAGTGAAATCTTTTACAGATGACACACAGGTTGGGTAACGCAATAATTTTTTAGGAGTGAAGCAGATCAATGGCTTTCTGAACTCACGTTTAATTTGTCGGCGTAAAACATGAAACTGATTGGCAGGCGTTGTACAATTCACGATCTGCATATTGTTTTCAGCGCATTGTTGCAGGAATCTTTCCATCCTCGCGCTGCTGTGCTCAGGGCCCATTCCTTCATAACCATGTGGTAATAACATCACAAGGCCATTCATTCTTCTCCATTTATATTCTGCAGATGTAATGAACTGATCGATGATGATCTGTGCGCCGTTAAAGAAATCTCCGAACTGCGCTTCCCAGATGGTTAATGCGTTTGGTGTCGACATGGTATAACCGAATTCAAATCCAAGAACCGCATATTCTGATAACAAGGAATTGTAGATCGATAATTTACCCGGCGTTCCAAGGGTATTCAATGGTGTGTATTCTTCTTCGGAATCTTCCAGTTTTACAACAGCATGACGATGAGAAAAAGTACCTCTCTCAACATCCTGTCCGCTAAAACGAACATTGTGTCCTTCATTCATCAACGTTGCATACGCCATCAACTCACCCATCGCCCAATCGTAATTGTCGTTGCTGATCATAGCTGCTCTGTCATCGAATAACTTCTGCGTTTTATTGAAGAAGTTTTTGTCCTTCGGCAAGGCCACGGTTTTCTTAGCGAGATCTAAAAATATTTTTTTCTCAACGGAAGTTTCCGGCGACTGATCAAAAGCATCCGATCCAGCCATCTTCAAGCCTTTCCACTGTCCTTCAAGAAAGGAAGTGATCTTTGCTTTTTCAGTTTGTTTTGCTTCATCAAGCTTTTCCTGCAAAAGGTCCTTGAAACTCTTTTCCATTTCCTTTGCCATTTCGGCATCGATGGCTCCCTGCGATAAAAGCTGTTTGATATAGATCTCGCGGGGATTCGGATGTTTCGCGATTGCTTTGTACAACAAAGGCTGAGTGAAACGTGGTTCATCTCCTTCATTGTGACCATACTTCCGGTAGCACAATACATCAATGAATACATCACGGTGAAAAGTCTGACGGAATTCCATGGCTAGCTTGGAAACAAAAACCAATGCTTCCACATCATCACCATTTACGTGAAATACCGGCGCTAAAACAACCTTAGCCACATCCGTGCAATACGTGCTCGAACGGCCATCCAGGTAATTGGTTGTAAATCCTACCTGATTGTTGATCACCACATGAATAGTTCCGCCGGTTTTATATCCTTCCAGCTGACTCATCTGCAACACTTCGTAAACAATACCCTGTCCTGCAAGTGCAGCATCTCCATGAATGAGGATCGGACACACCTTACTGTAATCTCCTTTGTGAAGTGTGTCTATCTTCGCACGTGCAATACCTTCAACTACTGGATCTACCGCTTCAAGATGCGATGGGTTCGGAGTAAGACTCAGGTGGACACGCTTTCCATTATTGCTCAACTGATCTGAAGAATATCCCATGTGATATTTTACATCACCATCGAATAATGAATCTTCTGCCAAGCGGCCTTCGAATTCCGTAAAAATATCTTTGTATGTTTTATTCAGTATGTTGGCAAGAACATTCAATCGTCCACGATGCGCCATCCCGATCACAAAATCCTCGATTCCCATGTCGGCTCCTTTTTCGCAAACTGCGTCCAATGCAGGGATAGTAGTTTCTGCGCCTTCGAGTGAAAAACGTTTCTGCCCCACAAATTTAGTGTGGAGAAAACTTTCAAAAACAACCGCCTGATTAAGCTTGTTCAGGATCACCTTTTTTTCATCAATGGAAAAGTCCGGAGTATTCTTGCTGCCTTCCATTTTATCCTGAAGCCATTTGATAACTTCCGGAGTACGGATGTACATGTATTCAGCACCAATGGACTGACAATACGTTTGCTCGAGATGGGCAACGATGTCTTTTAATTTAGCTGAACCAATTCCAATCTGAGTTCCAGCCTGAAATTCTGTTTCCAGATCTGCTTGAGTAAGCGCAAAATTTTCTATCGCAAGAGTCGGAGAATATTTTCTTCGTTCACGAACCGGATTGGTTTGAGTGAATAAATGTCCACGTGAACGGTAGCTGTTGATCAGATTAATCACACTGAATTCCTTCTTCACATTCTGAGGGATCTCTCCATCATCTTCATAGTTTTTGCGTGCGAATTCAAAACCGGCAAAAAACTGTCGCCAGTCTGATTCTACCGACTGGCTGTCTTTTAAATATTGCTGAAACAATTCTTCAATTGCAACAGGATCTGCGTTACCCAAATAGGAGAATTTGTCCATACGTGCTTTTTCTCTGTTTAAAGGAACAAATTTAGAATTTTTAGGCGAAAAAGGGAAAGAAATAAGGGTATTTATTCGCGAGCCGAATAGCCTCCGAAAACAGCCATCATGGCTTCTTGTAGTGATTCCGGATCACCACTTTCTGCAATTCACGTCGAATGATCAGATCTGTGATGATATGAGAGAATGGTTCTGAACTGTTATTATCCACTGCTTTTTTAACCTGTTCATCACTGATATCGATCCGGTAAAGGATCCCGAGAAACTTGGAACGGTTGGAATTGATCAATTGGTCCATGTGAGGAACCACCTGATCGAAAAGCTCCTCATACGCTTCATAGGCATTCCCAGAAAACTTAATTTCAAGGCCGAACATCTCGAAATCTTTTATTAGCTGAGCAGCTGATTCTCGGATGAGATCAATGCGGTTGATATAGGGAGAAAGATCCTGAAAATTCATCTGGAATTTAACTAAAGTATCTCATTCCGCTTTCGGAAGACGAGTCGTTCCACCCGACGGTCATTTACCAGATGTTCCTGAATGATTTCCTCTACATCTGACAATTCCACGCCGATATAAAAAACACCTTCAGGATAAATAACGATTGTCTGACCGAAATCACAGATATCCAGACAACCTGCTTTTTGAGCACGAAGTTTAATTGGCAGTTGCAGCTCTTTTAGTCTTTTTTTAAACGCATCAACAATTTCCATCCCGTGCGCTTCTCCGCAACTTTTCCTTTGCGCGCTTTCTGCACGCTGATTCACACAAATAAAAATATGTTTATCG
Source organism: Bacteroidota bacterium (assembly GCA_030855265.1). Classification (GTDB taxonomy): domain Bacteria; phylum Bacteroidota; class Bacteroidia; order 2-12-FULL-35-15; family 2-12-FULL-35-15; genus 2-12-FULL-35-15. The sequence goes on along the minus strand of JALYRR010000020.1, from coordinate 22,967 downwards.
TAGATCATAACTGGTTGAATTGATTTGAATTTTCAGGCGGGATAATTTTATACAATTACACTTCGCGAACCATGAGGCTATCTGCAAAAGCAAGCAAATCGTTTTTCTTTGACTCATCCACAGGAATGTCTTTCAGAAATGTAACCGCCTGCTCGTAATGCTTTTTCATTTCCTGTCGTGCAAGATCTTTTACATTCAGAAAATTATAAATAGTAGTAACGGCCTCCACTTTTTCTTTTGCATCAAAATGTGGAGCATTGATCCACTGATGTAATTCCTCTTTCATGTATCGGTTCCCTTCCACCATTTCGATGGCTTTCAGAAGGAGATATGTTTTCTTATTCGCGATGATGTCGCCGCCTTTTTGCTTACCGAATTTATCGGCATCGGCATATACATCAAGAATATCATCCTGCAATTGAAATGCAATTCCCAGGTGTTTACCAAATTCATACAATGACTGAGCATCTTCTTCTCTCGCTTTTCCGATTACGGCTCCGATCTTCAAACTTCCGCCTAATAAAACAGCTGTTTTAAGTTCGATCATCTTTATGTATTGATGAATAGGGACTTTCGGCAGCTTTTCATAATTCATGTCGAGCTGTTGTCCTTCACATACTTTGGCGGCCGTATCGCTGAAAATATCAAGTAGCTTCGGAAGTTCTTCAGATTGTGCTTTACATAATTCCTGGTAGGCGCGCACCATCATTGCATCACCGCTTAGTATGGCAATGTTATCATTCCAGTTCTCATGCACAGTTTTACTTCCTCTTCGCAGAGGAGCTTTATCCATCAGATCATCATGAACCAGCGTGAAATTATGAAACAACTCAATCGCCAAAGCGGGATGCAGGGCCTTTCTTACATCGCCGCCAAAAAAATCGCAAGCCATAAAAACAAGAACAGGACGCATTCTCTTTCCACCCAAAGCCATGATGTATTCAATGGGCGCATACAATTCATGAGGGTGTGAACCATACGATTTACCTTTCAGTGCCTGCTCTATCTGCTGCTGATATTCTACGATCTTATTCAATGCTAAAGGATATAGGAAGTATTCTCTAATAATTTTTTCAACCCATCTTCAAGTTTTACGGGCTCTGAAGTAAGCAATTGTTTCATTTTGGTGATGTCCGGCTTTCTTCGGGTCATATCGCCATCTTTCAAAGCGGGAAGATGTACAATTTTTGATTTTGATCCTGTAACACGGATGATGGTTTCAGCAAGTTCACGAATGGTGATCTCATTTTCTCCACCAATATTCACCACTTCATTCACAAATTTGTTTTCATAAAAGGCATTGGTGGTAGCTGAAATATTATCATCAATGTAACAGAAAGTTCGTGTTTGGTTTCCATCACCATAAAGAGTAATATCTTCATTCTTCAAAGCGCTGACAATGAATTTTGAAACCACGAAATCCGGGCTTTGTTTGGATCCGAATGTATTGAAGAAACGAAAGATTGTATAATCAAGATTGTATTCCTGCTTGTAAGATTTAAGAAATGCTTCTCCAACATTTTTTACGATTGCGTAAGGCAAACGAGAATTAAGTGGCGTGGTCTGCTCGTTCTGCGGAAATTCTACCGGCTCTCCGTAAACTTCAGATGAGGATGAAAAGTAAACGCGTTTAACACCGGTGTTCTTCGAAAGATTTAAAACATTTTTAATTCCTGTGATATCTTCCAATACACTCACCGGATTTTCCTGAGTTCTTTTCACACCTACCATTGCTGCATAGTGAAAAACATAGTCAAAGGAATAAGCATTAAAAACACTCGACATATCAGAAAATGAATTCACATCACATTTAATGAATTTGATGTTATCATGTTTTGACACTGGAATTTTTTCCTTTTTACCTGTCAGGAAATTATCGATAAGGATCAAGCTGTTTTCAGGATTTTCAGCGAGTTTTTCAGCAAGACAACTTGGAATAAAACCTGCCCCGCCTGTAATAAGTATTTTCGTCAGTTTGCTCATTGCTCCGCCATTTTCATTAAATAATCTCTATAACCACTTTTCAAAAGGGGCTCCGCAAGTTTCTTCAATTGTGCCTTGTCTATATAACCCATTCTGAAAGCCACTTCTTCAATACAACCGATACGAAGGCCTTGTCTTTCTTCAATCACCTGCACAAATTGTCCGGCCTGTGTTAAAGAAGCAAATGTACCTGTATCCAGCCATGCAGTGCCGCGATCAAGGATTCCGACTTTTAGTCTTCCTTCCTGAAGGAAATGTTTATTTACATCCGTGATCTCGTATTCACCTCTCGCACTTGGCTTTAATTTTTTTGCAATTTCAACAACCGAATTATCATAAAAATACAATCCGGGAACAGCATAATTTGATTTTGGTTGTTTAGGTTTTTCTTCAATCGATATTACATTTCCTTTGTCATCAAATTCCACCACACCATAACGTTCAGGATCTGAAACATGGTAAGCAAATACAACTCCTCCATCGGGAGCCTGATGCTGCTGCAACAATCGTCCGAGTCCGGCTCCGTAAAAAATATTATCTCCGAGCACGAGCGCCACTTTATCATTCCCGATGAATTTTTCGCCAATCACAAAAGCCTGTGCAAGTCCGTTTGGAATTTCCTGCACCGCATAGCTGAATTTACAGCCAAGATTTTTCCCATCACCTAATAGTCGTTCAAAATTTGGAAGATCATGTGGTGTGGATATGATCAGAATTTCTGAGATCCCAGCCATCATCAATACAGACAAAGGATAATAGATCATCGGTTTATCATACACCGGCATAAGTTGTTTACTAACTGCCAATGTGAGTGGATGTAATCGGGTACCGGATCCACCGGCAAGAATAATTCCTTTCATAACAACATTTTGGGATTAGGCATACTATATAATCCGTTTTATTATTTCTTATTTTTTCCTGATCTCGAGATCCTCCGGATCAATGTCTTCTTCTTCATCATACACTTCAATCAGCGGCTCCGACATAAATGCTTTGGTAGTCAGACGCTTTTCAAGGGTTAGTAAAAAACAAGGCAACAATACTAGATTGGAGCAATAAGCGATAAGTAATGTGA
>JALYRR010000020.1:0-19899 GCA_030855265.1 Bacteroidota bacterium | reverse complement strand
ATCGAAATCAGAATTCCTAAAGCTGCTGTACCCCCGAAGCTGGATGCGGCAAATATACCAAAACCGCAAAACAAAATGATCGCAGTATAGATCATGCTCACGCCGGTTTCCTTGATGGTGAGTGATACAGCTTTCGAAATACTACCATGTGTATGCTTCAACTCCTGCCTGTATTTGGTCAGGAAATAAAGTGTACCATCCGATGCAATTCCGAATGCAATACTGAAAACCAGGATAGTGCTTGGCTTGATATAGATATGACAGAAACCCATTATACCCGCAGTAATCAGCAAGGGAACGAGGCTGGGAATTACTGATATTAAAATCATTTTCGGCGACATGAAAAGCGTATACAAAACAATTGCAATGAGCAATACCGCAAGCAACACACTCTCAAGAAGGTTGCGCACAAGAAACTGATTGCCTTTTAAAAACATGAGGCTGTTACCCGTCATGCTTACATGATATCGCTGATCTTCCTTTACAAAAGCATTGCTTTCATAATCAAAATTAAAAACGCTGTCAACGCGTGGAGTCAGTTCGGCAACCAGCTTTTCCATTTCGATAGATCCGATGTCCTTCATCTGAATGGTGACACGTGTGTAGCGTTTTGTGGAATCAATGAATGCTTTAAACTGATCCTGTTTACTGCCTGCATCCTCTTTCACATATTCCGATAGCTTCTGAAGATCCATCGCTCCGGGAAGAATGTAACGCTTCGGATCACCGTCGTTAAAAGCCTGATTAAAGAACTTCACGCCTTCTACAACCGAAACCGCTTTTGAAAACTGCGGATAGGTATCAAACAGTTTTTGCAGTTTATTGATCTTGTATAAAGTTCGTCCTCCATCCGCAAACACTCCATTTTCCTTCCGCGTATCGATACTTATTTCATAAGGCAAAACACCATTATAATTTTTTTCAAAATACCGGAGATCTATTAAAATCGGATCCTTTTTCGGAAGGTCATCCACTACATATCCAAGTGGAAGAATTTTACTCATACCGAAAGCGGAAACCAGAACAAGCACAACCACTATGATGTACACCGTATTTCGTTTATGATGAACAACATAATCGATCTTAAGTAAAAGTTTACCTATTAATTTACTTTGGAGATGTTTGGTATGACGAACAGAAGGTGATGGAAGAAAGCTAAAAACGATCGGTACGAGTAAGAGGGAGATCACATACGTGAGCATCACACTGATGGAGGCGATCAATCCGAATTCAAAAAGGATCTGGCTATCGGTAGAGCAGAAAACAGCAAACCCGATGGCAGTTGTTATATTGGCGAGAAAAAGTGAAACCGCTACTTTTTCAATGGCACGTGTCAATGCACGGATCTTATTTCCATGTACTTTGTACTCCGTATGATACTTATTGAGGAGCAGAATACAATTGGGGACACCGATCACGATGAGCAATGGCGGAATTAGACTGGTAAGGATGGAGATATTATATCCAAAGAGAACGAGGAGGCCAACCGACCAGATTACTCCGACAAATACAACTCCCAAGGAGAAAACCACCGGCAAGATCGATTTAAAGAAAAGCATTAAAATTCCCGCTGTAACAAGAATTGCGAGGATCATAAAAAGAGTGACTTCATTCTGGATCTTCCTCGCTACAGCTGTCCGGATATACGGCATTCCAGAATAATGAACAGGAATCGCAGTAAGAGCAATAAATTTATCAACCTGCTTCGTGATTGAATCAACAATTGCCAGGCGGTTTCGGGTATTCAGCTCTTTATTTTCAAAGGTGATCGCCATCAAAGTTGAATGAGCCGTATCATTGTAAATGATTCCTTTGTAAAACGGGAGACGGTAGATCGCTGTTCTTATGCTGTCGATTTCCTCCTGTGATTGTGGCTTACGTGAAAGGATCGGGCGATTTATGAATTTATCAAGGCTGTCATCGAGCTCAATTGTCTGAAGCCGTGCAACCGACACAACTGCTTTAACACCGGCCACATTTTTCAATGCATCTCCCAGTTCATACCAGGCGTTAAAACTCTTAAGATTATATAGGTTACTGTCGGAGATCCCTATCACCATTACACTTCCATCCTGACCGAATCTCTTTTTAAAGGCTTTGTATTCAATGGCAGTGGTATCATGATCGGGCAATAATTTGGGAGCCTCGTAGGAAATCTGGGCCTTCTGTCCATAATATGCCATCACGGCAGTAATCACAGCGATAAGCCCTATGATTAAAAACCTGTTACGTAAAATGACTCTTGATACAAATGCCCACATAATGATCCCTTATTTCCCGAAATTAATGATAATAATGTTATCAGCAAACAGGTATGCCCTGAAATCAGGCTTAGAAAGTAACGGTCAGGGTAAGTTTGTAGGTATAATTGTCGTTCTGTTCCGGATGCGCATACTTACCATATCGAATGAAAGCACCACCTCCAATACCCACATAGGCGAGGTTGTAATAGTTCACACGTAAAATATTATTGATGAACAAGCCGCTTTCGAAAAAACCTTTGTCCATTTGTTTTACCTGCAGATTCCGGTGCTGCTGAGGCTTTCTCAAATCACCGAAACCTACGTTGCTAACCAGAACAAACTGAGGTTGAAAATTAGGACGCTTAAAAAGAAGAGAGCCGAAATTATGAGAGAAAAACAAATTCACATATCGGTCGGACAAAAACTCATACAAACCCATTGTCTGAAACGTGTTCTCCACATAGATATAATTTCCTTTTGTGTAACTCCCGTTTCCATTAAACAAATAGGGATAAGGAACATCGCCCTGCACCAATCCGCCTTCCAGTAGAATATTTGTCTTTCCAAAATTCCTGATAAGAAAACTTTTTTCGATACCAATTGATAGTTTGTTGTATTCATAAAATCCATGTTCAGGAATTTTAATTCCATGTGTATATGCGAAGTGAATCACAGGGTATTTTGTTCCATCAGATAATAACTGCCCGAACGACTGCACAAGTTTTTCTTTAAAAGCATATCTTCCTTTCAGCCTTATTTCAGTGCTCTTAAAAGCGGTTGACACTTCCGTAGAATCATCGTTATCAGAAAGAAAAAGATAATCGTAATGTGGTTTCCGGAAATTTTTATTCAGGGCAATGCTTCCTCTGAGATAATTCAAGGCACGAAAATTCAGACTCAGCTCCTGCTGCTCAATAAAATCCATGCGATAGGTCATGAGATTTCTGCTGAGATTATTCTTCGTGTAAAAATACTGTGAACGGCCAGGTTCGCTCAGATCTCTTGAATACAAAAATTTGAGGTAATACTCTTTGCTGTCCTTCCGAAGATTGATCCTGAGATCACCACCATATTTGATCGCCGAATCTTTGTAACCGTAACCTATATAACCTCCTACCGAAAACCATCTTGACAATTTATCATTTGTATGCAACCCGATTCCGGCTCTTACGATCTCATAGTCGTTTAGCCCAATGATCTTGTTGAGGTCAATGTTTACAATAGAAACCGGGAGCTGAAATGTAAAAAGGGATTCGATAATTTTCAGGGTTCTGTCAAAATTCTGCTTCTTCCCAAGGCTGTCGATTACACGATACGTTTTCTGTTCACGCGGATCAAGTGTATCAACGCGCTTAGAGACCCAGAAACCTTCGTCCTTTTGAGCAGCACCTTTTTCCATCGCGATGGTTTCAAAACTAAAATCCCTCTTACGAAGTGCAGTATCCAGTTTTACATTTTTGATATAGCTTTTTCCGCTGAGCTTCATCCCCATGAATTTGGAGGGATACTTTTTATAATGAAGCTCATAACTCAATTGTTCAGGAAACCATTGCTTTCCCTCAAGCTGAACATATTGCTGCCGGATCCGGAGATCGATCAACCCTTTGTCATAAGGTGCAGCGATCACATTCTGAATTGCATAACCATTTGTATGGATGGAGATCACGCCTTCAAGTCCATCGAAATTTTTTCCTTTCAAAGGGCGGTAGGAGATCACAAATACAGTATCCTTCTCTATAAATAAAGTATCCTCAATTTGAAATAAATATTTATTTGTACTGCCCGTGCTGATAGGATTCAGGTAATTCTTTCCAAGGATTTTAAAATGATCCTCATAAAAGCTGAAGGGTTGGAGATCTGTCGCTGAAGTGGAAAAGGAAGGATCTTTAAAACCGGAAACCTTTGTCGCGACAATTCTTTCATTGAGATTTCCCGGGAATAAAAATTTTCTTTCCGTCACAGACTCCATCATCAATAAATGAGAATTCTCAGAAAAAATACGAAGACGGGATTTCAATGAGTCGTTTTTCGCCGAATCACTTTTGGTCTTAATTTCCTCTTTATTGTAAACAAGGTCATAGTACGTTTTGCTGTATGTTTCGCAGACATACGAACTGATCTTTTCCGGATTATTTTTATCGCGGTTCTTATTGGCCAGCCTGATGATCCGATGGGCTGGATTTTCACCAGGGGCCACTTCAACTTCGCTGAGGTTGATTGTTTTTTTCGTTAAGCGGATATGAATAAACGTCTCTTCTTCCAGTGGAAATTCGAGGGATTCATAACCAACTAAACTGAATAAAAGTATTCCACGAGGAGATGATGAGTTTAATTCGAATTTACCGTCGATGTCTGTGGATGCTTGATCGCGCGTCCCTTTCGCACCTATGTTGACAAAAGCAAGAGGTTGTTTCCCACTTTCATCGGTAACGAGGCCACTCACTTTAAACTGGCTAAAAAGTGAAAAGGAATTTATGAGAAATATGAGGAATAAAAATATCCGCAAAGCCTTTTTTATTTATTGCGAATGTAAGAGTTTGAATTCAATCGGATTTAAAAGCTTGAAGAAATGAATGAATACATTAATCAGGATTTTCTGTCTTTCGCTTTTCAAGAACCGCCTTTAAATTAGGGCGCAGTCTGCTTTTATAAACCGATAAACAATCTTCTTTCTTTCTGCCTTTTCTCAACGCTCGTTGTTCTTCGACCGGCAATGATGCAATGTGCATACATTCCGGCGTACAACATCCGTTCATTTTTTTCGCACAGCTTTCACATTGAATGAATAGTAGATGACAATCATCGTTAGAACAATTCACATGTTCATCACATGCCGCTCCGCACTGATGACACTGAGCAATTACATCATCCGTAATTCGTTCACCCACACGTTCATCGAATACGAAATTCTTTCCAATGAATTTTGATTGCAAACCTTCTGCTTTAATCTGCCGCACATAATCAATGATGCCGCCATGTAATTGGTTTACGTCTTTAAAACCATGATGCTTCAGATAAGCACTTGCTTTTTCACAACGGACTCCCCCGGTGCAATACATGATGATCTTTTTTTCTTTTTGCTCCTTTAATTCTTCGATCACCATTGGAAGCTCTTCCCGGAATGTATCAGCATCAGGGGTAAGCGCACCAATAAATTTTCCAACTTCACTTTCATAATGATTGCGCATGTCAACCACAATGGTTTCAGGATCTTCCATCGCCGTATTAAATTCTTTTGCTGTCAGGTGATTACCAACATTGGTGACATCGAAAGCATCGTCATCAAGACCATCGGCCACAATTTTCGGCCGGACTTTAATAGTCAGTTTGTAAAATGATTTTCCATCATCTTCTACAGCAATTTTAAAAGGAACGCCGGCAAATCGGGGATCTGCTTCAAGATTGGTTTTGAAAGCTTCCCAGTTCTCTTCCGGGACACACATCTGGGCATTGATTCCTTCATGAGCCACATAAATGCGTCCGAGAATATTCAGTTTATTCCATTGAATAAACAGTTCATCGCGAAGTTCAGCGGGGTTTTCAATAATTACGTAGCGGTAAAACGAAACGGTAATCCGTCGCAGGGTTTCATCCTGAATTCGTTTTTTAAGCTCCTTTTTGTTAACTCTGTTTTGCAGTAACATAGTTTCGGGGGTTAAAATCCCTGCAAAGATAGGGTTTTTCAAAACAAATCCCTCTGAAGACCTTTATTCACAATCCATTGTTTCTATTTTAAGGAGATATTTTTTTGAATTTGGAATTAATTAAAGATATTAGGGCTTTGAATTTTTGAACTATGCGAATGACGGAGAAAATATTGGTGATCGGCTCCTCTGGCCAAATAGGGACAGAGTTGGTTGAAAACCTTCGTAATATATACGGCATCGACCAGGTGATCGCATCTGATATTAAAGTGACTGAACAGGCAAAGGACGGCCCTTTCGAAGTAATAGATGTTATGAATGCTGCCGGTTTGCTCGAAATTGTAAAGAGACATAAAGTTACCCAGGTCTACCTTTTAGCGGCACTATTATCTGCTACTGCTGAGAAAATGCCGAAATTCGGCTGGGATCTTAATATGCAGGGCCTTTTTAATGTATTGGATCTTGCAAAAGAGAAACACATCGAAAAAGTTTACTGGCCGAGCTCTATTGCTGTCTTTGGCCCGAATACTCCAAAGGTAAATACCCCACAGTTTACTATCATGGAACCTAGCACGGTTTACGGGATTAGTAAACAAGCCGGAGAACGCTGGTGCGAATATTATTTCAAGAAATACGGTGTAGATGTAAGAAGTTTAAGATACCCCGGCCTTATTGGCTGGAAATCTGCTCCGGGAGGAGGAACAACGGATTATGCTGTTCACATTTTCCATGAGGCCTTAAAATCAGGAAGTTACGAGTGTTTTTTATCCGAAAACACTACCCTTCCGATGATGTATATGCCTGACGCCATCAAAGCCACAATAGGGATAATGCAGGCGGATACGGATAAAGTGAAGATCCGGTCCAGTTATAACTTATCGGGATTCAGTTTTTCCCCAAAAGATATTGCGCTGGAAATAAAAAAACATATCCCTGAATTTAAGATCAGTTATGTCCCTGATTCAAGGCAGCAGATAGCCGACAGTTGGCCTCAAAGTATTGACTCTACTGAGGCCGGAAACGATTGGGGCTGGAAACCACATTACGGATTGAATGAACTGACTTCGGATATGATTATGAATCTAAAAAAAGTTTAAAAGGATGAAACCTTTCAAATAAACAACCGTAAAAAGTGACAGGCCAGCATATCGGTCGAGTGTTTATAGGAATTTGTCTAAAAGTTTGTTCGAGTCCGGATTAATTGTTATAAATTGACTTAAAATATTAAAGATACTCCACCTAATGAAAAGAGCTGTATTAATATTATTGTTCATCACGTGTAAGATCGCAATTGCCCAATCCTATGAATTAGTCGGAAATGATACTATCAATTTCACTGATGTCGCAGGAAAAAAACAAGGCAAATGGATAATATACAATAAGACTGTTCACAAACCTTGTTATACCGACGATCAGAAGGTAGAAGAAGGTAAGTTTCTCGACAGCAAAAAAACAGGCATCTGGAAAGAATACTATTGTAACCAGAATGTTAAAAGTGTAATCACTTATGAGAACAACCGTCCAAGCGGATATGCTAAAATGTATCACGACAACGGTAAGATCAAAGAAGAAGGACTTTGGAAAAACAACCGTTGGGTAGGCGACTACAAACTTTACTACGAAAACGGACAGGTTCAGCAACAATTCAAATTCAATCCTTCCGGAAAACGTGAAGGCGCTCAAAAATATTTTTATGAAAATGGTCAGGTAATGATCGAAGGAAGCTGGGCTGAAGGAAAAGAAGCAGGCTTATTAAAAGAATACCATGAGAATGGCGACATTAAATCTGAAAAGAATTTCAATGGAGGAACTCTCGACATCGCTTCTGTTAAAACATACGAGCCTAAAAAACCGAATGTAAAATTACCTGAAGAGAAATTAGAAGCACCACCGGTAATTGTTCAGAAGAACGAAAAAGATAATCTTGGAAAAGTATTTAACGGTGAAGGTTACTGGAAACTATACAATGCAAACAAACAGGTTTCAAAAGACGGTACATTCAGCAAAAACAGACTTATGGACGGTAAAGTTTACCACTATTCTTCAGACGGAATCCTAACACGGGTTGCAGTTTACAAAGGCGGTAAATACGTTGGTGACAGTGTCATCGAAGAATAATACCGGAAGCAGAAAATATCCTGAAAATCTTAATATCTTTGGACTTATGAAAATCTCATAAGTCCTTTTTTATTTTACTCAGGACTGTTTTTAGACGCTATGGAACATCAACTCCTTATTTACAATACGCTTTCAAGAAGCAAAGAAAAATTCGAGCCTATCACCAAAGGCAGAGTTGGAATGTATGTTTGCGGTCCAACCGTATACAGCGATGTGCATCTTGGAAACTGCCGCACCTTTATATCATTTGATCTCATCTACCGTTACCTGCTTCATCTTGGCAATAAAGTTCGTTACGTTAGAAACATTACCGACGCAGGCCATCTGGAAGGTGATCGTGATGAAGGCGATGATAAATTCGCGAAAAAAGCCAAACTAGAACAGGTTGAACCGATGGAAATCGTTCAGAAATACACAGTCGGTTTCCACGATGTAATGCGTCAGTTCAACACATTACCTCCAAGCATTGAACCTACTGCAACCGGACATATCTGTGAACAGATCGAAATGATCAGAGAGATCATTGCAAAAGGATATGCTTACGAAATGAATGGAACCGTTTATTTTGATGTAGAAAAATACAACAAGGAGTTTTCATACGGTCAGCTCACTAATAGAAAATTGGAAGAACTACTGGAAGGAACAAGAGAGTTGAGCGGACAGGATGAAAAAAAAGGAAGACTTGATTTCGCTTTATGGATCCATGCAAAACCTGAAACACTCATGCGCTGGCCTTCTCCTTGGGGATGGGGATTTCCGGGCTGGCACATTGAATGCTCGGCTATGAGCAGCAAATACCTTGGGGAAACATTTGACATTCATGGTGGCGGAATGGATCTTCAGGCCACACATCACACGAATGAGATCGCTCAATCACAGGCATGTAATCATACCGCTCCCGTTAAATACTGGATGCATACGAATATGTTAACTGTGAATGGCGTTCGTATGTCTAAATCCGCAGGCAATGGGTTTCTGCCGGGTGAATTATTTACAGGAGATCATCCCCTCCTGGAAAAAGGATACAGTCCGATGGGAGTGAAATTCTTTATGCTTCAGACGCATTACAGGAGCACACTTGACTTTTCCAATGAAGCGCTTCAGGCTTCGGAAAAAGGATTCGCGCGACTTATGACTTCGTTGAAAACATTGACTACTCTAAAATCCTCCGCAAACTCCACCTCCGATATTAAGTTGTTGAAGAAGAATTGCTATGATGCAATGAACGACGATTTTAATTCTCCGGTTCTCATTGCTCATTTATTTGAAGGATCCAGGATCATTAATTCTGTGAATGACGGAAAGGAAACAATCGGTGCAGAAGATCTTGAATCAATGAAAAAATTCATGACAGAACTGGTTCATGATGTACTTGGATTATTACCTGAAAATAGCGGATCACAAGCTAATAAAGTGTTGGACGGTGTTATGAATATCGTACTTGATATCCGTAAGGATGTGAAGGCAAAAAAAGATTTTGCCGCTGCTGATAAACTTCGCGATGATCTGAACAAGGTCAACATCACCATCAAAGACACAAAAGAAGGCGCAACCTGGTCAGTTCAGGAATAAAGCTTCCGCCAATGACATTGAAAAAGATTTTAATTATCCGTTTTAGTTCTATTGGCGACATAGTACTCACAACTCCCGTGATTCGCTGCCTGAAGCTGCAATTAAAAGATACGGAGATCCATTACCTTACCAAAAGATCTTTCAAAGGAATACTCGAACAAAATCCTCATCTCAGCAAAGTTCATGTCATCGATAAAGATGTGAATGAAGTAATTGCTGATCTGCAGAAGGAAAATTTTGATCATATCATTGATCTTCATAACAACCTGCGATCTTCCGAAGTGAAAATAAAACTGCGGAAGAAGTCATCTAAATTCAGAAAGCTCAACCTGCAGAAATGGCTGCTTGTCAATCTGAAAATAAATATCATGCCTCCCATCCATGTGGTTGATCGTTATCTTGAAACGGTGAAATCACTTGGAGTTATCAACGATCAGCAGGGACTGGATTATTTTATCCCTCCTCAGGATGAAGTTGATTTGAACGCACTTCCGCTTACACATCAAAATGGTTTTGTTGGTTTTGTAATAGGAGCAAAACATTTTACGAAACAATTGCCTGTCGAAAAGATCATTGCCATCTGCAGGAAATTAAACACACCTGTCATTTTACTGGGCGGAAAGGAAGACAGAAACAGAGGCGCTGAAATAGAAAAAGCAATTGGTAATTCCATTTATAATGCCTGTGGAATTTATAATCTTAATCAGAGTGCTTCGCTCGTAAAACAATCTATTAGGATCATCACGCATGATACCGGACTGATGCATATCGCTTCCGCATTAAAAAAAGAGATCTTCTCGGTTTGGGGAAATACAGTTACAGATTTCGGATTCTCTCCTTATCTACCTCCATCAGGCTCCAGGATCATTGAAGTAAAAGGATTGTCATGCAGGCCCTGCTCCAAGATTGGCCATGACAAGTGTCCGAAGGGGCATTTCAAATGCATGCGGGAGATTGATGTAGATTTATTTTAGAACTGTTTGTTCTGCTATGGGGCAAAGAGCGCCTTGAGTTCCGTAGCTTCTTCCGGCTTCATTTTCCCGGCAAGGATCAGGCTGAGCTGCTTCCTTCTCAATGCTCCTTCGAATCGTTCCTTCTCTTCGTCTGTCTCCGGAATAAGCGGGGGAACAGGCAAAGGAGAACCATTCTGATCCACAGCTACAAAAGTATAAATGGCTTCATTGCATTTTTGCTTTACGCCTGTAACATGATCTTCCACCCACACATCAATGAATATCTCCATGGAAGAATTGAAAGCACGTGAAACTTTTGCGTGAAGGGTAAGTATGCTGGCATGCGAAATCGATTCATTGAAAGCTACATTATTCACAGAGGCTGTAACCACAACCCGCTTACAATGACGGTGTGCAGAAATGGAAGCAACGATGTCCATCCACTGAAGCAACTTGCCACCAAAAAGATTACCCAAGGTGTTGGTATCATTCGGCAACACCATCTGTGTCTGGATCGTAAGTGATTCTTTCGCTGTTTTCCCTTTCATGGCCATAATTTTTTGCCAAAGATATGAGTTTTTCACCTTAGTCTTTCAACCCGTTTTTTTAATTGTGTTTGTTCATTCCTTCGTACATTTGAGCGTTCATCAAACTATTTGGAATGGATTACTTTTTATATCTGAAAGCGCTTCACATCATTTTTATCGTGACCTGGTTCGCGGGTTTATTTTACATTGTTCGTCTTTTTATCTATCATACCGAAGCTGAATTAAAGCAGGAACCTGAAAAAAGCATTTTGCAGAATCAGTTTAAAATCATGGAAAAACGTCTCTGGTACGGGATTGCATGGCCATCGATGATTCTTACTCTTGTTTTCGGAGGCTGGATGCTCTGGCTGGTTCCGGATTTTTTATCACAAGGGTATTTCATTTTGAAATTGTGTTTCGTAGGCGCGCTGATCGTTTATCATGTTTATTGCCACGAAATTTTTCGTCAGGTTCAGCTGAATGAGATCAGACATACTTCACTTCGTTTAAGGATCTTTAATGAAATAGCAACCGTGCTGTTGTTTGCAATCGTTTTTCTAATTGTCCTGAAAAGCAACAGCGGACTGATCTGGGGAATGCTGGGTCTAATTATTTTTACTGCAACGTTATTGGTGGCAATCAGGATTTACAAGAAACGCAGGGAACGGAAAGATTAGTTAGAACTATAAAATTTCAAATTTGAAATTGAAAATTTGAAATGAGACAAGAAAGAAGACGCAAGAGAGAAGAAACAAGAAACTGCGACTCCTGACTAAAGACTATTAACTAAAGACTATAGACTTTAGACTAGTCCCGGTACAACCAGGCATTCGGTTGAATTTTACGAAGACTATCCAGATCATTCAACGCATCTTTTCTGGAAACATAATCCCCGCAACTCACTACGTACAATCCCTGATCATTTTGTCCGATGATGGACGCATTCACATGTTGTTCACGAAGAGTAATTACAAAATTTTCCGCGTTATTCAATATCTGAAAACATCCTGCAACCACATGAAAACGGGCATTCACAGGGGCGTTCACTACTACATCTACTTTTGTGCTATCAGCTTCAACCGGCAGAATTTCAGACTTCAACATGTCCGCAGTGATAGGCTGTCTGGATTCAGGCGTTAATTTAAACGTAATGTACCGGGTGGTATCATTTTCATCAAATACAGGCGCAGTAAAATCTTCCAGCTTTAATTCCTTTATATTTTCAGAAGTAGTTCTTGGTGTATAAACAGGCTGAGTTTTAACAGCAAAAGGATTGAGTCCTGCATAATCCACATTCTTCAGAAGATCCGTTTTCAAAGGAATCCAGAGCATCCCGAAAATGATAGGTGCAGCCAAAGCAAGAGCAACATAACGTTTGATATTGATCTTTTTTCTTTCTGCAGGAATAGCTTCCCTGTCTTTGAATTCGTTTCCGATTCTCTTACCAAGGTTATCCCGTTTAATAGCAGGAGAAGTAAACCCTGTCAACCCGAAAGCATCCCGGAGGAAATTGGTTGTGGAAGGCTCGAACTGAATGTTACGTTCAATATCAAAATACAATTCTCCTACTTCCGGAATCATTACTTTCTTTCCGCTTTTCAACTCATCATTTGTCGTTTTCACAAATTGACTGATGTGCTTTAACGCTTCGGGATACGGGCTGTTTTCTTTAGTTGAAATATAATTAGCGAGAAGACCGTCATTGTTTTTCAGATTCTTATTGAATACAATGTTTTTGGATGGAGGAATAAAGGAATGCTGAACAGGATGGATCTTTGCAGGAGCATAATTCGCCACAAACCCACCAAGCTCCGGAACGATCACACAATCGTGATCATATAACAATTCGCTTATGTGATTTTCAACCTTCATTTAACGCATTCCGATTTTTCGGGATTGTGAAAATACACAAATTTTCAGAGGAATCCTGCCAGTTTTTTGAGGTCATCGGGAACGTCAATCGCAACGCTCTCAAAATCAGTTATCTCAACTTTTATTTTGTATCCGTTACTGATCCAGCGCAGTTGTTCCAGTCCTTCTGCTCTTTCCAGCGCGCTCTGTTCCAGTTTACAGATCTCCGACAAAATATCTGCCCTGTAGGCATAAATTCCAATATGCTTGTAAAAGGTGAAATTGCCCAGCCAGTCAGATTCCGCTATCCCCCGCAAATGAGGAATGGTCTGGCGGCTGAAAAGCACAGCTTCCTTCCTTTTGTTTAATATCACCTTGGGAATATTGACATTGAATAAATCCGCTTTCGTGGTCACTTCTTTCACAAGGGTGGAGATCTCCGCATCCTTCGATTTGAAGCAGGAAGCCACCTGATCGATTTGTCCGGGATGAATAAATGGTTCATCCCCCTGAATATTGATGACCACGTCTGCATGGCCATATTTTACTAATGCTTCGTAACAACGGTCGGTTCCACTTTGATGAGCTTCGGCTGTCATGATCACATTTCCTCCAAAGCTTATTACATGTTCTTCAATCCGTGTGTCGTCGGTGGCCACAATAACATCCGTAAGAGAAGCAGCTTGTTTTGCCTGTTCATAAACCCGCTGAATCATTGACTTACCGTTGATATCGACAAGCGGCTTACCCGGGAAACGGGTAGAGGCAAATCGGGAAGGAATGATTCCAATGATTTTCATAAGGGTGAGGTTACCATGTAAAAATAGGGAAATTACTTTATTGAATGAATGGAAATTACGAACCATATGGGAGGTTTTTTGTTAATTTCGCCTCATGCTGTTTCTAAGGCCACTGGCGCTCTTAATTACTCTTGTTGTTTTTTTCGGTGCGAAACTCCCGGAAGCTCATCTTTCCTGCCGGGAGATCATTGACCGTATGCTCGACAGCATTAAAAACGTCCGAACACAGCGATACGACCTGAAAGCAACGGAACGGGTAGACAATCACCTGCTCTTTTCCGAATCAAGGATCAAGATCAACGAAAACCCTAAAAAAATATACTTCAACAGTTACCTGAAGGGAATTGAAGTCCTTTGGGTGCAGGGAACCAACAAGGGCAACGCCACAGTTCACTCCCGCTCCATCCCGCTTATGAACCTTGACCTGGATCCATATGGCACCCTGATGAGGAAAGATCAGCATCATACCCTGTTCGACCTCGGCTTTCATTATATCGGTCAGACACTTGGAAATACCATTACGAAAGCGCCTAAAGACTTTGATAAACATTTTGCTTACGCAGGAAGTATCATCTGGAATAAGATCGATTGTTACCAGATCCTTGTGAGCTATCCCGAATATAAATATGTGAGTTATACAACAGGCAAAGGGGAAACAGTGACTAGCATTGCTTATAAATTCAATACCAGTGATTATAAGATCCGGTACAAAAATGATCTTTCCAGTTATTTCGGAACGATCAAGGACGGGAAAACACTTCTCATCCCCACACCCTACTCTAACAGAGCAATTCTTTATATCGACAAAAAAACGTTTATCCCTCTCAATCTAAAAATATACGATGAAGAAGGCTTATACGAGGGGTACGAGTTTTACAACGTAAGGATTAACACGGCTTTTGCAAAGGATGAATTCAGCAAAAGTTTTAAAGAATATGGCTTTTAAACAGAAATGATGTTAGGGTTAAATTAATTCTATATTAATTTGAAAATTGCCCTTAACTTTGCAAGATCTTAAAATACCAATGAAAACACGCCTACGCTTCTTAATTCCGATTTACCTGTTTGCTGTTTGCGCAGTATTCACCTCGTTTAGCCCAAAAGCGAAACTACCGGGGAACCGTGAACTTATCGACAAGATTTTTGAGGCCGTTGATAACGTTAAAACATTAAAGTATAACCTGCAATGCAATGAACGCATAAAAGGCAGGATGCAGCATACCGAATCAAGGGTGAAGCTCCAGACGAATCCGCGAAAATTATATCTCTACATTAAAGGAATTGAGGTGTTGTGGACACAAGGCAGCAACAACGGCAATGCGTTGGTAAATCCGGGGGCCTTCCCTTATATCAATTTAAATCTTGATCCTTTTGGTTCGCTCATGCGCAAGGATCAGCATCATACTATTTATGAAATGGGTTATCATTATCTTTCCGATATTCTGAAAGATGGATTGAGACGTTCCGGTGATAAGCTGGATAAATATTTTGTCGTGTTGGGTGAAGAAAAATACAACAACCGCGTTTGCTACAAACTTTCAATTGCTTTTCCTGATTTTGCTTGGGGACCTTATACCGTAAAAAAAGGAGAGAATTTAATCACGATCGCGAGAAAGTTACATGTAAGTGAATACATGGTGATGGAGAACAATCCGAAAATAAGCTGGTATGATGATGTGAAGGAAGGCCAGGTGATTCAGGTGCCAAATGCATATGCGAAGCTTACTTTGTTACTGATTGATAAAGAATACCTGCTGCCGGTCAACAACAAAGTGTTTGATGATAAAGGACTTTTTGAAACCTATGAATATTACGACCTCCAGGTAAATCCAGTGATCAACGCTCAGGAATTTACAAAAGATTTTAAGGATTATAATTTCTAGCGCTTTTCAATCTTCAATCGCCTTTGGCAATCGTCTTATCGTCTCTGTTATTCGCAATGTGTAAATCGATAATTTGAAAATTTCCTAATTTGAAAGTGTGTTTTTAAGTTTCACTGGTCTTTGGCAATCGTCTATCGGCTCTGTAATCTGCCGGGAGTATCTTTAAGAACTACATTTCATACTTTTCCAAACTGACCTCCTCAATTAATTAATTTTCAAATTGTCACATTTTCAAATTAACATTTTGTCACATTTTCAAATTAATCAATGCGCCTCCAGCCAGTTGATTCCAGTACCCATTCCAATCTCCATTGGAACCGTTAAAGATGGAATAGCATTTTTCATTCTATCAGCAACAATTGATTTCACTACTTCCATCTCCTCTTTCCAAACATCGAATACCAATTCATCATGCACCTGCAAAAGCATTTTTGATTTCAGATTTTTTTCTTTGAAATCCCTGTGAATATTGATCATGGCGATCTTAATCATATCCGCCGCACTTCCCTGGATCGGTGCATTGATCGCATTCCTTTCTGCAAATCCACGCACAGTATGATTGCTCGATGTTATGTCACGCAGGTTTCTTCTTCTGCCCATAATGGTTTCCACGTATCCTTTTTCCCTTGCAAGTTCAATACTTTCATCCATATAGGATTTTATGCGGGGATATTTATCAAAGTAATTCTCAATGATTCCGGCTGCTTCTTTTCTGGGAATGTTCAAGCGTTCTGATAATCCGAATGCGGAGATTCCATAAATGATTCCGAAGTTTACCATCTTCGCATTCCTTCTCATATCGGAGGTTACTTCTTCGAGAGGAACATTGTAAACTTTCGCAGCAGTAGCCTGATGAATATCCTGTCCGGACATAAACGCCTCTATCATCCCGGTATCTTTACTTAACTCTGCGATGATCCGCAATTCGATCTGCGAATAATCTGCGGAGAGCAATGTGTAATTTTCGTTTCTTGGAATGAATGCCTTTCGGATCTCTCTTCCTCTTTCCGTTCGGATTGGAATGTTCTGCAAATTCGGATTATCTGAACTCAGCCTGCCTGTTACTGCTACCACTTGATTGTAAGAAGTATGAATGCGGTTTGTTTTCGGATTTACCAGCAAAGGCAACGTATCTACATAGGTGTTCTTCAACTTAACAAGTTCGCGGTAATCGAGGATCTTCCCAATGATCGCATGCTTTCCAACCAATTTCACGAGCACGTCTTCTCCGGTAGCGAATTGACCGGTCTTTGTTTTTTTAGGTTTCTCAGCAATCTTTAAAATCTCAAATAGAATATCACCCACCTGTTTCGGTGAAGAAACATTAAACGGCGTTCCGGCCAATTGTTGAATCTCCGCTTCCACTGCACGGATATCGATCTCCAGTCCGCTCGACAACTCCCTTAATGCTTCTTTATCCAGCGCAATCCCTTCTGCTTCCATATCTGCAAGAACCGGAATCAGCAATACTTCGATCTCCTCAAATAATTTTTCTGTATGCGTTTCTTTCAGCAGAGGAATAAATTTTCCCATCAACTGATAAGTTACATCGGCATCTTCCCCTGCGTATTCTTTTATTTCTTCCAATGATACATCTCGCATGCTGAGCTGTCCTTTTCCTTTTTTTCCAATGAGCGTTTCAATTGAAACCGGACTGTAATTCAAATACGTTTCAGCAAGCACATTCATGTTGTGACGCATCTCGGGCTGGATAAGGAAATGAGCGACCATCGTATCAAATAATTTTCCTTTGATCTCCACACCATACCACTTCAAAATAGAGATGTCGTATTTTATATTTTGTCCGACCTTAACGATCTTTTCGTTTGTAAAAAAAACCTTGAACTCATCCACAATTTTTTGTGCGGTATCTCTTTCATCAGGAAGAGGAATATAATATGCTTCGCCCGGTTTCCAGGAAAAACTTAGTCCGACAAGCTCTGCATTATGCGCATCAATTCCTGTGGTTTCAGTATCAAAAGAAACAACTTCCTGTTTGTTTAGATCAGCGAGAAGTGTCTGACGTTTTTCAGGTGTATCAATCAGGTGATAGTTGTGATCAACATCTTTGATCGTTTTAAGAGGTCCGCTGCGGCTTTCTTGTGAAGGCTCTTCGGAAATTTCAATATCATCATCACCACCGAAAAGATCGGTTTGATTCACATCTACTTTTTTCGCTTTCGGCTGTTTTTCAGCAACAGCAGGTGTTGGAGTGGTGAGAGTTTCTCCTAGAACCTGTTCCGCGAGTCTTCTGAATTCCAGCTCGGTAAACAGTTCACGCAATGCTTCTTTATTAGGAGCTTCCATGATCAGTTTTGATTCATCGAATTCAATCGGCACATCACAAATGATGGTTGCAAGCCTTTTGGACTGGATAGCTTTGTCTTTGTTCTGCTCCACTTTCTCCCTAAGTTTACCTTTTAACTTATCGGTGTTCTCAAGCAGATTTTCAATGCTTCCAAAATCCTTGATCAATTGAATAGCGGTCTTTTCCCCTACCCCGGGGATTCCCGGGATGTTATCAACCTTGTCGCCCATTAGTCCGAGGATATCGATCAACTGATTTACATTGAGGATGTCCCATTTTTTGCAAATCTCTGCAGGCCCCATGATCTCCACTCCATTTCCAAGACGGGCAGGTTTATAAATGAAAATCTTATCCGAAACCAGCTGCCCGTAATCTTTATCGGGAGTCATCATGTAAGTGGTATAGCCTTCTTTCTCCGCCTTTTTAGCGAGCGTTCCTATAACATCATCCGCTTCGTATCCGTTTGAAAACAAAACAGGAATATGAAAACCTTCAATGAGCCGAATGATATAAGGGATGGAAGCAGCAAGATCTTCCGGCATTTCTTCACGATTGGCTTTGTACTCTGTAAATTCAATATGTCTTACGGTAGGTTCCGCAGTATCAAATACAACAGCGATGTGTGTTGGCTTTTCCTTTTTGAGGATTTCAACAAGAGTATTTGTGAAACCAAGTATAGCTGAGGTATTGAGACCTTTAGAGTTAACACGGTGATTATTGCTGAAAGCGAAATAGGCCCGGTAGATCAAGGCATACGCATCCAGTAAATAGAGTTTTTTATCCGACATTCTATAGTTATTAGGAATGTAAAAATAGCCTAAAAACCGGTTGAGAAGGGACGGTGTTATTAACAATTCAGCGAGCTGAAACTTAGGATTTCGAAAGAACCATCAATACAAAAGCAAAGAGATTGCCACGGTCGCGAATTGCGCCCTCGCAATGACGCTCCGAGGTTTGATGCTTGAGTGGTTTCGAGTGGATCTTTCTAACTGAATTCGTAAATAGAATATCAGTCCGAGCGCCTGCCTGCCGGTAGGCCGGGAGTCGAGAAACCATGGATAAAAAAAAGAGATTGCCACGGTCGCGAAAAGCTCCGGAGTCGGAGCACGGTAAGTTAAATAGGATCGCTGAAAAAAAATCCCCGCTGTTTCGAGCGGGGGTTCCTGTTTATTATTGATACTGGTATTAATTGGATGCGGATTTATTGTACTCTTTAAAAACTTCAACTATGTTTTCGTAATCGTATTTTTTTTCTTCAAGTCCTTTAACGATCTGTTCGTTATCTCCCATCACATCAGTCATCTGCTTTTTAAACTTTCCAGACTTGATCTTAATGAATTCTCCGGCTTCTTTCTCCATATAGTAATCGGATTTCACTACAATGTCATTCATCTTTAAAACTTCAATCTGTGACTCATAAAGTGTAACGGCGCCTTTTGAAACACGTTTTACAAATACCTGCTCTCCTTCTACATTGCGTGATACGAACACTACTCCATCCACAGCATACTCCTTAATCTTGTCGGCGCGATATGTTTTCATTTCAGCACCTTCACTTTTACGGAAAGAAGCTCTTGCAAAATTGTCGAACTCCTTTTTCATGTTCTTTTTCAACTCACCTTTCAGGGTATCGCCATTCAATAAGAGAACATACCCTTTAAAGTATTTGACCTGAGCAACCGCACTTGTATTAAAAGCTATAACAGCAGCTACCACCACTACTGTTATAGATAAAATATTTTTTTTGTTCATATATCTTTTATAAAGAAGCCTGTCAGAATTTTAAGAAGATCAAAATAAGTTTAAAATTTCCTAAAATGAAATAGCTCGTTAAAAACTATGATTGATTGTTAATAACTTGTTAGTATCCCTAAGCCAGCTTAATCTGCCTTATTTTTCGTATATCCCATATCAAATCAATTTCGTAAATTTGCCTGTCATTTCCCACGATTGAAACCATCCATTTTTCTTCTTTCTATTACCTGCGCGCTGATACTCAG
>JALYRR010000019.1 GCA_030855265.1 Bacteroidota bacterium | reverse complement strand
ATCTTCTTTTGGTGAAAATAATTTCCGTGATTCGGTCCTGCCATTGGTCAAAAAAATTGCTGCTGCCAGAAATGTGTTTTGGTCCTCTGGCTCATTAGGTTCTGGTAAAGCATCTTTATTTTATGATAAAGATCAGGAAAGCAATGTGGTTTTTATACAGAGTGCTATTAGGGATCTTCCACATGATGCTGTTCTTCAAGTGATAATCAAAAATGGAAATGTATCCTTTAAAAGTATTTCCCTGACCGGCAATGAGGTGCAACCGCTGCAGAACTATGGCGTGGAATATTGGAGCAAAGGTCTCGCGCCTGAAGAAAAATTTAATTTCAGATTACTTCCTTATCTAACTATGAAGTTAGTAAGCCATTCATTCTTCTGGATCGGGATGCTTACCGCTTCTATGCTGGCTTTATTTCTTTTCCTGATCTGGAAGAGAAAGCGTAAACGGAATTGATCAATTGGTGTTGTCAGTCAAAATTTTGGTATAAGCTTTATCTGCATCTTTCCATCTTTTCAGATCCCATTTACCTAGTGCATACTTTACCGCACCGGGTAGCCAATGCGATTCAATATTTGCTCTTTTAATATAATATGGACAAGATCCGGAATGATTTGCACCGGGAATAGTAGTGAAGTGAAAGTCGTAATTTTCCTTTATCAGAGTTAGCTCTTTCCCGGATACACTTTGAAGCGTGTTATTTATACTGCAGAAACTGTTAATAGAAGATTTGGGAATTTCAAGCTTTGATAAAATTTCTGCTTTACTCATCACGATTTCTTTTTCACTGTTACTTGGTATTGACTCTGATGCTATCAGGCGGTGTGTCTGGGTGTGTGACCCAATGCTGTGTCCCTCATTAATCAATCCCTTAAGATCATTCCAGTTCATCGCGGTAAAATCCTCTTCCTTTGAATCTACGTGTTCATTAACAAGTGGTCTGATGTCACGCAAAAAATATTTTTTTTGTTCAGCTGCCGGAGTGTTAATAAATTCAGGAATTACAAAAAAGTAAGCCTTTAGTTGAAAACGATTAAGGATTTCAGCGGCAAACAAATTATTTTTTATACCATCATCAAATGTAATAAGCAGTAATCCTCTGGTGGATTTTAATTCGCCTTTGTAAAAGGAAGAAATTTGATCTGGTCTGATCACATCGTAATGAGCCCTGAAAAAATCTATCTGTTGAATAAAGTCCGGAATGAATTTTTTCTGTGTTCCATGATAATTTACTACTAAGAGCTCGTCCTTCCGTGCGCTTCCAGCAAGCACCGACTCAATATTTCCAAGTAGATTTTTAATTATATGATTCCTGTCGTGGATTTTCTTGTTCATTTTCATTTTACCAAGTATCAATATCTCCCCTGTAAAGAACCCAATTCTTCTTTTCTGATAAAAACTCATTTCTGTTGAATGTTTTTATGCAGAAATATATTTCTTTACGGATTTTTTTAAAACCGGTTGCTTTCAGGCAGTCACTTAAAGAATTTTGAGCATCCTCATTTATAGCAATGGAAAGAAGAGTCACCATGCCTGTTGACTTTGCTTTTGACACTAGATCATTTAAAGCATTTGTAATAAAATCATTGGAATAAGTATTTGTAATTAGATTTCCAATGATCAACTCTTTGATCATTTTTTTGCGGATGTTTAACTTGAGCTTAAATAAGATCTCGTTATCTCCTTCAGAATAATAAAACGAGTAATATCGATTGGCGGGGTAAAGTTTTTTTCTCCATTTGTTAAATTCTAAACTATTCTCAATTTGCACGAATTCGGTTGAGGGCTTGTTAAGAAATAATTCCTTGTCAGGAAACATTTTTAATAACTCAGAATGATTAAGAGGTCGAAAAATCGATAGTAGATTAATAATTCGGATTCGCCATTTAATATTCAGAACATTTACCCATTTATTACGGATGAGACTTCCGATAGATGCATCAATGGGAAAACCTATCAACAAGTCGATACCCAATTCCTTCCTGTGATTTTCCACATAATCCAGAAGTTTCTGAAAAATGCCTTTCCCCCTGTAATCTGGATGTACAAGAGAGTTCCCAGATTGGAAAGAATTGAAAGTTTTATCATTCTGCTGATAAGGCCAGTAAAAGAAGGATTGAAACCCTATTACAGTTTCACCTTCTTTAGCTGTTATAAGAATACACCTGTTAGCTTGATAAGTGTCTTCGTAGAACGAACTCATAAGTTGGGTGAATTCTTCTTCACTCACTCCATATTGAATGCTAAATAGCCTGGCCACTTGAGGCTTCATCCATTCTTCATAGAGGCCTATTTCCATTAAGCAGATATTTTTGGTAAATTCGTTACCAAATTAACAAAAAAATGACACTATTGGTATTATATGAGGAGCTTGCAACTTACTTTGTTGCTTGCATTTCCGAGTTTGCCAGCAAAAACGATTGCGATGTTCATATTATCCGAAAAAAGGTGAATGAAGAAGCTCCTTTTATTTTCGATCTTTCAGCAATCAAAGTATACAATAGAGAAGATTTTACCAATCATGAACTCATCGAACTTTCCAAATCAATAAATCCTGATGCGATACTTTGTGGAGGCTGGGCCAGCAAGATCTATTTACGGATCGTTGGCTCCTATAATAAAAAGATCCCATTGGTATTGGGCTTCGATAGTCAATGGTCGGGCTCCCCTAAGCAAATCGTCGCTTCTGTCATTTCACGCTTTTATATTACGAATAAATTCAATCGTTGTTTTGTGCCAGGTCTTCAGCAGAAAAAATTTGCATTGAAAATGGGTTTTCCTGAAAAGTACATTCAAACAGGTGCTTACTCATGCGATTACGATTTATTTAGTTCGATCTATCAGAATTTCAAAGAAGGCAAAACAAAACATTTCCCCAAACGATTTTTATATGTGGGCCGATACGTGGATAATAAAGGGATCAGAGATCTCTGGGATGCTTTTACAGAACTTCAGGCGGAATCATCCAATGAATGGGAATTGTGGTGCGTTGGTACGGGTGAAATTGAGCCACTACAACATGAAAAAATCAAACATTTCGGATTCGTTCAGCCTTCGGAACTTTCTAAATACATTGAACAAACCGGAGTTTTTGTCCTGCCAAGTCATTTCGAACCCTGGGGAGTGGTAGTTCATGAATTCGCGGCTGCCGGATTTCCGCTTATCGTATCTGATCAGGTAGGAGCAAGGATCACGTTTGTTGAGAAGGATCGGAATGGTTATATTTACAAGTCAGGAGATAAAAATGAATTAAAGAACGCATTGAAAAAAATGATGACATTATCTTCTGAAGAATTAATTATCATGTCGCATAAAAGTGTTGAGTTATCAAAACAAATAACTCCGCAGAAATGGGCAGCATCTCTAATGAAACTTATCAGTATTGATCCCATTCAATAAACCATATTATTCCGGAAATGAAGCTGCTTCCATTCTAAAAGCAATGGAAACTCACATGCTAACTGGTGATCTGGAGATCATGCGGAATTGTGAACGCTTTCTCGAAAAGAAATACGATTTCAAAAAAGCATTTCTTACCAACTCCTGCACCATGGCTTTGGAAATGGCCGCTTTGCTCTCTGAAATTCAACCGGGTGATGAAGTTATTGTTCCTTCCTATACCTTTGTTTCCACGGCGAATGCATTTGCTCTGCGTGGCGCCAATATCGTTTTTGCTGATAGTAATCCCGGCGATCCAAACATGAATGTGGCAGGCTTACGTGCCTTGATTACTCCAAAAACAAAAGTGATCGTAGTGGTGCACTATGCCGGAATCCCTTGTGATGTTGAGATGATCCGGTCGCTGGCCGATGAATACGGATTGCTTATAGTGGAAGATGCTGCCCAGTGTATTGATTCTTATTATGATAAAAAAGCATTAGGTTCATTTGGTGATATCTCCTGTTTTTCTTTCCACGAAACAAAAAATATTCATTGCGGTGAAGGTGGTTTGATCGTGATCAACAATGAAAAATTTCTCGAAAAGGCTGAGATCATCCGCAATAAAGGAACCAACCGTGCTGCTTTTCTGAGAGAGGAAGTAAGTAAATATGAGTGGGTCGGACTTGGATTTTCCTCCATTCCAAGTGCAATCACTGCTGCATTTCTTTATAGTCAGCTTGAGAACATTGATCAGATCCAAAAACAACGGATGAAATTATGGAAGTTATATTATAACCGTTTATCCGATCTTAAATCGCATGGGATAGTTTTGCCGGTCATGCCCGAAAATGCTACAGGTAACGCGCATCTCTTCTATCTTGTATGTAACAACTCGCAGGAACGGATGGAACTTATAGATACTCTTGCAACGAAAAATATTCAAGCTGTTTTTCATTACCAGTCTCTTCATTCAAGTCCATACTTTCGCAATCAGCACGACGGCAGGCAACTTCCGAATGCCGACAAATTCAGTGAATGTCTTGTACGTCTTCCGTTGTATTATAGCCTCAGCGAAGAAGAAGCCGGACTTGTCTGCACTGAGATCTTGAATTTTTATAACAGAAAGCGAACAAGATAATATGTGCGGAATAAATGGTATTTATGGATTAAAGGATGCGAATTCAGCTACCGGAAAACTGGTGGCGATGAACAATTGCATGAAACACCGCGGTCCGGATGATGAAGGCCTTTTCGCAACGGAGGAGATCGCGCTTGGTCACAGACGGCTTTCTATCATTGATCTTTCTTCGGCCGGCCATCAGCCAATGGCATCACACGATAAGCGTTACCACATCGTTTATAACGGAGAACTCTATAATTTCAAGGAACTGAAGTTTGAACTTCAACGTGTAGTTGCAGGATCAGGACAGCAGGCGTATTTTTTTCAGACACATACAGATACTGAAGTAATCATCGCAGCCTATGCAAGATGGGGCGCTGATTGTGTTAAATTTTTTAATGGAATGTTCGCCTTCGCGATATGGGATGATCAGTTAAAAGAATTATTTATTGCTCGTGATCGACTTGGAATTAAGCCACTTTATTATTCATTTGTTAATGGTGTTTTCGCCTTCTCCTCAGAGATCAGGTCATTGTTGAAAAGCGGTACGGTTCCAAAGAAACTTGATGAAAACAGCTTGTCAGATTATTTACGCTACCAGACAGTTCACGCGCCTGATACGATTATCAAAGGAGTTAAAATGTTAATGCCGGGTCATTCCATCAAATGTTCGGAAGGAAAACCAAAGATCCACAAGTACTGGAGCCTGACTCAGAAAATCAGCACAGCTTCGCAAAATAAGTCCTATGCAGAAGTTTGTAAGGATGTGAACACCCTGCTCACTGCTTCCGTTGAAAGAAGGCTGATTGCGGATGTACCTTTCGGAGCTTTTTTATCCGGGGGAATTGATTCCAGTGCAATCGTTGGTTTAATGAGTAAAGTATCTGCGACAAAAGTAAAAACCTTTTCTGTCACCTTTGATGAATCAGAATTCAGTGAAGCAAAATATGCACGATTAATCGCTGAGAAATTTCAAACAGATCATCATGAAATAAAACTAAGTCCTGCTGATTTTCTTGCAGAAGTCCCGAATGCTTTAAGCGCAATGGATCATCCAAGCGGAGATGGGCCGAATACGTATATTGTTTCCAAATCAACAAAAAATGCCGGGATCACAATGGCATTGTCCGGATTGGGAGGAGATGAACTTTTTGCCGGATATGATGTATTCAAACGGAGCCTGGATTTAAATAAAAAAGCCTGGATGAATTTGATTCCACAATTGATTCGCTCTGCAGGAGGAGATGTTCTCGAAAAATTGAAACCGGGTGTTTCATCTGAAAAAATAAATGAGTTGCTAAAACAAAAGCGAATCAATTTGAATTCCTTTTATCCTATTTCCCGACAGGTCCTGAGTGATACAGTGATTGCTGGTCTTATCGGTAAAGAGAAATTGAAAGAGAATAAGGTGAAAAAAATACTTTCTGAATCTGAAATCGATTCCTTGAAATCTGACATCTCAAAAGTTTCCGTTGCAGAGATCTCAACCTATATGCAGAATGTTCTGCTTCGCGATACCGATCAGATGAGCATGGCGCACGCGCTGGAAGTCAGAGTTCCTTTCCTTGATTACACGCTGGTTGAATACGTACTTGGTGTTCCTGATAAATATAAAAGCGTTGCTTCTTCTAAAAAATTATTAGTGGATGCAATGGGCGATCTCTTAACATCCGAAATCGTGAATCGTCCAAAAATGGGTTTTACCTTTCCATGGAAACAGTGGATGAAAGCGGAACTGAAAAGTTTCTGTGAAGTAAGAATGCAATCCCTCTCAAAGCGAAAATGTTTTAATGAAACGGGAATTATCAATCTCTGGAGTTCTTTTCTGAAGAATGATCCGCGGGTAACCTGGTCAAGGATCTGGTTTCTGGTTGTACTGGAAAACTGGTTGCACGAAAATCAAATTGAGGATTGATGAAAAAGAAAGTGTTGATTTTTATCGACTGGTATGTGCCGGGTTATAAAGCGGGTGGTCCTGTCCGTTCAGTTTCAAACATGGTGGCACATCTGAAGAATGAATTTGACTTTTCTATCGTTACTTCCGATACGGATTACTGCGAAACAGAGCCATATAATAATGTGATCAGCGATCAATGGAATATATTGGCAGATGGTACCCGGGTATTTTATTTTTCTAAAGAAACCCTTTCCCGAAAGTCTGTTGAATCAATTCTCAGTACCGAAGAGTATGACATCGTTTATCTGAACGGTATATTTTCAAAAGCGTTTACAATTTGGCCTTTGCTTTCTCTACGAAAGCGGAAGGATAAAAAAATAATTGTTGCAGCACGTGGAATGTTTGCTGATAGTGCCTTGAATGTCAAAAAGTTTAAAAAGAAATTATTTTTGTTCGCTGTAAAGCTCTCACGTTTCTTTTACAATGTAATTTTTCATGTAACCAATGAAAATGAACGCGAGGATGTGGAAAGAGTCCTTGGAAACCGCATGCACATAATGGTGGCTGGAAATCTCCCCGGAATAGAAGTGGAGAGTGCGAAACCACCGCTTTCGAAATCTTCAGGGGAATTGCGTCTAATAAATTTTGCACGCATCGCTCCCGAAAAAAATCTTTTGTATGCCTTAACCATTCTGAGAAGGATTAAAGGTAATGTCATATTTGATTTTTATGGACCTGTATACAATGAAGAATACTGGAATAAATGCCAGCAGATAATAAAAGAATTGCCTCCGAATATTAAAGCAAATTACAAAGGAAGTCTGGAACCAGAGAATGTGTCTGGAATCCTTAACGACTATCATTTCATGTTCATGCCAACTCGCGGTGAAAATTTCGGACATATTATTCTTCAGTCGCTTTGTGCCGCCGTTCCTGTTATCATTAGCGATCAGACCCCCTGGAAAGAGCTTAAATCAAAAAAATCAGGCTGGGCAGTGCCATTGGAAATGGATGACGTCCTCGTAAAAGTGATCGATCATTGTCTTGAAATGGATCAGGAGTTATACACCAAAATTTCACAGTCCGCATTCAGCTATGGAATGGAATATACATCCGATCAAAATACATTAGCCCGCAACAGACAGCTTTTCCAGCTTTAATCTTCTTCAAAGGCCTTTCTACTTGTATCATCACCAATCTTAATTATCTTTGCAGGTATCTACTTATAACTTATGTATATATTAGGCTTAAATGCTTTTCATGGTGATTCATCTGCTTGTATTTTGAAAGACGGAGTGGTGATTGTTGCATTGGAAGAAGAGCGCATCAGGAGAATAAAACATTGGGCCGGATTCCCTACTGAAGCCATACGTTATTGCCTGAAAGATGCCGGTATTAACATCACCGATATTGATCACATCACGATTTCGAGAGATCCTTCTGCCAATATTTTAAAGAAGATCAAACATACCTTTAAGAATAAAGTTTCTTTATCCGCCATTCTTGACCGTTATACCAACTCCAAGAAAGTGAAATCGGTGAAGGCCATGCTCGCAGAAGAGTTTAATGTTTCTGAAGAGAGCATCCTTGCAGAGATCCATAACATAGAACATCATCGCTCTCATTTGGGAAGCGCTTTTTTTGCATCTCCTTTTGATCAGGCCGCACTTCTTTCCATTGATGGTTTTGGTGATTTTACTTCCACCATGACTGCAACGGGAACAGGCAATAAGATTGAAGTGCTGGAAAGCGTTAATTTTCCTCATTCAGCGGGTATTTTTTACACATCATTTACTCAGTATCTCGGTTTTCCCAAATACGGTGATGAATATAAAGTAATGGGACTTGCTCCTTACGGGAAACCGCTTTATACTGATCAGTTAAAGGATGTGATTGAATTTACCGATGACGGATTATTTAAACTGAACCTGAAGTATTTTAAGCACCATAAAGATGGAGTTAAAATGAGTTGGGAAGGAGGAGAGCCTGATATTGAAAGCATTTTCAGCGATTACATGGTGGAGAAATTCGGCCCTGCCCGCAAAAAAGAAGATGAGTTGACTCAATACCACAAAGATCTGGCTGCTTCCGTTCAGCGAGTTTGTGAAGAGTTGATATTTCATATACTTGAACACCTTCATAAAAAAACCGGCCTTGATAATTTATGTATCGCCGGAGGAGTCGCGCAAAATTCTGTAGCGAACGGAAAGATTCTGAAGAACACCTCATTTAAGAACATTTACATTCCGCCTGCCGGACATGACGCAGGGACCTCAATTGGTTCGGCACTGTTTCTTTATAATCATGTTTTAAAGCAACCGAGAGCTGAAGCAACCTGTTCCGGTGCGATGGGAAGTCATTTCAGCGATAAAGAAATTGAAGATTATCTTGTTTCCAAGAAGATGGTTTTTAAAAAATACTCAGATGAGGAATTGTTTGACCTGGTCACTAACTGTATCCTTGAAGGTGGAGTGATCGGATGGTTTCAGGGGAGAGCAGAGTTTGGTCCGCGTGCCTTGGGGCACCGTTCAATCATTGCTGATCCTCGCAGAACTGATGCAAAAGAGATCCTTAATCTGAAAATTAAGCGCAGGGAATCATTTCGTCCTTTTGCACCTTCTATCCTGAAAGAAAATGTTCAGGATTATTTTAACGAAGCAGATGATGTTCCTTTTATGGAGAAGGTATACGTTATTAAAGAAGACATGAGAGTGAGAATTCCTGCGGTTACACATGTTGATGGCACAGGAAGGTTGCAGAGTGTGGATGCCCGCTACGAACCAAGGTACCATGCGCTCATCTCCGCTTTTTATAAAAAATCCGGGGTGCCTATTTTATTGAATACATCTTTTAATGAAAATGAGCCCATAGTAAATTCTCCTGAAAATGCATTGGATTGTTTTTTGCGTACAAAAATGGATATGCT
Source organism: Bacteroidota bacterium (assembly GCA_030855265.1). Lineage (GTDB taxonomy): Bacteria > Bacteroidota > Bacteroidia > 2-12-FULL-35-15 > 2-12-FULL-35-15 > 2-12-FULL-35-15. The sequence goes on along the minus strand of JALYRR010000019.1, from coordinate 16,833 downwards.
TGTTTTAGAAAACTATATTGTTTCCCGCTGATCATGCTTAAAGTTTCTGTTATAACCGTCTGCTACAATAGTGCTGATACAATCGAAAAGACCATTCGATCTGTGACGGAGCAGGAATACCCTGAAATTGAATACATCATCATTGACGGCAAATCCACTGACAATACCCTGGAAGTGATCAAAAGAGCGGCTTTAAAAACAGCAAAAGTGCTTTCTGAAAAAGACAAAGGAATTTATGATGCGATCAACAAAGGAATTTCCTGGGCAACCGGGGATATTGTTGCCATCCTTCATGCGGATGATTTTTACGTTGATAAAAAAGTCATTACAAAAGTGGTTCAGGTTTTCGCCGCATCCGAAACAGATACCGTTTACGGGGATCTTCAGTATGTGGACAGGAACAACACAGCCAAAGTCACCAGGAATTGGGTTTCAGGCAATTACAATAAGGAAGAATTTCGTAAAGGTTGGATGCCTCCTCACCCTTCCTTTTTTGTAAGACGAAAGTGTTATGAAAAATACGGATTGTTCAATACAGACTTCAAATCCGCTGCGGATTATGAACTGATGCTGCGGTTTTTATATAAGTTTGAATGCTCAGCCTCCTATATTCCCGAAGTCCTCGTAAAAATGAGGATCGGTGGGAAAAGTAATGTGTCCTTTTTAAACAGGATCAAAGCCAACAGGGAAGATAAAAAAGCTTGGGAGATCAATGGGCTGAAACCTGGCCGTCTTACATTTATCAGAAAGCCACTACGAAAGCTGGGGCAGTTTTTTAAATAATTTTCTTAAGCAAAAACACGACGTCATGTCGATGAGTCTTTTACTTTCTAATTTCTATCACTCATTACCAAACCCTGGTGCGAAGTCATTTCGAGTGTTTTTTCGCATTGCAAAAGCGAGAAAATGCCTGCCTCCCGGTAGGCAGGTATCGAGATAGGGCGAGTGCCTATCGCGTTCTTTCCGCACCTCTCTTTCCCTAAGTGTCCTAAGTGACTTAGTGGTAAAAAAAACGCACAAAAAAAAGCCCCCACATTTGCGGAGGCTTTGAAATTAGAACTTAGCACGGATCTTCCGTTTCTTGTATTTTTTACGTTTGAAAATACTGCCGTATTTCGAACGGTAAAAGGAACTTCTTCCGCGGATCACATAACTGTAATTAAGTGAAGTTGAAATGTATGAATCATTGTGAGAAGGATCTCCGCGTTTGCTGCCTGGTTTGTAGTTTTCAGCTGCCGGAATCCCGGGTCCATCTTCCAGTTCATCTCTTCTGTTAGCAAGGTCAACGGCTGCAGGATCAAGATCAGCTGGATCCGCATAAACTGTACTTACATCATCCAGGTAATCTGTGAAGGTTGTTCTCCAGTCAATTTCAAATCCGATCCTGTGTTTTTTCTCAACGGTAAAATAAAGTCCGATCCCCAAAGGAATGGAAACACCAACCGGCTGATAGGAAACACCTTCTGTTTTAAGAGGACGTAATGCGGTCCATTCGCTATTGTAATACGTTTTGGGGTTATGATAAAAACAGGCAATACCTGCAAAAGCATACATTTTGAAATCGTTGCGGTACCTGTAAGTACGGCCCAGATCGGGGATCTCGTAAAAGTAAACCTGCCCTGTCAATTCAAGTTCAATGATATCATTCCTGAAGGATAGGTTTCTTCCTACACGGCCTGGATTAGTGGAAGCATTATCAGCACCAAGGATCCGGATCCAGTTAAGACCCAGCTTTGCTGAAACCAACGGAGTAAATTTATATCTGACAAAACCTCCTACAGTAAATTGAGTTTTGGAAAGTTTTACATCGGCGATGAAGTCCCTTCTGGTACCTGCTTTTCCTCCCATCTCACCCAGGTAGTTGGATGCTCCAGCTTGTACTCCATAGTCCCAAAGATATTGTGAAATACCTGCAAGGGGAGCAGTGAACGCCAGAATGAGAATAAGTAAAAATTTACGCATAGATGCAAATATATAAAATTACTCTTAAAGATTCACCGAATAATATTTTTACCTTCGTGAACTCCTTTTGCAAAAATAAATAAGTATTTTTTAATGGGCAATAAAATCACCTCACTTTTTAATATAAAATACCCTGTCGTTCAGGCTGGTATGATTTGGTGCAGTGGTTGGGAGCTGGCCTCCGCAGTGAGTAATGCAGGCGGTTTAGGTCTTATCGGAAGCGGGAGTATGTACCCCGACATTCTTAGAGAGCAGATCCGCAAATGTAAGGCTGCCACCAACTCACCTTTTGGAGTGAATGTACCCTTGCTTTATCCTGATATCGACAAGCACATGGATATCATTATTTCCGAAGGAGTAAAGGTTGTTTTTACCTCTGCAGGGAACCCTAAAACATGGACACAAACTCTTAAAGAAAAAGGAATTACCGTGGTGCATGTGGTTTCAAATGCAAAATTCGCGAAAAAGTCCGAAGATGCAGGAGTAGATGCTATTGTCGCGGAAGGTTTTGAAGCCGGAGGCCACAATGGAAGGGAAGAAACCACCACTCTCTGTTTGATCCCTTTAGTAAAAGAAGCTGTTAAAATCCCCGTAATTGCTGCAGGTGGAATCGCTACCGGAAGAGGGATGCTTGCTGTTATGGCGCTTGGAGCTGATGGTGTTCAGATTGGCAGTCGGTTCGTAGCTTCCACAGAAGCTTCTGCCGATATTCAATTTAAAAATGCAGTGATCAATTCGCTTGAAGGTGATACCAGGCTGATGCTAAAACAACTCACTCCCGTACGACTTTTAAAAAATAAATTCTTTGAGAAAGTTGAAGCGGCCGAACAGCAATGTTCTTCCCTTGAAGATCTGAAGGAACTCCTTGGAAAAGGACGTGCAAAAAAAGGAATGTTTGAAGGTGATCTTGATGAAGGCGAACTTGAAATCGGCCAGATCTCAGCTCTCATCAGGGAGATCAAACCTGCTGCAGAAATCATAAATGAGATCATGCAGGAATATCAGGAAGCCAAGTCTGCACTTATCAGTGGTTATTAGTTTTATTCAATTTCTATTATGATAAAATTCGAAAAATTTGTTTTGTCAAACGGCCTGAAGGTCATTGTTCACCAGGATCGTTCAACTCCTCTTGCCTGTATCAATTTGCTGTATGATGTTGGTTCACGCGATGAACATCCTGAACAGACCGGCTTTGCTCATCTTTTCGAGCATCTTATGTTTGGCGGATCACAGAATATCGCCAATTACGATGAACCGTTGCAGCGTGTAGGTGGCGAGAACAACGCCTTTACCACTAATGATATAACCAACTATTACTTAACCCTTCCTGCGGATAATCTGGAAACAGGGTTCTGGCTGGAAAGCGATCGCATGCTAAGTCTTGCCTTTTCGGATAAAAGTCTCGAAGTTCAGCGCAGTGTGGTTATCGAAGAATTCAAACAACGTTACCTGAATCAACCTTATGGGGATGTCTGGCTGATGCTTCGCCCTATGGCTTATAAGGTTCATCCATATCAATGGGATACTATCGGGAAGGAAATTTCGCATATCGAAAATGCGAAGATGGATGATGTGAAAAATTTCTTCAAGCGTTTTTATTGTCCGAATAACGCTATCATGGTAGTTGCCGGTAATGTCGATACAGAACAGGTAAAAGAATATGCGGAAAAATGGTTTGGGCCTATTGCAAAAGGTCCGGATAACAAAAGAAACCTGCCCAAAGAGCCTGTTCAGAAAGAAGCGAGAAGTCTCACTGTTGAAAGGGATGTTCCTGTGGATGCGATCTATAAAGCATATCACATGTGTTCCCGCAGAGATAAAGAATATTATGCAGTTGATATAATTTCAGATATTCTTTCCCGCGGAAATTCATCCCGCCTGCACAATGTTTTGATAAAAGATAAAAAGCTTTTTAGCGATATCAGCGCTTATGTAATGGGCGATTTTGATAATGGTTTATTTATGGTTTCAGGTAAACTCGTCGAAGGTGTTTCTATGGAACAGGCCGATCAGGCAATCATCGAAGAACTGGAAAAAATTAAAACAGAATTTGTTACTGCGGATGAACTGACCAAGGTTCAGAATAAAACAGAATCCTCACACGTTTTTGGTGAAGTGGAAGTGCTGAACAAAGCCACCAATCTTGCCGTTTCTGAATTACTTGGTGATGCAGATATGATCAACCAGGAAGTGAACAAATACCTGGCTGTAACAAAAGAGCAGATAAAAGAACAGGCCAATGTGATTTTTAAGCCGGAGAACTGCAGCACTTTATATTATAAGTCTAAAAAGTAATTATTCAGATCGTATGCAAACTATAGATAGAAAAGTCCTCCCTGCTTTTAAAGAAGTTGAGAAAATTGAAATGATCAGAGCCGGTGAAAAACGGTTAAAAAACAACATTCCTGTTTACGGGATAAATGCTGGAACTCAAGAGCTGATCAAGATTGAATTTCTTTTTTCGGCAGGTATGCTACAGCAGCAACTACCCCTACAAGCTGCAACAGTCAATGCAATGCTGGAGGAAGGAACTTCAAAAATGACCGCAGCTCAAATAGCGGATGCCGTTGATTATTATGGAGCTTTTCTGGAAACAAGTGTGTCACAGGATCATGCTTCCGTAGTACTTTATACGCTTAACAAACATTTAAAAACTACTTTGCCTGTTGTGGAAAATGTAATTAAAGATGCCATATTCCCTCAGGAGGAAATTGATACTCATCTTTCCAACAAGCGTCAGAAATTCCGTGTCAATAATCAGAAGGTGGCGAATGTAGCTCGTAAGCGATTTACAGAATTATTATTCGGTGAAAAACATCCTTACGGAATCAATGTAAAGGAATCGGATTTTGATAAGATCACCAGGGAACATCTCATTGATTTTTATCGATCCTGCTATCGCTCCGACGGATGCCGGATTATTCTTGCAGGAAAAGTAACCGACGAAACTTATACATTACTGGACGACCATTTCGGAGGAAATGATTGGCAGGCAGGTAAAAAAATATCGCTTCCGGCCATCGAACTGAAAAGTGATCCTCAGCGTGAACAACTCATCTACAGAGAAGATGCTCTTCAATCTGCAATCAGGATCGGTAAGATCTTATTCAATAAAAAGCATCCCGATTTTCAGTCATTACAGGTACTCAATACACTTTACGGAGGGTATTTCGGATCCAGGCTTATGTCTAACATCCGCGAGGATAAAGGATATACTTATGGTATCGGATCAGGGATCGTTTCCCTGCAAAACGGCGGTTACTTTTTCATCACCACCGAAGTAGGTGTGGATGTTTGTAAAGATGCTATCAAAGAGATCTATTTTGAAATGGATCGTTTGAGAACAGAAACCGCACAGCCGGAAGAACTAGAACTTGTTAAAAATTACCTGCTCGGTTCATTCCTGAGAAGTGTTGACGGACCTTTTGCAATGGCTGACCGCTTCAAAGGAATACTTGAGTACGGACTTGATTATGATTATTTCGACAGGTACATTGCAACTATAAAGGCGATTTCAGCGTCTGAGTTACGTGATCTAGCCAATGTCTATTTTGATAAAGACAGTATGACTGAGCTTGTTGTAGGCAAAAAGTAATAGGCTAAAACACAATTTTTGGTTAAATTTGTGTTTATTATTAACTTGAATGTTTAAAAAAATAGTTCTCCTTTTCGGGTTGTTCGCTTTGCTTGCTTCGAAAGCCGAAGCATCGCACCTGATGGGTGGGGAGATCACCTGGGATTGTCAGGGTTCAGGAACCTACATCTTTACACTGAAACTGTACCGCGATTGTAACGGAATTACATCCGCTCCGACTTTATCCCTTTCTGTTTTCAATAATCCCTTATTCACCGGTTTCAACGTAAATCTGGTGTCCCAAAATGATATTTCACCTTCCTGTAATCCTGCCGGCCCTGCAATCTCATGTGCTGCGGCAGAGGCGGATCCTTCCTGGCCACTGAGTTCAACGCCAGTTGCCGGTGCTGTTCAAGAATCTGTTTATCAGTCGGCGCCCATTTCATTGCCCGGTGTTCCTCCTCCCGGTGGATGGGTATTTACATTTGATGAATGCTGCCGGAATACCAGTATTACCAACCTCAATGTTTCTTCTTTTGATGGTTTGACCCTGCGTGCGATTATGTATCCCTACAGCGGAATGAATGAAAATCCTTGCTTCGATTCTTCTCCGAAATTTCAGGAAAGTCCTAATTCAATCATTTGTGTAGGTTACCCGTTTACCTATAACCCAAATGCCTACGATCCTGATCTTGATTCCCTGAATTATTCATGGGCTCAGCCTTTGGATGATATTTCAGGAGCCAGTTATAATCCAGGAGTTGATCCCGCGATCCTCGGTTACAATCCTGGTTACAGTTTTAGCAGCCCTCTTCCCGGAACGGCTCAGGATCCATCAAATGTTCCTGCCACCGTTGATCCCGCTACCGGGGAAATTTCTTTTACATCCTATACTCAGGGGAATTTCCTGACCATCGTTAAAGTGCAATCATGGAAATGCGGACAATTGGTTTCTGAAATATTCCGCGAGATGCAGGTTGTGCTACTTCCATGTGCATCCAATAATGCACCTTCTGTAACCTTTACAAGTTACAATGATACAGTAGCGGCGGGAACCCTCGTGAATTTTGCAATCAGTGGCAATGATCCCGGACTTCTTGCTGATGGAGTAACACCACAGACAGTTACTATCACTGCGTCAGGGACTCAGTTCGGCAGCGGATTTACAAGTACCACCACCGGATGCTTGAATCCCCCCTGCGCAACTCTTACTGCTCCACCGCCTGTATCTGCTATCACAAATGTTTCAACGGTGTTCAGCTGGCAGACAAGCTGTAACCATATTTCAACCAACACAGGATGCAACACACAATCGAATACATACACATTCGTTTTCAGCACCCGCGATGATTTTTGTCCGGCGCCTGCTGAAAAAATATCCACTGTTTCAATTACTGTTCTTGCAACGCCAATCGTTTCTTCTCCATTGCCCAAATGTGTTTCTGTGCTTCCTTCCGGAGATGCAGTACTTACATGGGCTACACCATCGGATCCGGCTGGAACGTTCAATAGTTATCACATTTATACTTCAGGAAGTGCAGGTGGTCCGTTCAGCATTCTTGACAGTATTTTTGTTTACGGTCAAACAACTTATACCCACATCGGAGCAAACGCGAATGCCGCGCCCGTTTATTACTACATTCAAACAAGATCAGGATGTGCAGGAATGGTTTACGCCATGCCTCAGGACACTGTCGCTTCCATGTTCCTTACCGTTACAAATCCCGGGAACGGTACTGCAGTTCTCTCCTGGAACCCTATTGCTGCTCCTGCTGTTCCTACCTCAACCGGGATCTATTCTGTTTACGTTGAATTTCCGGCAGGTGTCTGGACCCTCACAGGGACAACAAATCTCAACACATTCTTAGATTCCGTTTTTGTCTGCAACGCGAACATTAATTTCCGCGTAGAAATCGCCGACAGCTCAGGATGTATTTCTGTATCCTCCATCGACGGTGGCGTTTTTCAGAACCTCATCGTTCCTGATATCCCTGTTTTCGATACACTGAGTGTGGATGATTTTAACAATGCTCTGATGAGCTGGAATACGAGTGCCTCCGCTGACGTAGAAGCATATGTGATCTATCAGTTTGACGGCACTTCATGGGTTCCCGTGGATACAGTCTTCGGAATCAACAATACCACATTCAATTATCTTTTATCAGATGCAGATATTTCTTCGGAACAATACAGGTTGACAGCTTATGACAGCTGTGGAAATATTAGTTCACTCGGACCTGTTCAGTCTACCATGTTCCTTCAATCCACTCCGGATATTTGTAACAGAAGTGTGATTTTGAACTGGAGCGCATCTCCTGCAATCGGAACAGGATTATCCGGCTACCGAATCTGGCAGTCAACTGTTGGAATTGCCGGTCCGTTTGCCTTAATAGGCACCGTTCCGCCAGCCACACTCACTTTCACAGCATCATCGCTGGCTCCGTCAACTACTTATTATTATAAGATTGAGGCATTTGATGGCTCAGGAAAAACATCTTCTTCCAACAGAATCTCATTTTATTCCGCTACGCCCATTCCTCCGCTTTTTTCCTACTTGAGAAAAGTAAGTGTGGTAGATCCTGATAAGGTGGTGGTGACTTGTCATGTTGATGTAGCTGCTTCCACATTGAAATATAAGATCATGCGTTCGAATGATAATGTGAGTTTTTCCCTTGTCGGATCAATTCCTGCAGGCGCGGTTTCTCCGGTTGTTTTTAACGATGTAAACGTGCTTACAGATGAAAAAAGTTATTACTATAAAGTCATCAATGTGGACAGTTGTGGGTTTGACGGGATTGAAACCAACATAGGTCGCACCATGTTGCTGAATGCCATTTCCGATAGCGAAAACATGATCAATACCCTTTCCTGGAATGATTATGAAACATGGTCGGGTTCGGTTATGTCGTATAATATTTACAGGGGAATTGACGGAGTGATGGATCTGACTCCGATCGCGAATGTACCATATACTGGTTCAGGTAATAATTTTTATACGGATGATGTAACGGGACTTTTGCAGGGGCAGGGCATTTTCAATTATTACATTGAAGCGCTGGAAGGTTTCGGAAATACATATGGTTTCAGTGAAAACAGCTTGTCGAATATTGCCGAAGCTTATCAGGATCCAATCGTTTTTGTACCGAATGCATTTAAACCTATCGGACAGAATCCGATTTTTATTCCGGTAACTACGTTTGTGGATTTTACCGAATATGAGTTTTCTGTTTTCAACCGATGGGGATTGCAGGTATTTACAACAAATATGGTTGATCAGGGCTGGGATGGAATGCACAAAAGCAGCAAATGTGAGATGGGCGTGTATGTTTATCTGGTAAGATTCAAGACCTCCAAAGGTGAATACATTGAATTCAAAGGTTCAGTGACCTTGTTGAGATAGGCCTGAAAACAGGGGAAACGTTATCCCTTTTTCAATAAATAGCGTTTTCCATTTTTATCGTATTTCAGTTCTGAAAAAAATGTATCTTTGCGGGAATTTTAACCAGTCCCGATAAATTTTGGGATAAAATTCAAACCCGTTCCTATGTCATTAGATTCAAGCAAATTTGTAGGTGAAGGACTTACCTACGATGATGTACTTTTGGTACCTGCTTATTCCGAAGTGCTTCCACGAGAAGTAGACACCTCCTCTTATTTTACCAAAAAGATCAAACTCAATACGCCAATTGTATCCGCTGCTATGGATACAGTTACTGAATATCAGCTGGCGATCGCTATTGCCCAGGAAGGCGGAATCGGAGTGCTTCATAAGAATATGAGCATTGCTGACCAGGCCGAACAGGTTCGCAGAGTGAAGCGTTCTGAAAGCGGAATGATCATGGATCCCGTTACCTTATTGGAAACGGCGACTGTAAAGGATGCGTTGACTTTAATGAAGGAGAATAAGATCGGTGGGATTCCGGTAATCAATGATAAGCGTGATCTGATAGGAATTGTTACCAATCGTGACCTTCGTTTTGAAAAGAATCATAAGCGTCCGGTTAAAGAAGTAATGACCAGCAAAGACATGATCGTTGCTAAAGTTGGAACTGATTTGAAGAAGGCAGAGCAAATCCTTCAACACCATAAGATCGAAAAATTGCCCGTGGTTGATAAGAATGGAAAGCTTGTGGGATTAATCACATACCGCGATATTATTAAAGTAAAAGTACACCCGAATGCCAACAAGGATAGCCTTGGCCGTTTACGCGTTGCAGCAGCCATTGGTGTTACCTCAGATGTGATCGAAAGAGTGGAAGCCCTTATGAAATCGGGCGTTGATGCAGTGGTGCTGGATACAGCTCATGGACATTCCAAAGGAGTGATAGAATCATTAAAGAAAATTAAGAAAACATTCCCGGGACTTCAGGTTGTAGTAGGTAATGTAGCTACACCAGAGGCAGCACTAGCATTAGCCGCTGCAGGAGCAGATGCAGTAAAGGTCGGGATCGGTCCTGGTTCTATTTGTACAACACGAATCATTGCCGGAGTTGGAGTTCCACAGCTTACAGCCGTTTTGGATGTTGCCAAAGCATTAAAAAGCAAAGGTGTTCCTGTCATTGCCGATGGCGGGATCCGGTTTACCGGTGATATCGTGAAAGCATTAGCAGCAGGAGCAAGTTCTGTAATGATGGGTTCCATGTTTGCCGGAGTGGAAGAATCTCCGGGAGAAACCATCATTTTTGAAGGAAGAAAATTCAAGTCCTATCGTGGTATGGGTTCCATCGAGGCAATGCAAAAAGGTTCCAAAGACCGTTATTTTCAGGATGCCGAAGATGATATCAAGAAACTTGTTCCGGAAGGAATCTCAGGAAGAGTACCTGTAAAGGGAAGCCTGTCGGAAGTGGTTTACCAGTTTGTAGGCGGTCTTCGCGCAGGTATGGGATATTGTGGTGCGAAAAATATGGATGAGTTGAAAAAAGCAAAGTTCATCCGGATCACAAATTCAGGAATTCGCGAGAGTCATCCGCATGGGGTTTCCATCACCAGAGAGGCGCCGAATTACAGCAGATAATGCGTTTTCATTAACATATTTTAACCAGGGCCCTGCAAATAAACGGGGCCCTTTTATTTTGATACATCGTATTAATAGCTACATTTGTTACCCAAATAAAAAAACGATTTTACCTATGAACAAACCATTTTTCTTAAGAACAATAATGCTTTCTGCAGCATTAATTTCTGCTGACATCATTATCGCTCAAAAAAATAATGATGCTGTGCTGATGACCATTGGAGGTACGAAAGTGACCGTTTCTGAATTTGAAAATGTTTATCACAAGAACAACAGCAAAGAAAGCAATGATCCTAAATCTCTCAATGATTATGTGGATCTGTTTGTCAACTTCAAGCTGAAAGTAAAAGAGGCTGAAGAATTGGGCCTTGACACCGCAAAAGCGTTTAGAGAAGAACTCGGTGGTTACCGCAAGCAACTTGCTCAACCTTATCTTACCGATAAAGATGTAAATGAACAACTATTGAAGGAAACGTATGATCGCATGCAAACCGACATCCGTGCATCACATATCCTGGTAAAAGTAACAGAGAATGCGCTTCCGAAAGATACACTCGATGCGTATAATAAGATCATGAAGATCCGCAGCCGCATTTTAAAAGGCGAAGATTTTAATAAAGTAGCAGGTGAAAAAGGAATTTCCGATGACCCTTCTGCGAAAGAGAATGGTGGAGACCTTGGTTATTTTACTTCTCTTCAAATGGTATATCCTTTTGAAAATGCTGCTTACACAACCAAAGTAGGGGATATCTCTATGCCGATCCGCACCCGTTATGGATATCACATCATCAAAGTGATCGATAAAAGAAAAGCCCAGGGGGAAGTAATGGTGGCTCACATCATGGTGAAAACAACTCCGAACATGACTAAGGAAGATTCCCTGAACGCCTACACAAAGATCACTGAGATTTCAAATAAATTAAAAGCAGGTGCTAAATTCGAAGAGTTAGCTCAACAGTTTTCCGATGACAAAGCCTCCGCAAAAAAGAACGGTGAATTGCCATGGTTCGGAACAGGAAAAATGCCTTATGAATTTGAAAAGGCTTCTTTTGCACTTGCTAACAAAGGTGATTACAGCGACATTATGAGAACTAAATACGGCTGGCACATCATTAAACTGATAGATAAGCGCGGACTTGCTTCTTTTGAGGACATGAAGAATGAACTTAAAACAAAAGTTACCAAGGATTCACGCTCGCAAGCCGGACGTACTTCACTTATCGCTAAGATCAAATCGGAGTATAAATTCAAAGAAAACCTGAAGGCTCGCGATGAATTTTACAAAGTGATGGATTCAAGTCTGTTCGAAGGTCGTTGGGACATAGCAAAAGCGGCTTCATTGAAGAAACCAATGTTCAATTTTAACGATAAGGTTTATACACAGGCAGATTTCGCAAATTATATTTCTTCTCATCAGAGCAAACGTCCGAAAACGGATTATAAAATGGTGATCATTCAGCAATACAAACAGTTTGTGGATGAAAGCGCTATTTCTTATGAGGAAAGCCGCCTTGATCAAAAATACCCTGAATTCAAAGCTCTTATGCAGGAGTACCGCGATGGGATACTTTTGTTCGAGCTTACTGATCAGAAAGTATGGAGCAAAGCAGTTAAAGATACTGTAGGTTCAAAAGAATTTTATGAGAAAAACAAATCATCTTTCATGTGGGATGAGCGTGCTGATGCAAGCGTTTACAGCGCAACCGACGAGAAAGTGGCTAAGCAGGTGCGTGCATTGTTGAAGAAGAAAAAAACGGAGAAGGAGATCATCGCTGAGGTGAACAAAAATTCTCAGTTGAATCTTCAGGTGGAAAGCCGTATTTTCAATAAAGGTGAAAATGAATTTGTAGATAAAAACTGGAATCCGGGTGTATCTGCAGATATGAAGTCTGAAAAGGACAAAAAAACGATCATCGTGGTAACGAGTAAATTGCTGAAACCGGAGCCTAAATCCTACAATGATTCCAAAGGAATGGTGACAGCCGATTACCAGGCGCATCTTGAAAAGGAATGGATTGAAGCCTTGAAGAAAAAATACCCGGTAACGATTGATAAAAGCGTTCTTGCAACAATTAAATAATTGACATTCCCTCTCAGAAGTTTATGGTGCGTTTGTACCATAAACTTTTTTTAGTTTAAAAGAATTGAAGAACCCACTTCTATACTTGCTTTTGCTTCTTGTTGTTTTCTCCTGCGATACCAAAAATACGAAGGATGAAAACCGCACCGTCATTGCGAGGGCTAACAATTCTTATTTGTATGCTGATGACCTTTTGGATCTCGTGCCTTCTGGAACACCTGCAAAGGACAGCATAAGCCTTATTCGGAAATACATAGAAATCTGGGTAAGGGAGTCTCTCGTGATCCAGAAAGCTGAAAGTAACCTGAGGGATGATCAGAAGAATGTTGACAAACAACTTCAGGATTACCGTAATTCTTTAATCACATATGCCTATGAGAAGGAATTGGTCAAGCAGAAGCTGGATACGTTGGTGAATGATACTTCCATTGAAAATTATTACAATAATAATCAGGCGGATTTTGAGTTAAAGGATAACATCATCAAGGTGATCTATGTTAAAGTAAAAAAGAACACGCCGGGGATCGAGAAACTAAAAAAATGGTATGCCTCTGACAATATGAAGGACAGGGAGCAACTAGCCAGCTATTGTCACCAGTTTGCGGTCAATTACTACCTGGATGATAATTCATGGCTCCTGTTTGATGATTTATTAAAAGAAATTCCCATTCAGGCTTATAATAAAGAGTTATTTTTACAGAATAACCGGCTTGTGGAGGTGAGTGATTCTCTTCACAGTTACTTTTTGAATATCAAGGGCTTTAGGATCAGAAACAGTCTTTCACCTTTAAGTTTTGAAAAGGAAAATATCCGGAATATTATTTTGAACAAAAGAAAGCTGCAGTTGATCACACAAATGAAAGAAGATGTTTACAACGATGCAGCAAACAACAAAAAAATTGAAATTTTTATCAATGATATACCTGAAAAATAAATTCTTACTGGCTTGTTTAGGCCTCATGTCTGCCATTTCTGTAAATGCACAGGAAGTGGTGATCGACCGGGTGATCGCTGTGGTAGGAACTAATACCATTCTTCAATCTGAACTGGAAGCTAATTACCAGCAAATGATCAGCAATCAGGAAGCGGTGACAGCCAACACCCGTTGCGGTCTGCTGGAAGAGTTGCTGTACCAGAAGTTATTGCTCGCACAGGCGCAAAAGGACAGTGTTGAAGTTACGGAGGCGCAGGTTGACCAGGAACTTGATCGTCGAATCAGCTATTATATCAATCAATTCGGGTCGGAAGAGCGCTTTGTGGAATTTTATGGAAAATCAGTTGACAATTTCAAAACAGATCTTCGTGATAACGTAAGAGACCTCCTGATGGCTCAGCAAATGCAAGCTAAAATTACCGGTGATATTTCCGTGACACCAAATGATGTAAAAGAATATTACGCGGGTATACCTGAAGATTCTATTCCATTCATTAATGCTGAGGTGGAAGTAGGCCAGATCGTAAAGAAACCTGTATTGACTGCCGAATCGAAAAAGGAAGCAAAGGATCGGATTGAAGAGATCCGTCAGCGTATCTTAAAAGGAGAAAGCAGTTTTGCAACAATGGCGGCTCTGTATTCGCAGGATCCCGGCTCTGCAAGTAAAGGCGGATTGTACGAAAAGATTCAGCGCGGACAGTTCGTTCCTGAATGGGATTCATGGGCCTTCAAGCTTAAACCGAATGAAGTGAGTGATGTATTTGAAACCATGTACGGATATTTTATCATTCAGTTGATTCAGCGCCGTGGTGATGAAGTAGATGCCAGAAGTTTACTTATTGCAGCAAAGGTAGAACCGGAGGATCTCCTGAAAGCCAAACTGAAGCTGGATACGATTTACACAACGCTTCTGACAGATACAATGACTTTCTCCGACGCAGCAGCCAAGTATTCTGATGATGATGAAAGCAAGAACAGCGGAGGTTTACTGATCAATCCGTTTACCGGTGCCACCCGTTTTCAGATGGATGAGATCGGGCAGGTGGATCAAAACGTTGCTTTTGCTATCGATAAATTGAAAGTGGGTGAAATGACCAAGCCTATGCCTTTTACCACCCGCGATGGAAAGCAGGCTTACCGCATCCTTTATCTGAAGACAAGAACCTCACCTCATAAAGCAAACCTGGTGGATGATTATCAGAAAATTCAAAGTGTTGCATTATCAAAAAAGCAAGCCGAAGCAATTCAGCTTTGGGTAAAGAAAAAGGCCGTTGATACGTTTGTAAGAATCGCTGATGATTACAAAACATGTACGTTCAATACCAACTGGATCAACTAAGGAGTTCAGTAAATAAATTCATTGGTTGTTAATCACAAATTCCGAATTGACTATGTATAAATCAGATGTTGAAGCAGCAGATGCCTTCGCAGCAAAATACAAAGAACTGAACGCAGAGATCAGCAAAGTGATCATTGGTCAGGATGAAGTGGTGAAAGATGTGATCATTTCAATTTTCAGTAAAGGGCATTGTTTGCTGATCGGTGTGCCGGGTCTGGCGAAAACCCTCCTGGTAAATACAATTGCAGATGTTCTCGGACTTAGTTACAACCGTATTCAGTTCACACCCGATCTTATGCCTTCTGATATTATCGGATCGGAGATTCTTGGCGAAGACCGTAATTTCAAATTCATCAAAGGACCTCTTTTTGCAAATATAATATTAGCGGATGAGATCAATCGTACCCCGCCTAAAACGCAGGCTGCACTTCTTGAAGCGATGCAGGAACGAAGCATTACCACAGGTGGAAAACGTTATGAGTTAGGAAGTCCTTTTTTCGTACTTGCAACTCAGAATCCTATCGAACAGGAAGGAACTTATCCTTTGCCGGAGGCTCAGCTGGATCGTTTCATGTTTAATGTCTGGCTCGATTATCCAAAATTTCAGGATGAAGTTCAGGTTGTAAAAAACACCACTTCAAATTTTAAAGTGGAATTAAAAAAGGTAGTCAGCTCTGAAGAGATTCTTTATTTTCAGGACCTTGTCAGGAAAATTCCGGTTGCAGATAATGTGTTGGAATATGCAGTGAAGTTATCTGCGAAAACCCGCCCGAATACGGAACATGCAGCCGAAATATCCAATAAGTATCTTTCCTGGGGTGCAGGTCCAAGAGCTTCACAATTTCTTGTGGTCGGAGCGAAATGCCATGCATTGATAAAAGGTAAATATTCTCCTGATATAGAAGATGTGAAAGCAGTAAGTGCGGCAATTCTGCGACATCGTATCGTAAGAAATTACAAAGCAGAAGCAGAGGGAATCAGCGTTGATAAGATCATCGCCGAACTGATCAGTTAATTTTCAGAACACATAAAAAAAAAGCGCGATCTGAAATCGCGCTTTTTTTTATGCTTTGTTTTTCTTCATCCTCAGCAGAATGATAAGAACTAAAAATGCGAGAGGGACGATAAAGGCCCAGACCGGGTAGGCGGTGACCGTCGTAGAATAACTGAATTCTTCAGTATAAATAGAAAGTTTCCGGGTGTCGCTAAAGCTATTGGTAAAAGAGGCTTCCCCATTCACAAATGTCAGTGAACGGCTTTCCCCGTTTATGATGAATTCAATCACATTCTTATTCAGAAGTAATTTGGTATGCGTCGGATTTTTGAATTTCAATTTGACCACTGCTTCAGAAAAAGTGAAGATCATGGAAGGAAGTATCACATCAATGTCATCATTAGTGATACGGTCAATTACTATTGAATTATCAATTTCTTCTTCTGGAATATCCATTTTAGCATGCACGCTAAAATGTCCTAATGCAAGGATGCTAAGAATTAGAAAAGGCACTATCTTTTTCATATTATCTTAATTATGCGGCAAAGATAGATTTTATCGCTCTCTCTCCCGAAATATTTAGATAAATGACATAAAACAGCAGGCAAACAAAGAATAAATCTTCTTTTGCGGTATGTTTATATGAAATAAGACTATTCTTCGATCAAACGTGCCTCAGGATAACGTTGCTTCCAGGCTTTGAACGCATTCATAGTTCTTACAACGATCATGGTCCGGTAATCTAACTGGATCTTGATTTTTGGACGGCTGTCCTCGATTGGTAATTTTTTAGCTTTCATATTTTATGATTTTAACTGGTAAACACAAATCTGCCTCCATAGTTCAGATTAACCCGTTTTTAACAATTCGTGCAAACCTGTTAATTATTTTATTTTACGCAATCATCAAGGATTTCCCTCAGTGCTTCTGGCATAC
>JALYRR010000168.1:1031-8164 GCA_030855265.1 Bacteroidota bacterium | reverse complement strand
GTCTTTGTCGTTGTTGTATTCCGTTCTTCCGTAATATTTTTCATATCCGGCTAGACTGGCAAAAGCATCAAATCCCATCGTCCCATTTGTGCCGCCATGGAAAAAGGAAGTAGAATAACCCTGTGATTTAAGAATGCCGGCCAGGCTGCTGATACGGTTTCCACTATACGGCGATGTGATAAATGGTTCATTCATCCAGGTAGGCAATGCAGCGGTGATAGCTGGGATTCCTTCAATCGACTTCTTGCCGTTCGAAAAGGCATTGCTAAAACAAAGACTATGAGTAATAAGTGAATCCAGAAAAGGTGTATAGCCTTCCTTGCGATTATTCAACGCTCCGACATATTCCTTCCCAAAACTTTCCAGGGCGATTAGGATCACGTTTAGTTTCTTCATGCCGCCTGTTTGTGCAGGATGATTCGGATCATAGATCTGACGAAGCTCATCTTCATTTTCAAAGAAGATCTGCGGTTCTATGGCCTGTAGATCCAAGGTTTTAAGAATGGTAAAGGGGGTGGAAACTACCAACGGGATATTTTTAGAGCGGGCATATTGTCCGGCATCCAGCGTTGAAATGGGTTTCAATTGTAAACCACCGCGGTACCCGATAATTGATAATGCAGCGATAATTGAAAGTGTAAGTATTTGAAAACCATACTCTTTTAGTGTCCATTTGATAGGTTTGTTCTGATCCGATCTTTTATAGAGCTGCCATAAAAGGAGGCAAAGCCCAATCCAGATCACACCGATATACCAGTAATCTTTCAGGAAAACCGGGAGCAGATCCATGGTATCATGGCCGATCTTCCCACCGAAGAAGTTAAAGACATCCGCAGTGGTCCGTTTAAACGTAAAGTTAAAGTACACAAGGTCGATGCAGTTGGCGAGCAGGGCGATGCTGTTAACAACAAGGTAGACCCATTTAAGAAGGATCCGGTAGCCGGTCTTTTCTCTGAAAGGAAAGGGTAACAGAAACAAAAGGATAAAAAGCGCATTAGAGAGGATTATAACGGATAGATCGAACCGAAGGCCGCTAAACAGGATAATAAGGAGTTCGGAGAAGGAAAGGTCAGAGAAGTAGCTGTAATGGAAGAAATAGAAGAGCAGGCGGCAAACCGTGTAGAGCAATAGCAGGCCGCCAAGCTTTTTTAATAGAACTAAAACATGGGCTGCTCCTGATCGCATAGGGCAAAGCTACTAAAATAAACAAAACCTGTTTTTTCTGAAATTTGAAGAAGATTAACCAGACATTAAGAGGTATTATATTTTTTTTTGCAAATAGTTGGATTGTAATTAAAAATAAATATACATTTGCACAAATTTTAATTAAAATCACAAACAAAACAAAATGAAAAAATTATTTACACTAGTTGCCGTTGCTTCGATGTTCGCATTCGTAGCTTGCGGTCCATCTGCTGAAGAAAAAGCTGCAATGGAAAAAGCAAAACAAGATTCTATCGCTGCTGTTGAAGCTGCTAATGCTGCTGCACAAGCTGCTGAAGCTCAACGCGTACAGGATTCAACTACAGCATACACTGCTGCTGCTGAAACTGAAGCGAAAAGAATTGCTGATTCTACTGAAGCAGCTGGTTCTAAAGGTAAAAAGAAAAATATTTCTTTTTATTGCAATACAACAAAGGGGTGTCATGACACCCCTTTTTGTTTTTCTATCCTCCCGTAATCCTCTTTCACCGTTTATCCTCTGCAAATTCTTTTTCCTGTATCTTTTTAGGTTTGTTTCGTTATTGATGTGATATTTGCGAACACTATAGCTTTATGTCCAGGTCCCTTTTTCTTTCTTTTATCTTTTTATTTCTTGGTTCTGTTTCAGGATCTGCCCAGCAAATGAGCATCTCCGGGACTGTTCAGGATACCGTAAACAGAACACCTTTAAAATATGCTGTTGCGATGGCAGTAAGGATCAAAGATTCTACTCTTGTTGCACATACCCGAACTGATGCGGAAGGACGCTTCACATTAAAAGGTCTTGCCATTGATACTGTTCAGATCATCGTATCCAGTCCTAAATTTGGTGATCAGGTGTATTATGTTTTCGGAAGCAAGGAGAATTTTGAATTCGATTTTGGGAAGATCATCCTTCCTCCTAAAACACAACAACTCAATGAAGTGGTCATTTATGCCTTTAAAGATCCTGTTTATTACAAAGGCGACACATTGGTATATACCGCAGATTCTTTTAAGGTGAAGCCGAATGCTACAGTGGAGGATCTTCTCAAAAAACTTCCCGGAATTAAAGTGGACGCTCAAGGTAAGATCAGCTCTCAGGGTAAAGAAGTGAGCCAGGTTTTGGTGGATGGAGATGAGTTCTTCGGAGCAGACCCGACCGTTGCAACTAAAAATCTCGCTGCAAATGGTGTTGAATCCGTACAGGTGTATGAGAAGAAGAATGAAAATGCAACCGAAGGAGGAGATGAAACCGTTCAGGTCATGAACCTTAAGTTGAAAGAAGATGCGAAGAAAGGATATTTCGGGAAAGTTTCCGCTGCCAGTGATTTCAAAGATTTTTATGAAGGTGAGCTCCTGGCGAATAAATTCAAAGGTTCCCAGAAAATATCAGTATTTGCTTTAGGAAGCAACACCCCCCGTTCAAGTTTTGGTTGGGGAGATGTATATAAATATGGTCTGGATAATGAAATGAATTTTGATTCTGATGAGGAAGGAAACAGGTACTGGAGTGGAAACGGAAATCAAAATACAGGCATCCCTCAAACTCTTAAAACAGGCTTTTACTATAGCGACAGACTTGGCAAAAAGACCAAGCTAGGCATGAATTACAGTTACAATACCAATGAACTGAGAGCAAACGGTTCAACCCGCTCCCAATATTTCCTTCCGGATACCACTTACACAACAGACAATATCAATGAAAATTATCAAAAATCAGAGAGTCATTCTATCAACCTGAAGCTGGAACAGAAACTGGATTCTCTGACCGACCTTGAGATTGAGCCGAAACTAAAGTTCAACAGCAGCAAGCAAATAAATTTTCAAAGAACCAGTTTCCTAAAGACAAATGATACCCTGAGTCATGAAACAGATATAAAAAATGAAAATGCGGCGGAAGGATATGAAGTGGGCGGAAAAATAAAATTGCATCGTAAATTCAAGAATCGTGACAGGTCTCTTAAGTTCAACTCCAATCTCCAGTTCGTGGATAACCGATCAGATGGATTTCTCAGATCCAACAATACCTATTATGATTCTTTTATGCCGGATGACAGTATCGATCAGAAGAAGACCAATTCGAGCTATTCCCAAAACCATAACGCCACACTTACTTATGTGGAGCCTTTATCAAAAAAGATAAAGCTGGAGTTTGAGTACAATTACAATTACAGTGTAGGCCGGCAAAGCAAGATCACACAGAATTTTCAAAATGGGGAATACAATGGTTTTGATTCCACCCTTACCAATGATTTCAGAAATACCAAGATCACCAATAGGTTAGGAGCTAAATTCATTTATGAAGTAAAAAAGATGAGATTTAATATCGGAGCCAGGGCAAGGAATATTTCGATCCTGAATGCAAATCTTATCACTGGTATGAATGTGAAACAAAATGTAAATAACATACTTCCTTATGCAGGATTCATGTACAGGTTTAGTGAGAACAAACGTGTCAACTTTCAGTATTACAGCAATTCCAACCAGCCTTCAATCAATCAGCTTCAGCCGATACCTGATAACAGCAATCCTAACAGGATCCTGGAAGGAAATCCCGGTTTGCTTCCTACGTTTAGTCACCGGTTAGAGGCAAGCTTTAATTCCTATAAACCGATCAGTGGAAAGTATATCTGGTCGAATGTGGCTTACACGGTTACTGATAATGCTTTTGCTAATTCTATTGTATATGATAGTCTCGGCCGAACCATCTCCAAAACGGTGAATGTGGATGGCAATTATGATGCAAATGCTTATATCGGCGGAGGAATACCGCTTTTTCAGAAACTCATTCAATTGGATCCGAATGTAAGTATGAACTATTCTAACTATTCAAGTTTTGTAAATGGACAAAAGAATATCACCACTACCCTCAACCTGAATGCCGGGTTAGGAGCAACGCTCAACCTTGATACCATTACCTTTGGAATAAGCTACAATTATGATTACAACGCCCCTAGTTCAAGCCTGACAAATTCCGCATCCAATCCCTATTTTCAGCAGATGTTTACAGCAAATGTTTCCGTAAAACTTCCTTATAAATTTTTGATCGAAACGGATGCTCAATATATTATTAACAGTCAGCGAGAAGAGGGTTACAACATCAATTACATTTTATGGAATGCAAGTATCAGCAAAATGTTCCTGAAAAATGAAAATCTGATTCTTACATTTTATGCAAATGATATTCTTAACCAGAATATCAGTACTTCAAGAACCATTCAGGACAATGTGATTACAGATAACAAGACCAATATCATCAGCAGGTATTTCTTGTTGAGAATCACTTACAAATTCAACAGTACAAAAACGAAGGACAATGATGATTTCTATTAGGATTATTCCAGCGTTCGTCTTTTTGATTGCTTTCAATCCTGTTTTCAGCCAGATCACAGAAGGGAAAATTGTGTATGAACGGAAGACCAATCTGTACAAAAAGTTTAAAGATGACGATGTAAAAGAGTGGCTGAAAGAAGAGGATAAGAACAAAGTGGATGTTTTTGAATTGTATTTCAATGACAGTAATTCGGTTTTCAAGCCACAGGAAAGCGATTTGAAGGAACGGATGAGTTGGGCAACCAGCAAGAGCATTGTTTATCAGAACGTGAAATCACAAAAACAACTGTCGGTTAAAAGTGTATGGGGAGAACAATTGTATGTGGAAGATTCCATTAGCAAGCGCGTTTGGAAGATCACCGATAACAAAAGGGTGATCAGCGGATACAGCTGTCGTAAAGCGATCTGGCAGAAGAATGACAGTACACGTTTGTATGCCTGGTATACGGATGAGATCGTACCAACAGTGGGCCCTGAAAGCTTTAATGGATTACCCGGTGCGATACTGGGACTTGCTACTGAGGATGGTGGTGTAATTTATTTCGCAAAATCCGTTGAGGTGATAAAAACAGACTTCTCCACAGTGATCCCGAAAAAAGGTAAAAACAAAATTTACACGACTGTAGAATTGAGAGGAAAGTTGGAGAAAGATTTTGGTAAGAACCCCTGGGGGAAAGCGATGATCAAGGAACTATTTGCCTGGTAGTAAATTTTTATTTTTCTGACCTTCTTTTGCAGCATCCATCAATACACATTTTCCGCAGGCTTTTTTCTTTTTGATGCTGCCAAATACCCGATATCCCACATAGCAGCAGGCGATTCCCAAAAGTACAAAAGCGATTATTTCCTGATTCATTAGATACACGTGTTCCGTTGTGTAAAATTACGAATAAATAAACCGCTCTGTACCCGCTTATTTTTAATAATTTTACCTCAAACAACCTCTGCAAAGAATATGATCACTGCTGAAACCGCTATCCGGTATGATAGAAAAAAATACAAGGATGATATCCTCATCGCACTTTACAAAGGCGTATTAAAACCACGCATGATCGAGGAGAAGATGCTCGTTCTGCTCCGTCAGGGAAAAATTTCGAAATGGTTTAGTGGAATCGGGCAGGAAGCAGGCTCAGTAGGCGCTGCCATGGCTCTGGAGAAAGATGAATACATTTTACCCATGCATCGGAATCTCGGTGTTTTTACCAGCCGTGGAATTCCATTGAACAGATTGTTTTCTCAATTTCAGGGAAAACCGGGCGGCTTCACAAAAGGCCGCGACCGTTCATTTCACTTCGGAACCCAGGAATATAAAATTGTTGGAATGATCTCTCATCTCGGTCCGCAGCTAGGATTGGCGGATGGGATCGCATTGGGAAATCTCCTCAAGGACAATAAAAAAATTACGCTTGTTTATTCCGGTGATGGCGGTGCCAGCGAAGGAGATTTTCATGAGTCGCTGAATGTAGCAGCGGTGTGGGATCTTCCTGTGATCTTCGCCATTGAAAATAACGGGTATGGATTATCCACGCCTAGCAATGAGCAGTTTCGCTGTAAGCAGTTCATAGATAAAGGTATTGGGTATGGAATGGAAGCCGTGCAGGTAGATGGAAATAATGTGCTGGAAGTGTACGATACTGTTAAACGATTATCGGAATCGATGCGGAAAAATCCACGTCCTGTTTTGCTGGAGCTGATCACCTTCCGGATGCGCGGGCACGAGGAAGCATCAGGAACCAAATATGTCCCGAAAGAACTTTTTGAGATCTGGGGCAAAAAAGATCCGCTTCAGAACTTTGAAAAATTCCTATTGGAAGAAGGTGTGCTGGATGAAAAGATGATTGAAGAATTCCGCGCTGAGATAAAAGAAGAAATTGAGAAAGGACTTGAAACAGCTTTCGCGGAAACGCTTCCACCGCCTGATACACAGGTTGAACTTGGTGATATGTATGCCGAATATTCACCTGAAGAAAAACATCCGGAAGGCAGCAAAACAAACAAACGATTCATTGATGCGATCTCTGATGGTTTGCGTGAAGCAATGCGTAAACACAAGGATCTTGTTCTGATGGGGCAGGACATTGCCGAGTATGGTGGTGTTTTTAAGATCACGGAAGGATTTGTAGAAGAGTTTGGAAAGGCTCGCGTAAGAAATACTCCGCTGTGTGAAGCTGCAATTGTTGGAAGTGCATTCGGCTTATCCATCAATGGAATGAAAGCCATGGTGGAAATGCAGTTCGCCGATTTTGTAACGGAGGGCTTTAACCAGATTGTAAATAATCTTGCGAAGTCACATTACCGTTGGGGACAAAATGCCGATGTAGTTGTGCGTATGCCTACCGGAGCAGCTGTTGCAGCCGGACCCTTTCATTCGCAAAGTAACGAAGCATGGTTTTTTCATACACCGGGACTGAAGATCGCGTATCCTGCTTTTGCATCCGACGCGAAAGGATTATTGCTGGCTGCTTTTGAAGATCCGAATCCTGTTATGTTTTTTGAACACAAAGCATTGTACCGAAGCATCACGGAAGATATCGCTGATGGCTATTATACTATTCCTTTCGGGAAAGCCCGTTTGGTAAGAGAAGGCAATGGTCTTACGATTGTTACTTATGGAC
>JALYRR010000168.1:0-1021 GCA_030855265.1 Bacteroidota bacterium | reverse complement strand
GGTGTACATTGGGCGATGGAAATCCTGGACAAGCATCCCGAAATAAAAGTCGACCTGATCGATCTTCGTACACTTGTACCTCTTGACAAAGACGCGATCATCAATTCTGTTAACAGAACAGGAAAAGCGATCATCTTACATGAAGATACTTTAACAGGTGGAATAGGAGGAGAGTTATCTGCTCTGATTTCAGAAAATTGTTTTGAAAATTTGGATGCTCCTGTTGTACGGTGTGGTAGTCTTGATACCCCTGTTCCAATGAATGCAGATCTGGAATGGAATTTCCTGCCGAAAGCGAGATTCGAAAAAGCCTTATTAAGCCTGGCAAAATATTAGTAAACCAATAGCCTTAAAATATAAATGAGCAAGCCTTTCGACTTGCTCATTTTATTTTTTTAAAACCATTCTAATTAATTTCCGTGATCTTCAATTCTACCCTGCGGTTTAACTGACGTCCCTCCGGATTGTCTTTTCCATTTGCTTTCTTGTTTGCTGATACAGGCGCTGTTTTCCCATATCCTTTTGCCTTCATCCTGTCTGCAGGAATACCAGCAGCTATCAGTTTGTCAACTACAGCCTGTGCACGTTGTTCAGAAAGTTTCAGGTTGTATGCCGCATCCCCTTTGCTATCGGTATGTCCGGAGATCTCTACCTTCAGGTTTGGATTGCTTTTCATTAACTGAACCAGGTTCCTGATTTCCACATTGGAAAGCGGACGTAAAGTCGATTTGTCGAAATCAAAGAAGATATTGTTCAGGGTGATTTTTGATCCAACAACAATCGGGTTTAATAATACGGAGCGATTGATCTCGTAATAATTTGATTGTTTTGGAATTTCCATATTCTCAGAATAGAACAAATGATTATCCGCCTGATAAGTGATATTGTAATTTTTCCCCGGAGTAAGAATGTAAAGGAACTGACCGGTTTTACTATTCGTATGATAAGTTCCCACCAGTTCTCCTGTTTCATTATCCGTTACTACGATCAGTACTTTTTTAGGAGCCAATCCGGATTCATC
>JALYRR010000167.1 GCA_030855265.1 Bacteroidota bacterium | reverse complement strand
CATGTTGTCTAGGGATAGCGCCGTTTGATATACCTTGTGGTATTTGCTTCTCAGATCCATCAACTTCTCAATCTTCCCATGAGCCTCGTCGAAGTTTCCTCCCGGGTTCTTTCTGATGGCTTCAGTGAGTTTCATCTGCATACCGTGTATGATCGCAGAGAACTCGGAATAATCGCTATACATCTCCAATACATCCATCAGAACGGCAGATCCTCCTCACCCTTTTTTAATGCAAACTGACTTATTCCCTTCGTTTCTAAGAACGCATCGTTCTGTTCCATCATGCTAATCTGTTTAATCTCTTTCACCGGTTCAAAATCTTTCATTGCATATCGCCACACACCTCCCTCGGAAGCATCCATCTCAAAGTACCTTGATTTGGTTGGATCGAAATTCAGACAGAAATTCCCTCGCTTGCCGACGGCTCGTGGCTTAACTTTCAGTGCTTGTATGTCAGCGACCTTCGTGTCGAATGTTGCCCTGTGAACTGAAAGAATGGTCTTCCCGCTATTGTTCCACTGTGCTCCTCCCTCCATGTCGTCGACCTGTGGATGCACGAGCTGACCATTTTTGTTTCTCCTGGGCTGCTTGGGATGTATTACCGTGTGAAAATGAATGTTGTGAGTTTCTGACAGAGCATTCCTTAGTGGAAGCACCTTACTGAGGTACATGGCATACGTTCCACCATGCTTTGTGTAGTCATGATCAAGATCTTTCCAGCTGTCAATTGTAGCTGTATGGATGTTATTCTCCTTTTTAAATTCCACAGCAAAATTCCAGAAGTCCACAGGGGACATGATCGGTGACCTGGGGTCCGCTTTCTCTAAAATATAGAAGTGTTCAAACAACCATGAGCATGCATTGAATGCTTCCTTCAGATCAATATAATTCGGGTATTTTTTTTCAAAAGTCTTACCTGTATACTTGTGGATCAGTATCGCCATTACCTCAATACAGTTTCCGATATCAGGAACAAGGAGCAGATGCTTCCATCCATGAAAAGTAGATGCATTGAATAGGCACTCCAAAAGAAGCTCAGTCTTTCCTGATTGCGGAAGCCCGGTCCAGTCTGTGCAGCCATCGGTTCTCATGGAATAGTAATCCTTCATGTTTTGGAAGCCAAGGAATATACCTGGACGAGCACCATGCTTATGGTAGTCGGTCAGTCGGTCCTCGACATCGTTAAATTTTATTACTTTATATCCTTTAGGCAGTGCCATACTAATTATTTAAAAGGTGACTCCATTTCTTTTCGTCGAACCATTCCGGCGTTCCCATGCCGGAAGCTTTCTGTGCGTCTGCAAGCCTAATCTGGTCATCAGTATAAGGGCATGCAGATCTGTTTTCCTTCTTTCCTTTTGAGACTTTTGTTTTCTCAGATGCCTTTTTGAAGCAGCTCCGGATGTGGCTTTCTCCGCTATATTCCCAGCAAGGAAATTCCTTTTCCATTTGCAATAACACATCAGATACTTTCAATGGCTTATTCTTCATCTCCCATTGATCCATCCATACAGCCATGTGGTCGGTCATGTATTCAGAGATATTGCCCCTGTACATTTGCCCTGCGATCTTATAATATGCTCCGGCAACCTCTTTTGTTTTAGGCGATGATTCCTTCTCTTTAATGACTTCCGCTTTTCCCCATCTTGCTTCACATCCGGCAGATCCTGCGATGCTCTTAAAACCTCTGTTCACTATCTGTTGCGATCTGATCTTCTCCAGCTTTGTATTTCTCAACTTTCCATCTTTACACTTTTCAAACTTCTTCTTCAGCTTATTTAAAACATTCTCATCACACTTTCCAAGATCCATCAGTTCTTCCTGATCATCAGGCAGACCGTGTTGATCCCATTGATGGCAGAGTAGGAGGAAGTAGGAGCCAAGCGCAGATGCTGTCATGTTCATAGTTCCTACAAGGAAGTCCTGAACATAAAGCTGAAAAGTTGGAGACTTGAATTTTTTACTGTCAAAGGTTCCGGTCATAAGCATGTTGAATACTTTCAATTCTTTTTCCTCCCGATCCTTTTTGTTGTTAGGCTTCTCCATAAATTATTCTTTTATTATTATTAAGGCGTAAGTCCGACAGGTCCCGCAATATTTGTAATCTGTACTCAGAATTCGACCGCAGTCGCAACACACACACATTCCCTTGTTTATCAAACTCCTTGATGTTTCAAATGGGATCCACTTCTTTTCTTCAAGCGCTTCTGAATATTCTCCAATCGATACATCTCTGGCCATTATTTTATTTTAATTGGGTTCGTGTTCCAGTTCTCTAGATTTATGAAGCCACCATGATATTGAATTCGTAACTCCCGGAACATTTTCCAAAGAATATTGCAACCGAATTGTGCAAGGGTTGAGTTGATGAAAAGATCCTGCTTAATTAATGCTTCGGCCAAAGAACAGCTTGGTCCCTGATCAGCCTTCTCATGCCTTTCGAGGTCAGGAAACATTGTTGTAATCGTTGGCAGCTTGTCTGAGGTGCCCTTTACTTTCTTGGGCTGCTTTATGATGCCATAGGTTCCAAGGACTACCTGTCCGCTATTCCGGGAATTACCGAAGTCCATCCAGTAATAATTCTTTATTTCAGGGCGATATTTGTTTGAATGTGGTCCGTTTTCATCAAAGAACTTACCGATGTCTTTTCTGATCGACACATTGTCCACACACGTGATCAAAATGTTTTGACCTGCACTGCTGTTTTTTGTATTGTAATTTAGCGGAACAGCATCCCATGTGTTTCCATAAAACCTGTTGATCCTTGTTACAAGAGCATTCGCCTTGTTCATCCCCAGCTCGGCTCTTGAGAATAGCTGCCTTCCAAGATTCGCCTCGGTGATCACGTCGGAATCATACGCCGTTACATGAAGGCCGGGATGCGATAGTGATCTTAAGGAGCTGTGGATCCGGGCAAGATTGTTCAACACTTGGGAACCGGTTCCTCCAACCCCAACAAGTGCGACCGTAACGGGATGCTGTGGGTTGATCAACTCGGCAGCTGTATAGTGTGTTTTTGTTATTGATTTCATTTGAAAAGAGAATTGATAGTTTTTTTTGTTGCCCTCAAAGCTTTTGAAGGGTAAGGGGTATTTGTTCTAATCGCTTTTCTTAGTGCTGCTTCGTCATTCTTTGTACCTATGTATCCATTAAATTCAGATCTCCAGAAGGCTGCTTCCCAAGCCTTGATCAGGTCAGCAATCTCAATCTGACTGTTTGGCTTTTTCACATTGCCCATGCACACCTTACCATCATCGTAAGTATTTGGAAAAGGCGAATCAAATAAAGGTGTTTTTGCTTCTGGTCTTTTTGCGCCTGTCTTCAAAACAAACATTGAAAGAGACTCATCATCAATGCTGTACAGGACTGCCGGAACCTTTACCTTTACCTCCTTTTTATATATCCCGATCACAGATCTGATCTGTGGTTTATTGTACCAGATCATCTTTAATCTTCCCGGACGAGGATCATAATAAATCACATTTTCCGGGAGCAATTGATTAACCGATGCAAACATTGATTTGTCAGTGGTCATCACGGCATCCATCATTCCCTTTAGAGCCTTTTTTGTCAGAGGCTTACCTTCTGATAGCTTATTGTTTATGATCTCATGGTGTTCAACATAAGCACCTTTGTTGCCTTTGTAGATTACCAGCTGATGCGCCGGTTTATACCAGGATGTTAACGAGTCTTCCATTTTTAGTATTTTTTTGGTTTAATGGTAGTGGTGGTTGCTGACAAACTCCTTTTAAATCTGATTTTATATTATTGGCCATTTCGTTTCCTTTCATAAAAAAGTCTTCGAACTTTTTGCAAACGTTGACATCTTCTCTGTAATTATCTGATTTCTCATCGCCGTAGGTTGACATCCAACAGAAGGGAACCACTCCGCAGCCATGAACAGAAGCATCAAGACATTCCGAAAACTCTTTATACATCAGATCATTATCATCGAAGTTCCAAACGATTCTCATATAATCTTTTGGCGTTGCTTCTCCGCAATCATTTGGCTCTTGGCTATAATCGAGGATTGACTTCTTTGTTTCTGCAAGAACGAGTGCAGCCTGAAGGAATGGCAGCGCTTCCTCTTCATATTTATTCCTCGGCTTAAAAGACTCCAGTTCCTTTTTGAACATTCTCAATGAAGCTGCGCCAGTAAGCATTTTTGAATATGCAGCAACCACTCCCTTTTTGCCGTAATACTCAAGTGAAGCATGATAACGATACCAAAGGTTCTCTTCGTTCTCATCGTCCGTCTCTTGTTGATAATCATCTTGTCTACTTTCAAGAAACTCATAATACATTCCTGATCCATATTCATTACAAACCCAGTCATGGATCATTCCTATGTTGTTTGTGTGATATACCAGTCTCAATGCATAGATCAGAAAATCATGAAGACGCTTGTGAGTTCTGTTGATCTGGGAAAGGAAATCGATCGGAATAAATATTGGATCCCCATTTCCAAACATGTTCGTGGCGCTTATCACATATTTGCCATCCTCTTGTCGTACTCCCCACTCTTCGGGTCGTTGTATCGACTCAAATTGATGTAGAAGGTTATGAAGCACTTCAGATGGATGAGCGTTCTCTGCCCAGCTCGGTTCGCTAAACCCCTTCATATTGGAAATTACAGGATACAAATCTTTTATGCCTTGTAGCATGTCTGAATCGCTTGAGAATACTACACCCCGCATACCTTGAAGGTTTGCCACTCGCAGGTAGGGAATATCACGAGTGGCAGCTTTTAGGGTATATGAATCAGAATTTCTGCCGGAGGTGTTGCTCTCTCTAGTTGGTAGTTTTCTACGTCCAGCCTTTGGTGTTCGCTTCTGCTTTCTGATTCGAGAAGTTTGTGCAAGCTGCGATGAAACTCGTCCAGATATTGTCCCTTCTTTGGTTTTGATTTTTTGCACTGAGTCTGTTTTTTTAAGTATTCCTGAATCTTCATTTATCCCTTAGTTCCTACAGTCTCTTTGATACTGTAAATGGCTGATGTGCCTTCGACCTTTGGCCCATCAATCTTCCCGCTTGTGATCTCCGGATATTCACTGGCATAGAATTTTACCACTTCTTCCGGTGACATATTCTGATTCGGATCTGCCAGATCAATTGTTTTTTTGTTTTTGATAATCCGGAAGGTTCTTTTTAGTAAGTCCATTTTTTATTGTCTCCTATTTTTATGAGTGGTTAATTATTATAATTCAGCGACCATTTTGATCCACTTTTCAGACTTTGCTTTCTCTGTCAGCGCATCCTTGTTATCAGGGAATAATTCAACTGCCTGAGTAAACTGGACCAGAGCTTCATCGTATTTTCGCTCAGCCATCAAGTCTCTTCCTTTCTTAAGGGCATAATCAAAGGCCAGTTTCTTGTTGTCATTTGCAGGCTTCTCTGGCTCCGGTGCTTTCTCTTCCTCTTTAACAACCTCCAGTTCAGTTTCGAATTCAACATCTACAACATCCTGAACCTCGTCTGTCGTTTCTGTGGTAGGAGAGCAGGCTTTCAGTTTCGCTTCGAGGGCTTCATCTTTAACTTCCATCAACTTGTTTAATTCATTGGCTTGGCAATAGAAGTCCTCAGCACTATTTAGGCTCTTCTTTTTCATTGCTGCATCACCAGAGGCAATGAGTTTCTTTACCTGCTTGTTCAACTCCACTTCAACCTTTTTCATTTTCAGGTGAATGGTTTTGCTGTCCTTGTTTAGTTCCCTGGCTTCTTTGAATTTTTCATGTGCTTCAACGAAACTCTTCTTTTTCAGAAGCGCATCACCGTGTTTTTCCAAGGCTTTGATTTTGATGGCTGTTTCATCCTCCTTATCATCGCCATCTTCTTCCTCCTCATTCTCAGACTCGGGGGCCTCCGCTACAGTCACTGTATAGGCTTTCTTTTCAGGTTTGACTTCCTTCAGGGTAGCGATCACCTCTTCATCAATTTTTCCCGGCTCTCCGGAAATTGTATATAGTAGGTTCTTGTGATTCACAAGGAGCGTTAAGTCTTCTCCGACCTTGGTGATTGTAATTTTGGTAATCTCTTTGTCCTGCAATATTTCTGCAATGCTTGAAAAAAATGATTGATTCATAGTTTTTTTGTTTTAAGGTTTAATTTTTAGAAAATGTTATGTTCGTAAGTTGCTTGCCATTGTTATAAATGGCGGGTAATCCTTTTTCATTGAATTCAATTTTCATAGTTTCGATCTTTCCGAAGAAGTTGTAGTTTCCTCCTAAATCAACAATCCAAGCACTTTCCTTATCCGGATGTGGCCTCATAGCTCGTCCAACGATCTGGTAATACAGTGACAGTGACATGGTAGACCTTACAATTAGAATGCTTTCCAGTTCAGGGTAGTCGAATCCTGTTGTAAGCATTCCAACCACAATCAGGCAGCGAAGTCTTCCGGCTTTAAAATCATTCAGAGTCTTGTCAACAATCTTTTGATCCGTCTTTCCTGTCATAACAGCTGACCCGGGAATTCCTTTTGACGTTTGAACAGCCTCTTCGATTAAGGAACAGAAAACCATCAGGTTCTTCCTTTTTGCAAGTAGCCGATTTGAGTAGTTCGCTGCAACCTGTGGCATATTGATCTGCCGATAGTAGCTTCTTATCGATGCTTCGGTGAAGTCCGTTCCTGTCGAGTTCGTTTGTAATCTTGTTCTATCAACTACAGCAGGAGCGAAGTATTCAAGTTTAGCAAGATGGCCAGCATTAAAAAGAACATCGTTCTGAATGTAATAGATCATCTTTTTGAAGATCCTGGGGCTTGTCCTTGTAAGGAACTTTAACATCGCACCTTCGAAGCTGTTCGACAATCTGTAAGGTGTGGCTGTAAGTCCCAGAACCTTAGCCATTGGAAGCGACTTAATAAAGTCTTCGTACATCCCTCCTTTGGAATTCACAAGATGACACTCATCAATAATGATATACTTCACATCTCGAAACAAATGCTTCTTCTTGATCACGCTTCCAATGGTTGCAAAGGTGATCCTGTCAATGAACTTGCTCCCTGCTGAAGCTGAGTAAACGCCAGCCCGATATCCGTAGCTCATAAATTTGGCGACATTCTGTTCCAGGATCTGTTTGGATGGTTGGAACACAAGAACCTGTTCTTCAAGAGCGGATGCAATGTTTGCAATCACAACACTCTTTCCAGAGCCTGTGGGAAGAACCTGAAGCGCATTGGATTTGTCCTTGCTTTGGAAGAACGCAACTCCTGCGTTGATTGCTTCTTGTTGATATGGGCGTGGCGTGAAACTCATTACAGTTGTTTGCTTTGTTCTAGGTTAGCATCGATCTCGTCGAAGATGTCAGTTTGATCAGCGTTAACAACATCCTTTTCAACCGCTGTGCACTTACCATTCTTATACTGTTCCACTTCGTTCCGGGCAGCATCGGAAGCCTCTTTCAGCTCAGCCCAGAATATATAGGAAGAAGACTGGTTGATGTGTATCTCTGGAGTTTCAAGTTTCATCTGACCTCCTGAAGCAGTCATGAATTTCACTCCTTTCAAAATGATCCTTTCGTTCTCATCAGATCCTTTGATGGAAAAGCCTACCACTTCGTAATCTCCGGTAGTCCTGTCGTTAGTAACCTGATTCGGGTTCTTAACTTCAATCCCTTTGTTTTTGAAAACATCGTCAAGGATGGCCAAATGAACATTCAGGTCGCGGAATGCATTGTGAAGATCAGGATCAATGATTCCTGTTCCCTTCACATTGTGGGTGTCGCCAATCCCTATACCCTGAAGCACTTCGTAACTGTAATTACAAAAATCATCCTTGATCGTTGCGCTGTTAATTACTAGATCTTTGAGCTCTTTCGGCTCCTGATCTTTCTTTTTCTTCTTTGATTTTGTCATTTTTATTTATTGGTTTAGGTAATCGTTAATTAACTTTTGTGCTTCTTCGAATCCAATTGCGAATTCACAGGCGTAACCTCGTTGCTTGAGTTCATGCTTCACCACAAACTGTTCAGCGATGTGATCGCTTTTCGGTGTAATGCCGTCTCTCATTAAAAGCTTCTCTCCTGTCTTTTTTAGTTCGATAAAGAGTCCTGAATATTCTCCGCGTCTTTCGATTATGAATAGATCGGGAAAACCGTTGTGAGACCGGAGGCTTTTCGCTTTGACAGCCATCCCTACTGAGAGCCGGACCCCGCTCATATCCGTGTTAAACATTACTC
>JALYRR010000166.1 GCA_030855265.1 Bacteroidota bacterium | reverse complement strand
TCCTACTGCTATGATCGGGAAGGCGCGTAAAGATTTTTCACTCAGGTAACGGATCACTTCGGTTGCTCTTTTTGTCAGGGGTTTCCCGCTCAAGCCTCCTGCTCCTATCTCGGTGAGCCTTGTGTTTGTTGTATGTAAGCCCTCACGAGAAATCGTAGTATTGGTGGCTACTACTCCATCGATCTTCGTTTCTTTTACGATCCCGATTATGTCGTCAAGCTGCTCATTGCTCAGGTCAGGCGCGATTTTCAGCAGAATTGGTTTTGGATTTGTCTTAGCTGCATTCAGTTCCTTAACGCGTTTCAGTAATGCGGTAAGTGGTTCTTTGTCCTGTAGCGCTCTTAAATTGGGCGTGTTGGGAGAACTTACATTCACGACAAAATAATCAACATGATCAAAAAGAGCAAGAAAACATTTTTCATAATCCCCGATCGCTTCTTCATTCGGAGTGGATTTATTCTTTCCGATATTTCCGCCGATGAGAATTTGGCTCTTTCTGTTTTTTAGTCTCTCCACAGCTTCTTCTACACCACCGTTATTGAATCCCATCCGGTTGATAAGTGCATTGTCCTCCGGCAGCCGGAACATGCGGGGTTGTTCATTTCCGGGTTGAGCTTTGGGAGTAAGTGTTCCGATCTCAATAAAACCAAAACCATAATATCCAAGTTCATCATACAGCTTCGCATCCTTATCAAATCCCGCAGCGAGGCCAACCGGATTTGGAAAAGTAAGTCCGAACACTTTTCTTTCAAGTCTTTTGTCAGGAATATGATAGGCTGAACGGATGATTGCCGAAACGCCCGGAATTCCGCAAATAAATTTAATGGCTTTAAATACCAGGTGATGAATTGTTTCCGGTTCAAACAGAAAAAACAGAGGCTTCAGGAAGATCTTATACATAGAGCGCTAATTTCGCAACAATAAATGAAATGAGATTCGTAGTTGATAAGTACAACAAAAATGTTAATTACTAATTAGGCTTTACTTTAATTAATCTATAACTTTACGCAACTAATCTAAGCTAAACCACATTTAGTCTGATAAAATGCGAAAAATCACTACCCGTATCGGGCATCTTACCTATAACAAAGAAACCAGAATATTGCGCGTCAAACTTTTTGAAGGCGCCGAAGTGGAACTGGAGGACATGATCCGGCAATACGAAGCGGCTTATGAATTAACGAAGGGTGAAAAATACCTGAAGATTGTTGATGCTACCTCTAACGCTTCGGCAAGCAAAGATGCCAGAGATTATGCGGCTAAGATTAAACCAGGTGATGGCAGAATTGCTGAAGCGCTTGTTATTACTTCAACAGCGACTAAAATCCTTGGAAATCTTTACATTAACTTCAATAAGCCCAAAATCCCGACACGGATATTTTCTTCCGAGGAAAAAGCATTGGAATGGCTGCAGGGCTACCTTTATCTAACCGACATGGATCTCTTGCTTTCTGATAGAAAATTCAAAAAAAGCACTATTTAGGTTTTGCGGGTTTGCACGCTTCTGCATTTATTTTAGCGTCTTCGCATCCAAGAGAAGCCGCTCTAAGGAAATCCTTGCAGGGTGCATCGTCTTTTGCATCTTGATTAGCCAGTGCTCTTTTATAATATGCAACTCCTTCTTTCGGTTTTACCCGTATAGCTTCTGAGTAATCAAAAATAGCGGATTTATAGTTCTGCATTCCTTCGCACGCTGCCGCACGATTCATAAAAGCGTCATAACAGTTCGGATCGAGTTTTATAACCTGACTTAGGTCATTGAAAGCAAGTTTGTAGTTCTCCGCAGCATTGTATGCAAGTCCGCGCAGGTACATCAATTTCACTGTATCCGGTTTTATCCTTAATGCCTTGTTGTAATCTGCTATTGCCTTGTCAAATTTCTTCATCATAATATGAGTCTGTGCTCTTTTGATGTAAACATGAATAGAATCCGAATTTAATTGTATCGCAGCGGTGTAATCTGCCAAAGCTCCGGGATAATCCTTAGCCTCAAATTTCTCATCTCCGGCTTTTGCAAAAGTGCTGCTCATTCCGGAACATACATTTTGATCATAAAGAGTTTTCGCCTCTTCATAACCGAGCGATTTCGCTTTTCTAAGATCCATACAGCCTTTATCCTTTGTGCCTTTCGCGATCAGGATCATTCCTCTTCTGCACATAGCTTCTGCATACTTCGGATCAATGTTTACAGCTTTTTCAAAATCTGCGAGAGCCTCTTCTGATTTACCGAGTCCTTCATATGCAAGCCCTCTTCCATAATAAGCAAGAGCATGATCATGGGAATAAATAAAACCATCCGGCATGTCGGAGGTGGAACGCTGATACTCATTCAGCGTTGAATAATTCTTCATTTTTATAAGATAGGCATCTACCACCGGCTCATTTACCTTTATCGCGTTGGAGAAATCCTGCGCAGCTCCTTCATAATTGGCTGCTGATAATTTTGTCTGTCCGTTCTTAATCAGCTCCGGAAGACTTTGAGAATTCAATCCGATTGAATAAAAAACAAACGGTAGTGCAATTAATATTTTCCTCATTCTATTTAATAAAAAAGTCCCGCTCACATTGCGGGACTAAAATGAATAATAAATCTGTTAACGAACCATCAGTTTCTGGGTAATGCGCCCTTCGGTGGTCTGTACCACAATCATGTATGCTCCCGGAGTTATGTTTAATCCGTTGATGAAGTGATTTTTCTCTCCCTTCATCATATCGCCTTCAAAAATAACAGCAGCTTCTTTTCCAAGCATGTCAAACAGTTTCACAGAGCCTTTTGTGTCCTTATTAAAAGAAACAGGAATGCATGTAATTCCATGTGAAGGATTCGGGTAAGCTGGTTTGATGAAAATATCTGTCGACTCTTCAACACCAACAGGAGTAAGCACATTGAATTCAAAATTACCATCAGGAGCAACCATCGGCCGAACCTGCTCCTTGCCTGAGTTTGCATGTCCTTTGATGTAATAGAACACTTTGCTTCCGGCAGGATAAGCTGGAATGTATCCTGTCCATGTATCAGTTGGCACACCTGTTAAAGTCATTGGAACACTTGTAAAACCAATTGTTGTATCAATTGTGTAGTAAAGCGTTGCATATTGAATCCCGGTTTTATGCTGTACGATAGCATCCACCTGGTAAGGAGTGGTTGTGTTATAGGTATCTGGAAGGTAATTGTGAACGATTCGCAAAGGATCCGACACTCCAACACTGTGAGTGATGCAATGAATAACACCGCCCTGAGAAATAAGATTAGCACCAGAGTTGTCAGCATCAATAGTAGCAACGGTATATCCCGGCATATTCTCTTTAATGATTCTTACTGCGGTTGTATCATACTCATCACGGTATACCGGCATAATCACCGTCTTGTTTATAATAATGAAATTTGAATAGGTTCTGTAGTACGCTCCACCGAATGGTGCACCAGCGTAGCTCCCTCCTGTGCTTGGAGGCATTGGGATTCTGACAATTTTATAAGGATTTCCCCATGGATCATTAAAGTTACTCATTACATAAGCAAGGTTCGCTTCAATTTGCGGACCGTCGGAAATTCCTACAGGAAACTCCCCCAGCAAAATAGTTTTTTCATCAAGGAATTTCATATGCATATCAATATGGTGAATATCATCATAAGGAAGTACATCCATTTTTATGTAACGGCTAAGTCCATGAAAATCATCCATAATAGAATTAATAACCGGTTCTGTA
Source organism: Bacteroidota bacterium (assembly GCA_030855265.1). GTDB lineage: Bacteria > Bacteroidota > Bacteroidia > 2-12-FULL-35-15 > 2-12-FULL-35-15 > 2-12-FULL-35-15. The sequence continues at coordinate 4,477 of JALYRR010000166.1, read as the reverse complement.
TGATTTGGATAAGCAAGTGAATAGGGTCCAGCTCCATCATTTTCTTCCAGGATAAGTTTGGAGGCCAAAGCAGTTCCCATTCCGTCAACCATCCAGTTGCCTCCTGTATTCATAATATCGTTTGGAGCAACTGTTGTCTGATAAAGTGGAATATTAAGGTAATTGGAATACGCAACCGGAACCTGGTCATCGTCCGGTCTTGGTCTGTTATAGATCCAGTCAACAAGTACGAGTGAATCCACATCATTCAGATAACAGGTGTTTGCAGCGTAATCCCGGATCCAGATTGAATTAAAAGGAGTTTCAATATAATGAAGATTGGTAAGTGGAATTCCATTTGAAACAAGGTCCGTTTTCACCGCATTTGAGTCGGCGCAGTGAATAATCACCTTGCACTCAAGTTGAGCTGCTGCAATAATCTGACGGTGAATGGATGGAAACCCTGTCCATGTTATTAATAGCGCCTGCGACTCTTCCCACTGTGCTGCAGTTCTTACAGGCAAAGTCGGTGGTGTTGTGATCGCGGAGCGATTCTTAATGTTTTTCAAATATGCATCCATTTTCAATTCTTCACCGGGAGCAAAACCGCGCGGCAGCATTGGTGGCTCTGTTTGAGCATATGATGAGATTGCCTGCAATCCAAGTGCAAGAGTTAAAAGATGTAGAGTAAGTTTTTGCATGTTCTGAAAAATTAATATTTGATGAAGATATAGTAAATTTGTAAAAATTCCAATCCCGGAATCTTCCAAAAAAACAGTTTTATGAAAAGATTATTGACAATTTTCAGCATTTTAACCTTGCTGGCCGGCTTTTCAGGATTTGTTTCGGTAAAAGAGTCCTGCAGTGTTAAATACAATGGAATCTACGCCTATAAGATTGATGGGGAACATTCTGCTGTGATCCGTTTTTATGAAGACGGGTCGGTACTTTCCTCTACCTCCCTCAATGATTATATGGATGTTTTTACCTGGTTCCATAAGGAAAACAAGGAAATGGTTCTGCAGGGTAAGTACAAGGTCAAAAAATGCACAATCAAATTTAAAGTAGAAGGTGTTACCGGGAAACAGGAATATGAAGGGACAGTAAATGATAAAGAGATTCAGGTGAAGCTCACAGATCCTGAAACCGGAAAATCCACCAGCCGGACCTATACTTTTTTCGCACTTTAATTTTTGCTGTACAAGTTGTACCTCAAGCCCAGAAAGAATCTTCTTCCTTGCATGGGAGCATAATTATAGGATGGATCAAACGTATATCCGTAAGGATTATTCTCTGTTATGTTTTTATCGAAAGGATCAAATGGACGCAGGATGGGATCTGCAGGAGTAAAATCAAAAATATTCTTCACACCCGCATAAATTTCAAGTCCGGCCTTAAACTTTTTGCTCAGCTGTAAATTCTGAATCGTAAACCAGGGCGATTGTTCCGGACGATAATCATTCGGCACAACAGGTAAATGCATCGGACTTTTAACATTCCCTGTATAATCAAGACTGATCCCTGTTTTATTAAAAGTATAGCTGATGGTGAAGGTTCCCGAAAAATCCGGAGCGTGCAATTGAGGTACGCGCTGATAAATTCCGGAACTGTCTTTTTCAACACTGTATACCTTCATGTATGTGCCACCCAGGATCATCTTAAGATTGTTTGTGAAAATGATATTCAGACTGAGAGAAACGCCTTTGGAAATGGCATATCCGTCAAGGTTATCAAAAATAATCTTAGTAGGATCAGTCACAAAATCTCCGATTATTTTATTTGTAAAATAGGTGTAAAATAAACTTGCATCTATTTCTATAAGTGTCTTTTTTAATGTGATAAACCGCTGATAGTTCAAGTTGGCATTCCATGATTTTTCTGGCTTCAAGTTGTTTTTAATCACTACTTCCCTTGCACCGGTTAAAGCAGCATGATCCTCCGTAAACAGGTTCACAACCCGATAACCGTTTCCTCCGCTCAGTCTGAAAATATTCCGATCATTCGGAGCATATTTAAATGCCAGTCGGGGTGATAAAATAGATCCATGCTCTGTGTTGTAATCATAGCGAAGTCCCGCAAGCGTTGTTAATTTCTTATAAATATATTCCCCCTGCATAAACAACCCGGGCAAAAAGGTTTGCTGCGGCTTGTTTTCATTTGAAAGTGAATCTGGGCTTTGAGTTCCGGGAGTGTTGTCATCATAATAGGTATAACGGAAAGGAATCCCAGTCAGGATATTCAAACGGTCATTCACCTTTTTAGTGTGGTACAACTGCACAAATGCAATGTTTTGCGAAGCCATGTATTCTGTTGTTCCGTAATAGGAATTCTGATTGTGATTATTCAAAGAGTATTGAAGAAATACATTTTCCTTTTTCAATGGAAGCTGATAAATACCAATAATCTCGTATCTCCTTGTATAAATGGATTCGCCATACACGCTGTCGGTTCCCCTCCATTTGTCCTCCCATTGTGTTTCTCCACCCCAGCGATCCTCATAAACAAATCGGGCTGCAATGCTTGCTACCCGGTTTTCCTTGCGGTCAAAACTCCATTTATTAAATATGGAAATCCTATCCTGTAAGGTGACGTCAGTGAAATTATCATTGTTCTTATCCATTACATTGCTGAAATTGAAATAATTAATACCCAGCAAAGAATGCGCATTCCTGAACTTTGTTTTGAAACCAAGATCGAGATTGTACTCCTGATCTGTGGTTGCCATCACATCTGCGCTGATCAACGGCGCGCTGAGGGGATCTTTCGTGATGACATTAATAAGTCCTCCGACAGCTTCTGAGCCGTATAAGGTACTGGCAGGACCTTTCACTACTTCAATTCTGTTTACGAGGCTGTTGGGAATCCCGCTCAGACCATATACCGTGGACAATGCGCTTACGATCGGCATACCATCAATGGTGATCATGGTGTAAGGTCCTTCCATTCCATTGATGTGAATATCACCTGTATTACAAACATTGCAATTTAGTTGAGGTTGAACACCATTTACCATTTGCATTGATTCAAATAAACTCGGAGTTGGATTTTTCTGAAATAGTTTTGGAGTGAGGATCTCAATTGGTATAGCAGATTCGGAACGCGACATTTCACGCATGGTTCCTGATACCACCACCTCTCCGAGAGTGTTTTCTGTTGTGAAAAGTGATTGATCTACCTTTAATTCCGGCGAATTGATTTTGATGAGCTTTTTGAATTTTTGGAACCCGATCATCGCAATCTGCAATTCATATTCACCAAAAGGAATTTCTTTAATCACATATTCACCGTTCTTATCTGTGACCGCACTAAAAACAGTTCCACTTAATCCAATAGCAACGAACTCCAAAGGCAAACGACCGTCGGTGATACGTCCTTTTACACTCCCGTTTTGTGAAAACAAGGAACCCGGTAAAATCAGAAAAGAGGATATAAAAAGCAGAAACTTCAACGGTGTTTTTTTGTAAAGGTAAATATATTTTTTAGACTACTCTAAAATTTAATTTAAAAGACTTTAATTATTATCTTTGCCGCGAACTTATTTACATGAATTCATTTACCGAGGAAAATTATTTAAAAGCTATCTACAAACTTCTGGAGCAGGAGGGCGAAGCTGTCACCACCAATGCCATTGCCGAAAGGATGAACACAAAGGCTGCTTCTGTTACTGATATGCTCAAAAAGCTGTCGGAGAAAAAGCTGATCAATTACCGGAAATACCAGGGAGTGACGCTTAGTTCAAAGGGTGAATTGATTGCACTGAACATCATTCGCAAGCATCGTTTATGGGAAATGTTCCTGGTAGAAAAGCTCGATTTTAAATGGGATGAAGTGCATGATGTTGCAGAACAACTGGAACATATTAATTCCGACAAACTCATCGCCCAGATCGATAAATTCCTGAACTATCCGAAGGTTGATCCGCATGGTGATCCGATCCCCGATGCAAACGGAAAGCTGAATATTCAAAAATCAATCCTGCTCTCCAAATTTCAGAAGAACGGAAATTGCATCATGACAGGTGTTGTAGACCATACACCTTCTTTTCTTCAGTTTCTTGATAAAACAGGACTTGCACTGGGGAATGAGATTAAAATCAAAGATGTAAATGAATTTGACCGTTCCCTTCAGATCACGATCAACAAAAAGACAAGTGTGTTTATCAGCAATGATGTAGCGAAAAATATTTTAGTCATTTCTAAATAACCGATTTGTTTATGAAACCAGCTAGTGACAAATCCTTATCAGAAGTACATGAGAGTGTGAGTACCGGAAAAACCGGTTTCTGGAAAAAGTTGTTTGCTTTTATGGGACCCGCCTACTTAGTTAGTGTGGGCTACATGGATCCCGGAAACTGGGCGACGGATATTGCCGGAGGAAGTCAGTTCGGTTACAAACTATTGTGGGTGCTTTTAATGAGCAACCTGATGGCTTTGTTGCTTCAGAGTTTGAGTGCAAGGCTTGGACTTGTCCGCGGATTAGATCTTGCTCAGGCATCACG
>JALYRR010000328.1 GCA_030855265.1 Bacteroidota bacterium | reverse complement strand
GAATAAAATAACCTGTTTTTGTCAGCGTATATTTCCCTTCATTAAAAAGGAGCAATCCAATTCCAAGTCCTGATTCCACAAGCACTCTCACACCATAGTGAGGCACTCCTGTTTTTTCAACGATCCCTTCAAGTGTAATACCTTTCTTTCCTGCATCAAGCACTGACTGAAGTATCCCATTGTCGCGCATCACACGGCTTGCCTGGAATACCATAGGTGCATGTGCAATTAACTGTGCATACTCAATTGCTTCTAATGCGGACTTCGTTTCTTTCTTAAAAAATTCCATAAGGCTTTCAATTTTTTCCAAAGATAGGATTTGAAAATCAATTTGAAAATTCAAATGCATTTTTAGCTTTTAAATAAAAAGCACAGATGATGCAATGGCATTTTTATTCTTCAAGTTAGCAAAACAGAAAAAATAGCTGGTGTATTCAATACGCTGGAATAGTCTTATTTCAGATCAAACAGATCTTTAACGCCCGGAGCACGTTCAACTGTAAAGCCTTCCGCATAGTTAAAACCTGCATCACGACCGAATAAGGACATTTTACCTTTTACCACATCAAAGAAATTTTTTGCAGAGATGGGAGATTCCGGTTCATTAGAATTCGGGTCGTAGAATTGTGACCTGAATGCCATGATGGCTTCCATTTTCTTTTCGATGAAGTCGGAAACATCCACCACAAAATCAGGTTTTAACTGACGATCCTGGATGTAATGATAAACAGCTTTTGGGCGCCAGCATTCCTGAACCTCACCTTCATGAGTTGTTTTGATCCTTCTTAATCCACTGTAGAAGCAGGCTTCCGAAACGAGTTTCGCTGCACGTCCGTGATCAGGATGCCGGTCCTCAATTGCATTACAAAGGATGATCTCCGGCTTGTATTGTCTGATCTTTTGAATGATCTTCAGCTGATGTTCTTTATCATTCTGAAAAAAACCATCTGCCATTCCAAGGTTATCCCTTACAGATACTCCAAGGATCTTTGCTGCATCTTCAGCTTCCTGCAGGCGCAACTCTCCGCTGCCCCTTGTTCCCAGCTCACCTATAGTCAGATCAAGGATTCCGCAGATCTTTCCGACAGTGAGATGCTTCAGTAATGTCCCGGAACAGGAAAGCTCCACATCATCAGGGTGAACGCCAATGGCAAGAATATCTAATTTCATAAATTCGGGAGGTTCCTTTTACTTGGCTGTTACAAAGCCGATGATTTTATCACCCATTGGTTTTTCGTTGGAATAAGCCACATCCACAAGGTTCCCTTTTTCATCGATCAGGTATTTCTGGAAATTCCATTTAACAGAGGAATCCATCTTACCATTCAGCTCCTTGTTTGTCAACCATTTGTATACAGGGCTCATGTTATCACCATTCACATCGCTTTTTTCCATCATCTGAAAACTCACTCCATAATTTTTGGAGCAAAATTCTTTGATCTCTGTATTGGTTCCTGGCTCCTGCTTACCAAAATTATTTGCAGGAAACCCCAGGATCACCAGATTTTTGTCCTTATAAGTATCATATAATTTCTCAAGATCAGCATACTGAGGCGTGTACCCGCATTCGGAAGCTGTATTTACGATGAGAATCTTCTTCCCTTTTAATTCAGAGAAATCAAGAATTTTCCCATCGATGGTCGTTGCTTTAAGGTCATAAAAAGAAGTTTGAGCCTTAGCCGATAAGGAAGTCAGGATAAAAGCGGCCAGGATAAGAATAAGACGGGTTGGTTTCATGTTTGTTTTTTTGGGTTTACAAATGTACGAAAAATGGAAGATTCCGGTTCATTAACAAAATCAGGTGCCATATTGTTGCGAATCCTATCTTTGTTGCCGATGCTGATGAACCAGATCAAATATTTAGTTAATAAGGAAGTCCGTCTTGAAATCCGGAACAAATATGCGCTTGGAGGCATCCTCTTGTATGTAATTTCGACGGTATTTATCAGTTATTTGTCTTTTAAACGCATCGTTCAGCCAGGAACATGGAATGCGTTGTTCTGGATCATTCTTCTTTTTGCATCGATCAATGCGGTAGCCAAAAGCTTTAACTCAGAAACCAGAGGAAGGCTGCTTTACCTGTACACACTTGCCAGTCCTCAAGCAGTGATCTTATCAAAAATCATCTACAACACGCTTTTGCTGGTCTTTCTATCGGGACTCTGCCTTTTTGTGTATACGCTCTTTATCGGGAACATCATTCAGGATCTTCCCCTTTTTTTACTGACTGTTTTACTGGGGGCGGCTGGATTATCCTCTTTACTGACAATGGTTTCCGCAATTGCTTCAAAAACGAACAACAACTTTACTCTGATGGCGATCCTGAGTTTTCCTATCATAATGCCCCTACTTACTGTATTGATGAAATTATCCGGAAATGCGATCGATGGGCTGGAGAGATGGGATCTGAACTTTTTGTTCATATTACTGTTTATAAATGTGATGATTATAGCGCTCTCTTTTGTGTTATTTCGTTATCTTTGGCGCGACTAAAATCCTTCCTTTCCTCCTATAAACGGAGGTTAAGTCATCAATCAGATGGTTGGATCCTTCGAAAAAAAAGTATAAATCAGAATGAAAAAGAATTGGTGGAAATTACTGGCTGTTGTTTTGGTCCTGTATACGGTG
>JALYRR010000018.1:15514-26387 GCA_030855265.1 Bacteroidota bacterium | reverse complement strand
GTCGCATCCAATGCACAATGGGAGTTTTATGTAAATCTTCAGTTTCCAACTTCTTCAGCCAACTACACCGATATCTACCTGATGTCCGATTCAGCTAATCTGCAAAGCACCTCTCACAGCGGTTATTTTGTAAGGATCGGTAACACAACAGATGAGATCAGCTTGTACAAGCGTGTGACTGGTACAAATACCGAGATCATTGATGGAACAGACGTTACCACAAATGCATCCAACAATATTATGAAGATCAAAGTAACCCGCGATGCTTCAAACTTGTGGACACTTCAGCGTGATATGACAGGAACCGGGAGTAGTTATTTCACAGAGGGATCCGTGACAGATGCCGCGATCACCACTTCATCTTTTTTCGGAATTTTTGTTCAGCAATCTACCGCCACTTTTCACCTGAAACATTTTTATGATGATTTTTACGCAGGTCCGATCATTGTGGATCTCACTCCGCCTACGCTGGTTTCTGCCACTGTTATTTCCGCTACGCAGCTGGACCTGGTTTTCAGCGAAAACGTGGATCTTGTAAGTTCACAAACAGTGACAAATTACAGTGCGGACAATTCACTTGGAAATCCAGTGTCTGCTGTGAGAGATGCTGTCAGCCTCAATCTTGTTCATTTAACTTTCGGAACAGCATTCACAAATGCATTGCTGAATACGCTAACTGTTTCTAATGTTCAGGATCTGAGTTCAAATCCCATTGTTACGACTACGAGCGGATTTACTTATTTTGCTCCTGTTACAGCGATATTCAGGGATGTGATCATTAATGAGATCTTAGCCGATGAAACTCCGCAGGTAGGATTACCAACTGCTGAATTCGTTGAGATCTATAACCGGAGTTCAAACACGTTCAACCTCAATGGATGGAAATTCTCCGATGGATCATCCTCTGCAACGCTTGGAAATTACAATCTGCTGCCGGGTCAATACCTGGTGATCTGCGACATTGCAGACACTGCTCTCTTTACTCCTTTTGGAAACCGTTTGGGCGTAACAAGCTTTCCTTCCCTTACCAATACTGGTGAAGCGTTGTTCCTGCAGGACAATACACTTACTTATATTGATTCAGTAACCTACGATGATGCCTGGTACCAGGATGCTGTGAAAGATGATGGCGGCTGGTCGCTGGAGCTCATCAATCCGGATTTTCCAGTAGCTTGTCCTCCTGATGCAAACTGGATCGCTTCTGTTAACACTTCCGGCGGAACTCCTTCTGCGGTGAATAGCGTGTTTTCTACAGTTGCAGATCTTACAGCGCCTTCTGTTTCATTCGTTAGCGTAATAGATGCAACGCATATCACCGTTTGTTTTAACGAAGCCTTGGATGCTTCTCAAATGTCTGTGCTAACGAATTATTCTATCTCCAGTATCGGAACTCCCACAGCAGCCGTGGTAAATGCCGGACTCACCTGTGTAGATCTTACGCTGGCAACTCCGCTTACTTTATCATCTTCTTACGTGCTTACCCTGAGTAATCAAAGTGATTGCAGCGGAAATGCCCTTACACCATCAACAGCTAATTTTGCCTATTACATCGCAAAACCCTTTGATATTGTGATCAACGAAATTATGGCTGATCCGGATCCTGTATTAACCACACTGCCGAATTTTGAGTATGTGGAATTACACAATCGAACTGCGTATTCCGTTAACCTGAATAACTGGAGTTTTACAGCAGGAACAAACACCAAGCTATTGCCGAATGTGAGCATTGCGCCGGATAGTTTTATCGTCTTTGCCTCCACTACAGCTGCACCGGCATTCCTTGCCAACAGCAATGTAGTAGGCGTAGTGAGCTTTCCATCTCTTACAAATACGGGACAGTCACTCACGTTGAGAAACCCTTCCGGAACCGTTATCTCCCATGTAACATATTCTGATACTTGGTATGGCGATGCGAGCAAAAGTGAAGGAGGCTGGAGTCTTGAGCAGATTGATCCGAATAATCCGTGTGCCGGAATGGGTAACTGGCGGGCTTCTGATAGTCCGGATGGAGGAACACCGGGAAAAATTAATTCCGTTAACGCAAGCAATCCTGATGGCGGAGCGCCGCAGGTAGTAAGAGTGAATGTGATTGCAGCTGATACGATCCAGGTTTATTTTAATGAGCCGCTCGACAGTGCAACGATGCTAAATACTTCTTTATATACGATTGATAATGGTATCGGAAACCCTTCAACTGTTATAGTCATATCACCTGACTTTAAAAGTGTGAAGCTGACTTTATCTGCATTCCTTCAAAACGCAATTATCTATACGATTACAGTGAATAATACGATCACGGATTGTGTCGGAAATCCTGTGGGGGCAGACAATAGCGCACGTTTTGCAATTCCGGAACCTGCCTTACCGAAGGACATTGTCATCAATGAAATTCTTGTTGATCCATTAACAGGCGGAGTTGATTATGTTGAAATTTACAACCGTTCGAATAGAGTGATTGATTTGAAAACAATCAGCATTTCGCAGTTTGATACGATCCTGAATGTGACTACCGCAGTGGAGATCATTACTGCAGAAGGCTATCAGTTATTTCCTCAGGAATATCTTGTATTAAGTGAAAATGGCGCTGCTGTGCGTTCACAGTATACTATTGAAAATCCGGAAGCATTTCTGGATGTCCCGAATCTTCCGTCAATGAATATTGATAACGGAACCATTTGTTTATCACGCGATCTTTTTATCATTGATAATTTCACTTACTATGCAGATATGCATTTTGCCCTGTTAAGTGTTACAAAAGGAGTTTCACTGGAGCGGATCGATTTCGACAGAGAAACTCAGGATCGTACGAACTGGCATTCAGCAGCGCAAACTGCAGGATTTGGAACTCCCGGATATAAGAATTCACAATTCAATGATGCCGGGGAATCTTCCACAACAATTGAGATTACACCCGAAGTGTTTTCACCGGATGAAGATGGATTCAATGATGTGGTGAACATTAATTACAATTTTGAAACTCCGGGTTATGTAGCCAACATTACCATTTATGATAGCAAAGGAAGAGTAGTGAAGTTGCTGGTAAAAAGTGAATTGCTTGGAAGCAAAGGAACCTACAGCTGGGATGGAATTAATGAAGAGCGTGAAAAAGCCCGCATCGGAATTTACATTATATACTTTGAGGTGTTTGATCTGAAAGGCAATGTAAAGAAATACAAAAAGACTTGTGTGTTAGGCGGGAAGCTTTAAGGGTTTTGCCGGAAATGTAAGGTTTACCGCAAAGGCGGAAAGACGCAAAGCGAAACGGGTTTTGATACTGGCGCACGTTCTCAATACCCGCCTACCGGGAGGCAGGCTATTTCGCAAAAAAGCGAAATCACTCGAACTGACCACGCACTCTTTTTCCTCTGCGTTCTCCGCGTCTCTGCGAGACCTTTAACTTGAACTTACCGCTCAAATTAATTTCTGAGTGATTTCTAAGTGTTCTTTGCGCTTAAGTGGTAAATTTTCTTTGAGAGATTGAGCCGGAGTTTATCTTAAGGTACCGAAGAGTTTGGAATTCTCCTTTGCGAGCTTTGCGTCTTTGCGTGAAATATTTTTTGCCTTATTGCCTGCACGCGTTAAAGAGCGAAATCACTCGAACTGACCGCGCACTCTTTTTCCTCTGCGATCTCCGCGTCTCTGCGAGAAACACTTTTTCTCTTTTGTTCTTTGTGCACTTTGCGACGAAGTTTATCCTGAGTCCTTACCGAAGGGCGTGGAAACCCTTTTCCTCTGCGTTCTCCGCGTCGGAGTTTATCCTGAGTTTACCGAAGGGCGAGAAACACTTTTTCTCTTTTGTTCTTTGCGCTCTTTGCGACTTTGCGTGGAAACCCTTTTTCTCTGCGTTCTCCGCGACTCTGCGAGACCTTCAACTTGAACTTACCGCTCAAATTAATTTCTGAGTGATTTCTAAGTGTTCTTAGCGCCTAAGTGGTAAATTTTCTTTGAGAGATTGAGCCGGAGTTTATCTTAAGGTACCGAAGAGTTTGGAATTCTCCTTTGCGAGCTTTGCGTCTTTGCGTGAAATGTTTTTTTTGCCTTATTGCCTGCACGCGTTAAAGAGCGAAATCACTCGAACTGACCGCGCACCGTTGTTATCTCGTGGCCTCATTAACACATTATCACATTGCCACATTAACACATTAACACATTTTCACATTCTTCGAAATTCCTCCGCTGTAATCCACTTACTTCAATTTAATACACACATTCTTCGGCTCCGTAAAAAAGTTCAGCGCCTCAAACCCGCCTTCACGTCCAACTCCCGAGCTTTTCACTCCTCCGAAAGGCGTCCGCAAATCGCGAAGCAGCCAGCAATTGATCCAAACAATTCCTGCATGTAATTCACTTGCAACGCGATGTGCACGTGTCAAGTTTTCTGTCCACACGATCGAAGCAAGACCATACTGTGTGCTGTTCGCATACTTGAGCGCTTCTTCTTCCGTATCAAAAGGCATAATAGTTACAACAGGCCCGAAAATCTCCTCCATGTTCGTGCGGCAATCATATTTTAATCCTTCTATTACTGTTGCTTCGAGGTAATATCCCTCTGCGAACTCTCCATCCAGGATCACACGGTTGCCTCCGCAAAGTACTGTTCCGCCTTCCTCTTTAGCGAGTTCGATATAAGACAGGATTTTCTCCATATGTGGTTTCGATACTACCGCTCCGAGCCTGCTGTCTTCGTCGGCAGGATTTCCAACCTTCAGCTTTTTTACACGATCGACAAACTCTGTTTTGAATTTTTCGTAGATAGATCGTTCGATCATAATGCGTGATCCGCATAAGCAGATTTGTCCCTGATTCGCGAAGGACGATTGCAGAGTCATACGTATCGCTTTTTCAAAATCACAATCTGCGAAAATGATGTTTGGATTTTTTCCTCCTAGTTCCAGTGATAATTTTTTAAACATCGGTGCTGCTACTCTGGCGATCTCTGCTCCGGTCTTGGTTCCGCCGGTAAAAGAGATCAAAGGAATTTTAGGATGCGCAGTGATAGCTGCACCCACTTTATGACCAAGTCCATGCACAATATTCAGAACACCTTTTGGTAATCCCGCTTCGATGCATAATTCAGATAAAAGATAAGCCGTCATAGGAGTAATCTCCGAAGGCTTTGCCACCACGCAATTTCCCGCCGCGATAGCAGGAGCGATTTTCCAGGTGAATAAGTACAAAGGTAAATTCCAGGGAGAGATGCAGCCTGCAACCCCAACGGGAGTGCGTAATGTATAGTTGATGGCTGTGTCTTCCATTGAATGACTTTCGGAAGAATAATGGAGAATGCCTGTTGCGTAGAAATGAAAATTTGCCGCTGCTCGTGGAATGTCAACCGCTTTTGCAAGCGAGATAGGTTTTCCATTATCAATGGATTCCGCGATGGATAAACGATCCAGGTTTTGTTCAATCAGGGAGGAGATCTTCAGCATAATGCGGGAGCGCTCATCCTTTGGTGTATTTGACCAGGTTGGAAATGCTTTTAACGCAGCAGCCGTGGCCAGTTCCACATCTTTTTCATCAGAGTCGGGGATGAGTGAATATACTTTTCCTGTAGAGGGATTGTAATTATCGATGTATTGTTGTCCGACAGGAGCGATCAATTCACCATTGATGTAATTTTTTATTTTCAGCATAATTTTTTTATTTTACCACTAAGGACACTAAGGACACTAAGGTAATCATACTAAGTGGAAGATCGGAATGAATACAATTCTTTCTTTTTCTAAGTGCACTTAGTGCCTTAGTGGTGATAGTAAGGAATAAAAAAAGAGGCCTGCTACGGACCTCTTTTCTCCATTGTTGATTTTGCACGAAAAATTAATAGGCGGGATATGTTAATTTTTACTCAACAATGATCTTCTCGGTGGTAGATTTTTTGTTCTGAATAATATTTAAAAAATAGGTTCCCTTTTTCTCCAACTTAATTTCCTTCCTGTATTTACCACCTTCTTTTTTGCTGTCGTAGAAAATTTGTTTTCCGTTTTCATCCAACAGACTTACATTCAGAGGCTCTTTCTCTCCGGCTTCTATATCTAGTTTGATCGTTTTTTCTTTAACCTCGATGTTCAGGCTTATACGCGATGATGAAGACCCCGTGGGTGAATCAGGAGAAATCACCTTTTCACGGATAATTTTTTTATCTGTTTTTTTATCATCTATTGATTCTCCGGATTTTCGTGTTACGATTCTTTTTTCGTTTCCTTTTTCATCAATAGTGATCTGAATATCCTCATCTGATTCATCAAAGGAATAGGCATAAGCCATCACTTCTTTGTCTTTCATGTCTCCTTCACGGATAATGATTTTCTTCACAATGGTTTTACCGGAATCGTTCTGGTCATTCATGCTGATATTAACTCTTTTTTCTATTTCAACCATCTCTTTCGGACTGATAGTGCCTTCCGAAATAGTTGTATCTCCGTTTATGATCGTGATGGTCTGCTTTTTCTGAGCAATACTTTGACTGCAGATTAGAAACACTGCAGATAAGGTCAGCAGTGAGAAGGTGTAGTTTTTTTTCATGTAGTTTTTTTTTAAATATTTTTTATGATCGGTTGCAACGATTTCTGAGGCAAACATAGACCGAAGAATCTTTCATAGCTGTTAAACGCCTGTTAATCCCTGTTAAAATATGTTAAGGTCAGGTGCGTTAAAATGGAATACCATATTTTTGCTCAGAATGATAAACAAAGGCAATATCAGGATCATTACCATTATGGCCAGTCTAGCGCTAATGGGCCTGATCGCTATCCAGATTTACTGGGTGAATAATGCTGTAACATTAGGCAAGGACAGGTTTGAACAAAGCGTGACAGAAGCCCTGAACAATGTTGTGTACCGCCTCGAAAAACAAAGTGCCGCTGCCCGCATCACAAAAAAATTCAACTTCCGTAAACAGGGAATCCGCTGGTTCAGCCCCCAGGATTCAACATTAAGTGGTACAAGTCTCATTACCGATTCAATGAGCGATAAGAAATCCTTCTCTCTTAAGAACAACAAAATGAATGTGCAGATATTTGAAGAATATGCTGCCGATTCAAATGGAGTGTTGGTGAAAAAGTCGAGGCACAAAAGCTACTCCACAGACTCAGCTGATATGGGCTTTAACAGGCAGATCGAGAATGAAGGCCCTTTCGGAGGCCGCTATTTCGATACGCTGGATTCGCGCAATCAATGGCTTTCTCAGAAGAACAATATGGTAAGGGACATATTTGATGAGTTGGTAAGTGTCAATATCTATAATGACCGCAGTGCCGGGATCGACACACTGCTGCTGGATTCCATCCTTCGTTTCGAATTACTTCAGAAAGGTGTCTCAGCAAATTTTTGGTTTAATATTACATCACGAAGTTCCGCAGATTCATCCGGCTTGCCTGAACGGGAGAGAAAGATCCGAGCTTCTCCTTTTAAGATCAATCTTTCCCCCGACAATATTTTTATAGATCCACAGATCCTTTCTGTTTATTTTCCTTCACAGAACAGATATATTCTCGGATCGATGTGGTTGTTATTACTGGTATTCCTCACCTTTATGCTCGCCCTAGTATTCTCCTTCTACTATACGATCTCGACCATTTTCCAGCAAAAGAAATTGTCGGAGATAAAGAACGATTTCATCAGCAATATGACACATGAGTTCAAAACGCCGATTTCAACGATCTCTCTTGCCTGCGAAGTTCTAAGCGATTCCAGCGTTGAGAAATCTGCTGATCGTGTGAGTAAATATGTAAAGATGATTGGTGATGAAAATAAGCGTCTGAGCCTATTGGTGGAGAATATTCTTCAAACAGCCATTTTGGATAAAGGACAATTCAAGCTCAAGCTTCAGCAGATAGATATTCATACACTGATCGAGCAGACAATTACAAATATTAAACTACAGGTTGAAAACAAAGACGGGGAGATCAGCACCAACCTCAACGCTCAGCGCACGTTGATTGATGGAGACCGGGTTCATATTACCAACATTATTTTTAATCTCATCGACAATGCTCTTAAATACAGTCGGGAGCGTCCGGAAATTAAGATCAGCACACGCAACGATGATGGAGGTGTTCATATAACAGTGAAGGATAACGGGATCGGAATCAGTAAAGAAAATCAGAAAAGAATTTTTGAAACCATGTATCGTGTTCCAACCGGTAACATACATAATGTCAAGGGATTCGGGCTCGGTTTAAGCTATGTAAAAGCCGTCGCCGAAAAACACGGTGGCTCAATAAGTGTAAATAGTGAATTAAATAAGGGCAGTGCCTTTACGGTATATTTGCCCTTTATTGTGAACCCTGAGGTAAATACAACAACTTAATAAACAAATTATGGAAACAACAAAAGTGTTATTGGTGGAAGATGACCCCAATTTGGGGAGTCTCCTTAAAGAATACCTGGAAGCCAAAGGGTTCTCAACCGAACTGGCAGTGAATGGTAAACAAGGATACGATGTTTTTTCCAAAGACAAATTCAATATCTGTATCCTGGATGTGATGATGCCTGTGAAAGACGGAATAACACTGGCAATGGAGATCAGGGCAATTGATGCTCATATTCCTTTTGTTTTCCTTTCGGCGAAATCCATGAAGGAAGACACGATAGAAGGCTTCTCAGCCGGAGCGGATGATTATATCACCAAGCCTTTTAGCATGGAAGAGTTACTTATGAGGATCAAAGCCATATTGAGACGTTCCGACAGCAAGACTGCGAAAAGTTCGGAACAAAACGAATTCATTGTGGGGAATTACAAATTTGATTATAAGCATCAGACACTGGATATCGAAGGTTCTCATCAGAAGCTTACAACAAAAGAAGCAGAATTATTGAAGCTGCTTTGTGTCAATGAAAATGAGGTGTTGGACAGAAACTTTGCATTGAAGGCGATCTGGAACGATGACAATTATTTTAATGGTCGGAGCATGGATGTGTACATTGCAAAATTGAGGAAATACCTTCGGGATGATCCCGGGGTGGAGCTGCTGAATGTTCATGGCAAAGGTTTTAAGCTTTTAACAGGTAAATAATTGAGAATCCCGCGGCGAGCGGGATTTTTTTTGCCCGCTTCTCAAAACGATAAAATATCGGGTTTGGCTATTGGAATTCCCAGTTCAACGAATAAAGCTGCATTTGGCAGGCAACGGGTCTAATTTTGCTTTAGGAAATCAGAATGAATTGTTAAACCGGCCTCAGGTCATAAAACGAAACAGAATGATAAATCCTACGAGATACCAGACATTATATAAATGCGATAAAGCCCGCTTATTAAGAACTAAAGGTGAGTTTATTGATTCAATCGAAGCAATCGGTTTCAGAACTTCACTGTATATCCTTGACGGATTTTATGTGGAAGTTTTTTACTCTTACTCCAACAAACAGATCGAACAGATCACTGTTTTGAATGATGTGGAAAAACTTGAGATGTATACAAAGAAAATAAGGTTAAACAATTTGTGGTAAAAAAATTAAACGATTAAAAATTAGCGACATGGAAACTACTTTTATTAAAACAATTTTACTGGTTGATGATGATCTGGATGATCAGGATTATTTCAGAGAAGCATTACGGATTGTAGACCCTTCTATCACTCTTTACACAGCTAAAGATGGTATCAATGCAATTGAACAATTAGAGAAAATCACTCCGGACATTATTCTGCTTGATTTGAATATGCCCAGAATGAATGGTGTAGAATGTTTGCGCGAGCTTAAGAAATCAGAAGAACTGAGCGACATTCCGGTGATCATCTACTCTGCATTTCTGTGTACGTACGATAGAAACGAAGTAGTAAGCATGGGTGTACGTCAGTTCATCAAGAAAGAAATATCCTTCAAGGATACAGTAAATACAATCCGTCAGGCATTGCGCATGGCAGTAGCAGAAAGAGATGTGGCAAGCAACGAAGCAGGCCAGCCCGAAATAGCTGCATAACAATTACTAAAACACAAGGCTTTATGATCAATCCAAACTTTTACCAACAGCTGCCGATCGAAGATAAGATCGAGATCCTTACAAACAATGGTGACTTTATTGAAGCCCATGAAGGCGATGAGTATGATACCTGGCTGTATGCCCTGGAAGGAGAGTATGTGGAATTGTTTTACAATGTCACAAAGTGCAGAGTGGAGGAAGTAAATTTACTGGAGGATAAATGCCGCTTAGAATTATACATCGATAATATAGATATAAGTCCGTTGTTGGTTGCGTGATGGAAGAGGACCCAAAGTGAAGGCCCTGTTAACTGAAAGGTTTTCGGGGCTTTTTCGTTTTATTCTACCACTAAGGCACTCAGTTCACTGAGGACACTAAGTTGGAGACGTAAAATCTTTCCCTGCGTTCACTGCGTCTCTGCGATGGCTTTACCATTAACCTGCCTGCCGCCAGATTTGAGGCGAAGTTTATCCTGAGTTTTAACCGAAGGGCGAGAAAAATTCTCTGCGTCCTCCGCGGCTCTGCGAGAGTTTTAGAACTGAATGCTCTCCTATGAAATTTAACTTACTGAATCACCAATTTCCCGCTTTGTGATCCTTTGTTTTTATTCAGTACTCGGTAAAAATAAATTCCTTTCTCTTTCCCTGTCAGATCAATAATAAAAGAAGAGTTGTTCGCTGCAGTTGACAGGACAATCCGTCCGGCGATATCAAGGATTTCGATCGTGTTACCTTTTTCCAGATTGGAAAATACGAAGCGGCCATTCCCGGGATTCGGAGAAACAATGATCTTTTCAGCGGCAACATGATCTTCAATTCCGGTAGCGGAAACATAAAAATTCCAGACATCCGAATACACGCTGATATTTCCTCCATTGTTGGTATAAACACGCCAGTAATAAGTTGTTCCGGCAGATAATCCCGTCACCGTATATTGATTTGTCCCGACATCAAT
>JALYRR010000018.1:10505-15504 GCA_030855265.1 Bacteroidota bacterium | reverse complement strand
TTGAGAACAATGAATCCGTTGAAACTTCAACATGATAAATGATCGCATCACTAACTGCAAACCATTTTATTGCTCTTACGGTGGAAGCGCTGTATGATCCCGACAGCGGGAGGTTCAAAACCGGCTCAACCGGAATTGAATCATTGGAACCAGTATAGGTAATAAACATCTCGATCTTCTGTAATGGATTATCAACAGAATCCCGGGGCGATGCGACAATAGAATCCACTATATCCATTCCGGCAGTAACATGGCCGTATACTGAATACGTACCGTTCAGCCATGCAGCAGGTGCAACGCAAATGAAGAACTGTGAATTCGCGCTGTTAATATCCGTATCTCTCGCGGCAGAAAGTGTTCCCCTGATGTGCTTCGCAGTGCTGAATTCTGCATTCACCGTTGGTTGTGTGCTATCGCCTAGTCCCCAGGTGGAAGTCGGGCCGCTTCTTGAATTTGGATCGCCGCCCTGAATCATAAATCCAGGGATCACGCGGTGAAAGGCTGTGCTGTCGTAAAATTGTGTGCTTACAAGACTATCAAAATTTTTCACATGATTGGGAGCAATGGCTGGGAAAAGCTCCACAGTGGTTGTTCCGAGGTAAACCCCTGCACGTTTGGTCAGGATTTCATATTGCGGTTTGCCGGTGAATGTTTGGGCAGATGTAATTGTGCTTATTGAAACAAAGAGGAGCAGCAGCAGTTTTTTCATAAAGTAAATATAATGAATTTGCTTCTGCTTGATACAACCTGTTATTAAGGAATTACCGGAGAGTGCGTATGGTGATGGAATAGGGTAGGTCTTTTTAAGCGACATTTTATTTTTTTAATTGAATCCACACAGGCGCATGATCACTTGTCTTTTCCCATGCCCGCACATGTTTATCAACTCCAGCCTTTTTTAATTTGCCGGCAATTTGCGGCGACAATAAAAAATGATCGATGCGGATTCCCGCATTTCTTACAAAGGCATTCCTGAAATAATCCCAGAAAGTGAAAATCTTTTCTTCCGGGTCTAAAAACCTCAACGCATCTGTCCAGCCCTGGTCTACCAGCTTTTTGTATGCTTTCTTCGTCTCAGGAAAAAAGAGTGCATCGTTTTTCCAGCTTTCAGGTTTATGGCAATCGAGGTCGGTAGGAATAACATTAAAGTCTCCGATTAGGATGACCGGAATGTTTTTCTTTAACAAGGACTTGGCTTTTAAGGAAAGACGTTCGAACCAGGCTAATTTATAATCGAACTTTGGCCCCGGTGCAGGATTACCATTAGGAAGATAGAGGCAGCAAATAAGAATTCCGTTCACCATCGCCTCGATATATCTGCTTTGAATATCCAATGGATCACCCGGTAAACCACGCCCTTTTTCCTCAAGATCGAATTTTTTCTTTGTCAGGATAGCAACCCCGTTCCAGGATTTTTGTCCATGCCAGATCGCTTTATAGCCTGCTTCGTTAATTGCTTCAACCGGGAATTTTTCATCGGGTGCTTTTAGTTCCTGAAGACAAACTACATCCGGCTTGCTTTCCTTCAGCCAACGCAGTAATACAGGTAATCTGCCGTTGACGCCGTTTACATTATAGGTTGAGATTTTCATATTGATTTTGAGGCAATATGAGTGCCAGTTGGGAGGGAATGGAATTTTAGATTGGTGATTGATGAATAAAAAGTGCGTAAGGATTACTCACCTTTGTCGGCAAAAGTGGACAAGAAAAATCTAAGATTTAAGTGGCCGAATTTATTCTACATTGAATTTAAATTCATTTATGCGCCAGCCCCAGCTTCAGTCTGTGCTGCGGCTTCCTCCAAAAAAGAAACAACTGGCGAAATAGGGGAACTTTTTTCGGTTTTAATTTTCTCTTTCTTTTTTACAGCTTTAGCAATTTTCTTTTTAGCCTCATCTGCTTCTTCACCTTCAATAATCTCACGCTTTACAACTCCTGCCGTTAGTACGTTTAAGATTTCATCATTGGAAACCTTTATGTCTGGATAAATAAATTTTAACTCTTTTTTGATTGTACCAACAACAGCTTCGGAATAAAGAATATTTCCAATCATAAATTTATTTGTAGCCTGTTTTTGAATGAAACATGCTTCAAGAGATGATTTAGAAACTGCTTCCTTTGCAATTTCAAAAAACAGTTCAATATCTTCAATTGATTTAGGTCTTAGTTTTAAGAAATCGATGTCTAAAACAAGTATGTTTTGAATAGGCTTGGAAAAAATGACCTTATAAACGCGCCAAGAGACACTATTTGTGAGAATAACCCACTCAATACCTTTGTTAGCAGCATAGTCAACCGCCTGCTTCACATGCTGTTCTTTCAATTCAATTCCAATTGCTTTCGCTTCCAAAAGGATGGTTATTTTACCATCTATTTTTAAGGCCAAATCACAAAATGTCCCGCGAATGGCTAATTCGGTTGTTATATCGGTATATTTATCATAACCCAAAATTTCAGATAAAATGCCTGTTAATAATACCACAGTATCTGACTCATTTACATCTCTGGTTTTTGCTGATTCAACAATGGGTTGAAAGCGTTTAAGTCCTTCAATTATTCTAGTCTGAATTTTTTGTGGTAAGGTAGCCATAGAGTCAATTATTAATTTAAAAGTAAATATAGAATAAATCAGATATATATTAATTGAATTTGTGATTGTCCCATAAGAGATTTCCGACAACCGAACCGACAACGCAAGAGAATTATTAAAACAACTCTACTCGCGCTAAACATTTTTGTTTCCGACCAGGCTCCCAGGCTCCCCGGCTATCCGCTATCGCTTCTGCCGGGGCAGGCTTCTCGCGAATGATATCAAATAAAAAAAGCCCCAATGGGGCTTTTTTGGTTGTCCGACTAGGGCTCGAACCTAGACTCTACTGAACCAAAATCAGTTGTGTTGCCAGTTACACCATCGGACAATCTGAACAGCAATTGCTGATCGGGCTGCAAAAATAATAAATATATCTTACACACAAAATATATTTCTTTCTATCCCTTCTCAATTGCCCTTTTTCATTGTGATTTTTTATCATGGATTAAGTAAATTTAACACTTAACCGTTCAATTTAATTTTCTAACTTCGCCACCGTCATAATTCTAAAAAAAAGTTCAAAATATGATCAATATCTCTAATTATCAGCGTCTTAATAACATTGTTGGCTGGTGCATTTTTCTCATCGCATCCTTCGTTTACCTCAGTACTATGGAAGCAACTGCCTCCTTCTGGGATTGTGGAGAATACATCGCCTGCGCTTATAAATTAGAGGTAGGGCATCCTCCCGGTGCTCCTTTATTCCTTCTGATCGGTCGCTTTTTCAGTTTATTTGCCTTCGGAGATGTGAGTAAAGTAGGTATGATGATCAATGCCATGTCTGCTCTTTGCAGCTCTTTCAGTATTCTCTTCCTTTTCTGGACAATCACGGCTTTCGGTCGCAAGATCGCTGAACGTTCCGGAGAATTCAATGAAGCAAAACTTATCGCAATATTAGGTGCAGGTGCTGTTGGTGCTCTTGCTTATACTTTTTCCGATTCTTTCTGGTTCTCCGCTGTAGAAGGCGAAGTATATGCAATGTCCAGCTTCTTTACAGCCATCGTTTTCTGGGCTATCCTGAAATGGGAACGTGAAGCGCATCTTCCTCACGCCGACCGCTGGATCATTCTTATTGCTTACCTGATCGGACTTTCAATCGGTGTCCATCTCTTGAATTTACTTGCAATCCCGGCTGTCGTATTTATCTATTACTTCAAGAAAAACAATAAAATTACCCGCAATGGTTTAATCATCACAGGAATCCTGTCCATTGTTATCCTTGGCGGGATTCAGGCCGGAATCATCCCGATGATCGTTAAGATGGCTGCGAAGATCGAGTTGTTCGCTGTAAATACTGTTGGCCTGCCTTTCAATAGTGGAACCATCATCTATGCAATTTTGTTGATCGGTGGTATTATATTCGGACTCCGCTACACGGCTAAAAAAGTGAAGCCTATCCTGAATACGGTTATCCTTTGTTTCACCGTTATTCTTATCGGATATTCTTCTTTCCTTATCCTTGTGATCCGCTCAAGCGCCAATCCTCCAATGGATGAAAACAATCCTGAAAATGCCGTGAATCTCTTGTCGTACCTGAACCGTGAACAGTACGGAACATGGCCGATCCTTTACGGACAATATTTTACCGCACCGCTGGATGCAAAAAATCCATACAATGACGGAAGTCCTATTTATACTCAGGATATGAAAGCCGGAAAATACATTGTGACGGATCCAATGACCGACAGGATCGCAAACTACGACAGCCGTTTCATGACTATTTTCCCAAGGATGTGGAGCGATCAGCAGAACCACGTTGTAGGATACCGTAACTGGACCAGCCCACGCAAATACAAAAAGATCTCTGTTGCTGATCCGCAAACCGGTGAAATGGGTGTTGTTGAAAAACCAACATTCGGACAAAATCTCAGCTTCTTCTTTGAATACCAGATCGGACATATGTATTCACGTTATTTCCTCTGGAATTTTGTGGGTCGTCAGAACGATTTACAAGGCCATGGTAACAACGCCGATGGAAACTGGATTACAGGAATCACTCCTTTGGATGAATGGCGTTTAGGGCCTCAGAGCGGATTGCCTGACGGGGCTGACAATAACAAAGCAAAGAATGCTTTATTTGCATTGCCTTTCCTTCTTGGATTTATAGGTCTTATTTATCATATCAACAAAGACAACCGCAACGCTGCGGTAGTGGGATTGCTGTTCTTCTTTACAGGAATTGCAATTGTTGTTTACCTGAATCAAAAGCCGTATGAACCGCGTGAACGGGATTATGCCTATGCAGCTTCCTTCTATGCATTCGCGATCTGGATCGGTATCGGTGCGTTGGCGATCTTTGATTTCCTTGCAAAAAGAATGAATCAGAAAACGGCTGCTATCACTGCGACAGTAGCATGTTTATTGGCTGTTCCTACGATCATGGCAAAAGAGGAATGGGATGATCATGAT
>JALYRR010000018.1:0-10495 GCA_030855265.1 Bacteroidota bacterium | reverse complement strand
GATCATGATCGTTCTGATCGTTATATCGCACGTGATTTCGCGATCAATTATCTTAATTCCTGTGCACCAAACGCTATCCTGTTTACCAATGGCGATAATGATACTTTCCCGCTCTGGTATGCTCAGGAGGTAGAAGGGATTCGTACGGATGTTCGTGTAATCTGTCTTGAACTTTTGAATACCGACTGGTACATCGATCAGATGGTGCATAAGGCTTACGATTCCGAAGCTGTTCCTTTTTCATTACGTCAGGATCAGTATCGTCAGGGAACGCGTGATCAGATCATCTTCCAGGATCGTCAGCTGAAAGGACACTACTCTGTGAAAGAATTAATGGCTTTCGTGAAGAGCGATAAAAAAACGGATCAATTGAAATTCGGAGAAAAATATTACAGTTATTTCCCAACGAAGAACATGCGGATTCCTGTTGACAGCGCAACTGTTGTGAACAATGGAACTGTTCCGAAATCGCTTGCAAATCGTATTGAGAAAAATATCGACTGGACAGTGAAAGGAAATTACCTGATGAAAAATGATCTGATGATCATTGATCTTCTTGCTGAAAATGACTGGAAACGTCCTGTCTATTTTGCTGCAACTGCTTCTGCGGAGTCTTATCTGAACCTTGCTCCTTATTTACAATTGGAAGGTCTTGCTTATCGTTTGGTGCCTATTAAACAGAACGATCAGGAATCTCAGCAGGAAACACGCATCGCAACCGACACCATGTATAACAACATGATGAATAAATTCAAATGGGGGAACATGGACAAACCGGGAGTATTCCTGGATGATGTGTTCATTCGCTCTTGTGCATTGAATGTTCGTCAGCGCATGGGTTCTCTTGCGAATGCACTGATTGAGGAAGGCAAAAAAGACAAAGCCATTAAGGTGCTTGACAAATGTCTGGAAGTAACACCGGAGGAAAATGTTCCTTATGATGTAACTATCTACACGATCACTCTTGCTTATTATCAGGCGGGTGCTATTGAAAAAGCGAATGCTCTTGCGAAAAAATTGTTTACGAATTTCGAAAGCAATATCAATTACTATTATTCTCAGGATAGAAAAGACATTCCTGCTTTTGGCTCTGATGTGGAGCGTGCGCAGGACATCCTGGAGCGATTGATTTATTTTACAGGGAACTTTAAGCAAACCGAAATTTCAAAAGACTTTGAATCGAGGTATACACAATTGCTTCAATCCTATGCATTGAAACCAAAACTTCAACAACGTTAAAATAAAAGGCCTCTCATAATCGGGAGGCTTTTTTATACCATGTATATTGTTCAGCCACCATATCTCCTGAAGAAGCTGCTTCCAGCCGCAGTGTGGAGAATGAGTGCACTTGAAAAAAAAATATTTCTTACGTTTGATGACGGTCCCATTCCGGAAATTACGCCCTGGTTGCTTGATCTTCTTGCAGCGGAAAATGTAAAAGCAACTTTTTTCTGCGTGGGTGAAAATGTGGTAAAGCATCCGCACATCTATCAAAAAATTCTTGATAACGGACATCGGGTTGGAAATCATACCTTCAACCATCTGAATGGCTGGAACACCGATACTAAGGACTATATCGGCAATGTGCGCAAGTGTGCAAATGTTTTAAAGTCCGAACTTTTCCGTCCTCCTTACGGAAGAATAAAACGTTCTCAAGCCAGGCAATTACAAGACTATAAGATGATCATGTGGGATGTTCTCAGCGGAGATTATGATAAATCAACGAGTCCACAGCAATGTCTTGAAAACGTAATAAAAAATTTCAGGAACGGATCTGTGATTGTGTTTCATGATAATCTGAAAGCACAAGAAAATCTTGAATTCGCTTTGCCGGCTTTTATCGCGCATGCAAAAGCGAAGGGTTTTATTTTTTCAACATTCTAAAGTTGGGGAATTTGGATTTGTCAGATCGAATAGTCAATTATGCCTGATTTTAATTCAATAATCGAATCAGCCACTATGGCTCATCGAAGAAATATTTGCAAAAAACACAAAAATTGGTTGGGGATTCACTTGCAAAAGATTGTTTCCTATGCTAATTTGCCGTTAATTAGGTGTTAATACAATCTGATTTTCTTATTTGTAATCATTAAAATTCTTCGTCCATGGTAAAATTAAAGTTACAAATCTGTTTTTCCTTCCTGCTATTTTTCTCTTGCGCAGGAATAAATGCACAAACGGCTGCCTACGAAGAGCTTGTTATACAAGTCCCCGGGGCTGATGAAGGACGTAGTGTTCCGCAAATAAAAACCGATCTTCTGGCGCTTGGAGGAATTCAATTCGTTGACTATTGTGAAAGCCTGAAGTGCTTTCTGCTGAAGATCGACAGGTCTGTTCATGCCAGCAATCAGCAGGTGGATACTTTTTTTGAAACCAGGCTAATTCCATATTATATTAAAAATGGTGTCAGCATCGGGGACCTGTTAGTGAAATGCAAAGCTCCTGTTTCCGGCGCTATTGAGGCAAAATAAAAATCC
Organism: Bacteroidota bacterium; assembly: GCA_030855265.1. Taxonomy (GTDB): domain Bacteria; phylum Bacteroidota; class Bacteroidia; order 2-12-FULL-35-15; family 2-12-FULL-35-15; genus 2-12-FULL-35-15. The sequence continues at coordinate 8,018 of JALYRR010000018.1, read as the reverse complement.
AGGCATAAATCAATAATCACATTAAGTATGAAACAATCTACTCTTTCACGTTTACTGATCTGCATCACTTTTTTCATTTCTCTTCAGGCAAAGGCACAGATCAATTACACCTTTACAGCTGTTGCAGGTACTTATACAGCGAATGCTTCACCCACTGTTTTATATGGAGAAAATGTTGATTTTGGTATGTCGCCACTCACCAACATCGGTTTTACATTTAATTTCGGAGGAACCAATTATACACAGTTCGCTGCGGGACCTGATGGTTATATCAGTTTAAGTTCTGCTGCATGGGGAAGTGGCTGGAACGATCTTACAAGTAACAGTGAGCGTCCGGTAATTGCACCGTTATGGGACGATATGAAGACCAATACAGCTGGCGGGACTGCCAGCGATGGAAGTGTCAACTACCAACTTACAGGTACAAGTCCAAATAGAATCCTTACTGTTGAATGGAAAAAAATGAATTGGTCCTGGAGTTCCTCCGCCATTGCGATCTCATTTCAGGCAAAGCTTTTTGAAACAACAAATGTTATAGAGTTCCGATATTTTCAGGAAGCGGGTGCTATCTCTGGGGGAAATGCATCTATTGGTCTTTCAGGGTCATGCACAGGAGATTTTTATTCCCTGAATAATACCACCACCACTCCTACAGCTTCTAAAATCACAGAAACAACAACCATAGCAACCAAACCGGCCACTGGCCAGATTTATCGCTGGACACCTGCTACAAGCACAATTACAAATGACTTGTGCGGTAGCGCAATTACAATTCCTTATAATGTCGGTTCCTGTGTTACTACCTCCGGAAGTGTTGTGGGAACAACCGCAACAGGAAGCCCGGCCGCACCTGCATGCTGGTCGCCAACAACAACTTCTCACGATGTTTGGTACACAGTTACAAAACCTGCCGGTCAAACATCAATGACCGTATCTCTTGATAATACTTCAAGTACATGTAATTCTTTTGGTACTGCTTTCGCCGTTTATTCAGGCGCATGCGGAGGACTGACCCTGGTCGGTTGTGCAGATAACGGTGGAACTTTAAATCCGTCCAATGCCATACTCTCACTTACGGGTCTTCCTTCTGCTTCAACGGTTTATTATATCCGTGTGGAAGGTGATGGAACAACTACTGGAACTTTTCAGATCTGTGTACGTGATCCCCTTTGTCCGAGCTCGCTTGGTGCGGGTGTAACAAGCGTTGCAGCTCTGCCTTACAGCATTACAGGAGCAACCACCTGCGGCGCAGTAGATAACCTGACAAGCTCTAATCTTACAGCATGCGGATCCACCTGGTACAATTCTGCGGAAGATGCTGTGTATTCCTTTACTCCAACCACATCTGGAAATATTACCGCTTCTCTAACAAGTACATCTTTCTGGACAAGCCTCCAGCTTTATGTCGGATGCCCGCTTTTGGGCGGTGGTGGCTCATGTGTAAGTTACTCTCAAAGTTCTGCCGGCAATCAAAGCATCTGTGCCAACGTAACAGCGTGACAATTGTATTATCTCGTAATTGATCAGGATAACTGGGGTGGCTGTATTCCTGCTCCTTATGGTCTGACCATTTCTGCTCCTACAGGAATTCCTTTGGGAACAACCTGTGCAAGCCCTGTCGTAATTTCCTCTCTTCCTTATTCTGCAGTTGGTGAAACAACAGCCTGCTTTGGCGATGATTATAATAATTTAAGTACGGGCTCCTGCGGTTCATGGTATGAATCAGGAGAAGATAAAGTGTATCGCTATGTGGCAACAGGTCCTGAATGTATTGGGGTTTCACTCACAAATGCAAGTACTACAAGTATTGGTTTTCAGGTGTACAACGGATGCCCGGGGGCTGCAGGTACTACATGCGTAGCAAATTACGGAGGCTCGAGTCCATTATCAGGATCAGCTGTTTTGCCGGGAGCCGGAACGTACTACATTATGGTTGATACCTGGGCATCTCCAATGAATGCAGCATATGATATTTCTATTACAAGCTTTGGCTCCGGACCAGCAAATGATCTTCCATGTAATGCAGTAGCGCTTACACTTGCTACACCAACCAGTGGGGATAATACTTGTTCTGGAGGTACTGGGGAACCTGCCTGGGGAGCATGCGGTTGGGTTGGCAATCTTAATTCTGTCTGGTACAATGTAGTGTGTCCTGCTTCAGGTCAATTACGTGTTATGACTACCCTGGGTACAATGTACGATTCTCAGATTGAAGTTTTCAGCGGAACTTGCGGTGCTCTTGTAGCTGTTGCTGGAGGCTGTAACGACAATGCAACTATCTGCACAAGCGGTGTTAATTATTATTCATTGTTGACGCTTACCGGTCTAACTCCGGGAGCTACCTATTGGATTCGTGTTGATGGCTATAGCAATTATACAGGTTCTTTCAGTATCACTGCTTCTGATGGAAGTATCGTTCCGCCTCCAACGGTTCAGGATTGTTCCGGATCGATTTCCGTTTGCGGTGCAACATCAATTTCGCAAACTGTAAGTTATTTTGGATGTGGAAGTACAAGTGATGTTCCTGCTTCCGGAACCATTGGTAATCCTTCTACAAATGTTTCTTCTGCAAACAGCGGCTGTCTTCTGTCGGGAGAAAGAAATTCGTTGTGGTACCGTATTGATGTTTCTGCGAATGGATCACTTGCCTGGACAATCAGCAACCCTGCAGGTTCTATTTACGACTGGATCCTTTATCCATTAACAACAAATACCTGTGCTGATATTTCTGCGAATCTTGTTGCTCCTGTTCGATGCAACTGGAACGGAGGATCAAACACTGTGGGCACAGGAATGCAATCACCGGTACCTGCCGGAGGAATCGCAGCAAATTTTGAAACGCCGCTTGCAGTAACAGCCGGACAAAGTTATGTATTGTGCGTGACGAATTACTCCGGAACAACAGGAGGAACCACGATCGATTTTTCAAATTCAACAAGTGGATTCGGAACACCTACCACCATCACCTGGACAGGAAGTACAAATACGGTTTGGGGTACAGCTTCCAACTGGGGCAATTGCGCACCTCCTTCCTGTACAATGAATGCAGTGATCAGCCCTTCAACCAATCAGCCTGTGATTTCGGTGAACTCATCAGTTAAAGATTTAACCATCAATGCTGGAGCAACACTTACCATCAATGCCGGAATTACGTTAACTATTTGTGGCAACTTTACAAATAACGGTACACTCATCGCAAGTCCAACTTCAACAATTTTATTTAATAATGCTGCTGTCACTCATACGATAGACGGTGTTTTCACAGGAACGAACAAGCTTGGAAACCTGACCATCACCAAAACTGGTGGAAGCGTTTTTGCAAATGTAAATGTGGACATCGGCGGAAATTTCCTGACTTCCAACGCAACCAGTATTTTTAATTCAAATGGTAAATATATTCGTGTGGCTGGAAACTTTACCAATTCATCTGCCGGAACAACCTATACTAATTCTGGTACTACAGGCACATTGGAGTTCAACGGAACCGCTGCTCAAAATTATTCACCGGGTGGAAACCTGACTCTTAATCACGTGTTGTTGAATCATACCGGAACAGGAGTAACTCTTGTCGGGAACAACATGATCCTGGGAACTTCAGGTGTGCTTACCCTTACACTGGGTAAGATCATCACAGGCGCTCTTGAAGTGGTATCAAACAATACAGCTTCAGCCTCTGTATCTGCAGGGAATGCAAACAGTTTTGTTCAGGGCTTCCTGAGAAGATATATTTTAACAACAGGGTCTTATGATTTCCCGGTTGGACATGCAACTAAAGGATATCAGCGTGCCAATGCGAACTTCACTGCTGCGACTACTATAAGTAGTTTACTGGCGAGTTTCAATCCATACGGATCTGTACCTGCCGCCCTGGGATCTACAGAGTGTGGTGTAACATACAATCAGCCTGCACTTGATAACGGAAGATGGACCATTACGGCATACAATGCGGCAATGGCTGTAATCACCGGAACGGGATCGTATACAATGACTTTGTACAATCGTGCCGGAAGTTATACCAATGATGTTGGTAATACTGCCTGGACAGTTATGAAAGATCCGGGATCGGGATGGATGCTTAATGGAACATGTGCTGCAAGTACTGTGAATACTGTTGCAAGGATTGGTATGTCAGGATTCTCTAATTTTGGAACAGCGCAATCCGTTACTCCATTGCCGATTGAATTGCTTTCATTTACCGGGACCAGCCTCGGAAAAGTTAATCAGCTTGACTGGACAACTGCTTCCGAATTGAACAATGATTTCTTTACACTGGAACATTCTTCTGATGGTAATTTCTTTGAACCCATCGCAACTGTTGATGGTGCAGGGAACAGCAATGAGATAAAAAACTATTTCTTTATTGACCAGTCGCCATACAATGGTGCGACTTATTATAAATTAAAGCAGACAGATTTTGATGGAAACTCAACGTACTCCAATATCGTGATGATTGAGAATCATCTGGACGAGATAAGTGTTTCCAACATACATCCAAACCCAACTTCAGGAATGTTGAATTTTGATTTCTTTACTCCGGTAAAGGGAGAAGTGACAGTTGTAGTTAGAGATCTTTATGGACGTGTGGTTTATGAAAAGAAATCAATGGTTGAGGACGGAAACACTGCTCTTGCAACGGATATGGGACTGCTGGCTAATGGAGTCTATTCTCTGAAAGTCAGCATGGAAGAATATAATTTCTTCTCTGTTAGTAAAGTGGTGAAGCATTAGATTTTAACACGGGTAATTTTCCTGGATATATAGTGCAGCCTGATCTTGTGTCAGGATTGCGAAATCCCGGTATCTGTGATGCACATCGATGATCTCTTCCAAAGCATCAGCAACAAGGTCTTTGTTGTCCCACGTTTTCAGGTCATTAACGACTATAGCAAGACAACCTTTTTTGTAAGCAATTTGTCCCAGCACATGCACCAATGTGTTTCGAACACGAGACGTTTTATCATGCTGTAACTCTTTTAACAAAGGTAGAATATCTTCGGGATGTGTCCGCCCCCGGAGTTCAATGCCATGGCAAATCTCCCGCCTGATCTCTTTGTCGGGATGTTTTAAAAATTTGCGAGCGAAAGTTAGTAGAGGCAGGGGATTTTTTTCGCCGGCTTTTTTTATGGATCCAATCACAGCGTTTCGAACAGAGTGATGCTCATCGAAAAAGCCCTTTTCCATCAGTAATTCCACTGGTCCAAATTCTTTCATTGCAATTTCGCCTGCAGCGTTTATAGCTGTTTGCCGAACCTTCTCGTTTTTGGAAAGAAAAAATTTTTCCAGGAGGCCGAGGATATTTGATTGAAATTCTTCTGCTGATTTATAAATTTTTCCGATGATGAGATAGGCATTCTTACGGATGTAAGTGTCTTCATCGGAAAAGTAAAGAAGGATTTTTTCGTTGCTGTTTTTTTTCAGAGCAACCAGGATCTCCTGATGCATGAGGAGTACAAGGTCTTGTCGCTCTTTTTTATCAAGATCATAAAACGCCATGACTTGATCAGTTTCGTCTTAATGGGATATAGGTCTTTTCATTTTCGATCATAATATGGCCTTGCTCTTCCAGACTTTTGATGATCTCGTGAAATAGCTCCTGAACAACCTTGCTATCGGCTTTCCAGAAGTGTCCGACACTGGCCTTGATGGATTCTTCAATGCGTTCAATCTTGTGGAAAGCCATTCTTCCAAGGTAAAAAACCACCAGATCAGACTTAAGCTTTAAGCGCTCAACCTCATCGCGTTTATCAACAGGCATATTGAGGTTGTTCTTAAATCCGTCGATCCGTTTCACTGCCCAGCCGGATCCTCCACTCAGAGAGCCGCAGGTAAATTTCATTTTGTGTTTTTTTTCAATGTACCTCACGAGTGTGCTCGGACTAGCTTTCCTCTGCCAGTCCTTTGCTTCAATAAGCACCGCTTCCCCTGCCTTCAGGTTGACGATAGAATTAAAAACATGGGAACTTCTCCCTTTGCCTCTTAAGGATAATTGATCGAATTCTTCTGAGGATAATTTTTTCATTTCCGATAGCATGAGATGTTTAAAACTTTTCAAAACTATGAAAATATGTTGAAAAGTCAAATTAAACCGATTAAGCACTTATTAAGAATGATATAAATCGGGTTAAATGTTGTTTAACTATCGTTTAAGCATTGTTTAAAAAGAACAAAATGCAACTGAGGGCTTTGGAAGGATTTAAATTGTTTTTTGAAGCTGAGCAAGGCTAAAATTGTTCTTTGGTGAAGAAAAATTCCGGGTTGTTACTTTTTAAGCATGGCAACATAAGTTTCCGGAACAGCGAGATGATGACGGCAGAAATCTGTTTTGGATTGGATAGAAGGAGGGAAATTGTTTGCTTTCTGAAAGCCGTATGGAAGGAAAAATTCCGGAATGATACAAACGAGGTATAATTGTTTGCTTGCTTTCTTTATTAGTTCTTGTACGATAGCTTTTCCGATTCCCTGCAGTCTGAATTTTTCCAAAACACCAAGAGAACAGAGTTCACTGCAATCTTCATGTTCACGAATCCTTCCAAAGCCACACAGCTTTTCACCCTTGAAAGCCGCAATGAACTCTTCAGCCTTTAATTCACGCCCGTCAAGTTCGAACTCCTTAATGAAATGACAGATCTCACGGAATTCTTCTGAGTCGGGAATTCTTGTAGTGATTGCCATAGGTCCTGAAATCTGGATAGAATAGTTTAATGAAGTAAAGAATAAAAAACTCCGTTCCTTTCACAGTTAGCGCAAAGAACGGAGTTGAAATAAAATCATCGTTGATTAGTGCTGATGCCCATGAGGTCCGTGAACATGACCGTGAGCAAGCTCTTCTTCAGAAGCAGCGCGAACTTCAAGGACTTCTCCTTTAAAGTGCAAATCTTGTCCGGCTAAGGGATGATTAAAGTCCATCTTCACATGTTCTGTGTTGATCTCCATCACCTTTCCATACAAACGGTTTCCATCATTGTCAACCATTGGCAGGGTTCCACCAACTGTTACATTTTCTTCGTCAAATTTTCCATCTTCACCTAAAAAGGCTTCCATTGGAATCATTACAACGTGCTGCTCATCACGCACACCATATCCGCGTGCGCTTTCAATAAAAAAGTCAAAGGTGTCCCCTGCTTTTTTACCACGTAAATTAGATTCAAAATCCTCGAGCAGTCCACCTGCCCCGAATAGAAATACAAAGGGATGCTCTTTGCTTGTTTGTTCAACTTGTTCGCTTGTTCCTTTTATAGATAGGTTATAGTCTACCGATACCACTGAGTTGTTTTCAATTGTCATGTTGAAATAATTTTTAAATTAATAATAGGCCGCAAAAATATACTAAATCATGCAATTGAATGCCAATTTTCCTTCATTTTATTTTAACTCCTTCTTTCCTTGGATTTTGCTGCCGGAATTTTCCCTCCTTCCTGAGAGAAACCGTTAGAACTTTCTACCTTTAAACTTTAAATCATTTTTATGAAATATCCGAACCTCGTTCACAGTAAACTTCCAAACGTCGGCACAACCATCTTCACCGTAATGAGTAAGCTGGCTGCCGATCACAAAGCCATCAATCTTTCTCAGGGTTTTCCTGATTTTAACTGCAATGAAGATTTGGTGGAACTGGTAAATAAATATATGTCCTCGGGGAATAACCAATATGCACCTATGGCCGGACTGCTTTCCCTGCGTGAAATGCTGGCGGAAAAAACGGAATCCCTGTATGGTGCAAAATATGACCCCGATACAGAGATCACTATAACGGCAGGTGCTACTCAGGCTATCTATACTGCTATCACTGCCGTTGTAAGAGAAGGGGATGAGGTCATTATTTTTGAACCCGCCTATGATTGTTATCAACCCGCTATAGAATTGAATGGTGGAAAAACAGTTTACCTGCAACTCACAGCACCTGATTATAGTATTGATTGGAACCAGGTAAAAAAGATGATCAATCACCGCACAAAAATGATCATCATCAATACTCCGCATAATCCTACCGGAAGTATTATGTCGCTTCAGGACATGAA
>JALYRR010000327.1 GCA_030855265.1 Bacteroidota bacterium | reverse complement strand
TTTCTGTTCCTGATCCCCTTGTGCCTTCGTGGGAATTATTGCTCCGAATCTCCTATGAACAGATTAAAATGACTCCACATTCAAATGCTAATCTCTGTTCCTAATCCCTTTGTGCCTTCGCGGGAATTATTGCTCCGAATCTCCTATAAACAGATTAAAATGACTCCACATTCAAATGCTAATTTCTGTTCCTAATCCCTTTGTGCCTTCGTGGGAATTATTGCTCCGAATCTCCTATAAACAGATTAAAATGACTCCACATTCAAATGCTAAATTCTATTCCTAATCCCTTTGTGCCTTCGTGGGAATTATTGCTCCGGATCCCCTACTTTTCCTGACTCCACATAAATAATCAATCAGATACAAAAGTGTTTCCTATTCTGAAAACAGGAAAGGAATTTACTATTTTTGAGGCTGTTGATTCCTAATATGATTCTATCCGTAAAAAATGTCACCAAGCAATATGCGTCGCACCGGGCTTTGGATGACGTCTCCCTCGAAATCCCGCAAGGTAGTATTTACGGGCTGCTTGGCCCCAACGGAGCCGGGAAAACCTCTCTAATCCGGATAATCAATCAAATTACAGCTCCCGATGAGGGTGAAGTGCTTTTTATGGGGGAAAAGCTCCGGCAAAAGCACATTGGAATGATCGGTTACCTTCCCGAAGAACGGGGCCTCTATAAAAAAATGGAGGTTGGAGAGCAAGCCCTTTACCTGGCCCAGCTGAAAGGAATGAGCCGGCAGGAAGCTGTAATCCGGCTTCGTGACTGGTTTGAACGATTCGAGCTGAAAGGGTGGTGGCGAAAAAAAGTAGAAGAACTCAGCAAGGGAATGCAACAAAAAGTGCAGTTCATTATTACTGTGTTGCACGAACCTAAATTGCTCATACTGGATGAACCTTTTACAGGATTTGATCCTATCAACGCCAACCTGATCAAAGATGAACTTTTAAAGCTTCGTGAAAAGGGAACCACCATCATTCTCTCCACCCACCGCATGGAATCCGTGGAAGAATTATGCAGTCATATCGCTCTGATAAACCGCTCTCATAAAATACTGGATGGAGCTGTTAGGGATATCCGCAGGAATTTTAAATCAGCGAAGTATGAAATAGAATATCAAGGAAACGCAATTGCTTTTGCGAACGGATTATGGGCGGGCTATGAATTGCTCTCCCACGAGCCACATGGTGAACTGATGAAAGCAGTTGTGAAAATGGGAGAAGGCCGCTCAACCAACGACCTGCTAGCCAGTCTGATCTCTAATGTTGAGGTGCATTCTTTCAGGGAACTTATTCCCGGTATGAACGATATTTTTATTTCTCTGGTTAAAGAAAGTAACGAACAACAACCTGTAGCTGAACTATGAGTACAATTTCCCTGATCATAAAGCGTGAATATCTGACACGTGTCCGGAAGAAGTCATTTATTATCATGACCATTCTCGGACCCATTCTCATGGCGTCATTATTTATTGTTCCGGTGTTGATGGCCCGTTATGATGAAAATGAAGTTTCGAAAATTCAAGTAATTGATGAGTCAGGATTGTTCAAAGGAAAATTACAGGATTCGGAGAGTCTGGTTTTTGAAATGGATACCCTCTCACTTCCTGTTGCTAAAACAGTTTTTAATCCGGAGCGACATACAGCAATTCTTTACATCCCTGGAAATGTAATTAATAACACAGGAGCTATCATGTTGTTTTCAGCCAAGCAACCAAATATCAACCTGGTCACCTCTATTGAACGAACTATTCAGAAAGAAATTGAGAGCATGAAGCTCCAGGCACAGGGCATAAATCAGCAAACATTAGATCAGATCAAAACACGAGTGCATGTAAATACCCGTACACTTACAGAACAGGGAGAAGAGGAAACCAGTGCAGGCCTTACAACGATTGTTGGGATGTTGGGTGGTGTTTTAATTTACATGTTTATTTTTCTTTATGGAGCCCAGGTCATGCGGGGAGTGATCGAGGAAAAAACCAACCGCATTGTTGAAATAATTATTTCCTCGGTAAAACCTTTCCAGTTAATGATGGGAAAAATTATAGGCATTGCTTTGGTAGGTTTAACCCAGTTTCTTTTATGGATAGTTCTTACTTTTTCCATTGCTACAGTAGTGTCTGGATTTTTTATTGATTCCAACCAGATGAGGGAACAGATGATAAACCGCCAGTCGCCTTTAGGAACACCGCTGCCCATGGAAGCGGAAGACGGATCTTCAAGTACCTCTGAAAACAATGAAATGTCTGAAATTTTTAACTCGGTAAATTCAATTAATTTCCCGTTGTTGCTGGGAGCCTTTTTATTTTATTTCCTTGGCGGATACCTGCTATACGGCGCGTTGTTCGCAGCAATTGGTGCCGCTGTGGATGGCGAATCCGACACGCAACAGTTTATGCTTCCTATAACCATTCCCCTTATACTTTCCTTTATTGTTGCGCAAAGTATACTTCAGAATCCTGAAAGCAAAGTTGGTTTCTGGTTTTCAATGATTCCGTTTACATCGCCGGTAGTAATGATGGTTCGCATTCCTTTTGGAGTGGCACCCTGGGAGCTGGCTTTGTCTATGTTTTTTCTTGTTGCAGGTTTTGTGATAACTACCTGGCTGGCCGCAAGAATTTACAGGACCGGTATTTTGATGTATGGAAAG
>JALYRR010000165.1 GCA_030855265.1 Bacteroidota bacterium | reverse complement strand
GCATTCCATGATCACCCGTTCCATTGAACGTGCTCAGAAAAAAGTAGAGGAGAACAATTTCGGAACACGTAAACGTTTGATCGAATACGATGATGTGATGAACTCTCAACGCGAAGTGATCTACAAGAAAAGACGTCACGCTTTATTCGGCGATCGTCTGGCTGTTGATATCGCGAATTCATTGTATGATACGTGTGAATCCATTGTAAATGAATACCATGATGTGAAAGATTTTGATGGTTTCAACATCGAGGTGATCCGCATTTTGTCAATTGATTCTCCTATCAGTCAGGAAGATTTCTCCAGGTTGAATTCTCCGGACATCACTGATAAATTATATAAAATGGTGGATGCGAATTATTCTCATAAGAATGACTTCATTTCAACCAAAGCATTTCCTGTGATCAGGGATGTTTATGAAAACCAAAGCAATTCTTTCGAGAACATTGTAACTCCTTTGTCGGATGGAATCAAAACGCTCCAGGTAGTTGTTAATCTCAAGCGTGCATACGAAACAAAAGGACGTGAATTGGTATTGGGACTAGAAAAAGGTACTGCACTTGCAATGATAGATGATGCATGGAAAGAGCACTTACGTGAGATGGATGATCTGAAACAATCCGTGCAGAATGCTGTGTATGAGCAGAAGGATCCATTGCTGATCTATAAGTTTGAATCATTTGAATTGTTTAAGCGCATGATCAATGATGTGAACAAGGAAATGGTTTCTTTCTTATTGCGTGCGAATCTTCCGAATGAAGCACAGAATGCAGTTCAGCAGGCAAAAGTTCAGCAGCAGCCAAAACGCGAGCAGACCCAAACCAGCAGAAGTGAAGTTGGAAGCGAAGAGCAGCAAAAGGAAAAACCAAAGGTGATTCAGCAGCCGGTGAGAGTAGAACAGAAGATCGGCAGGAATGATGCTTGTCCTTGCGGAAGCGGGAAGAAATATAAGAACTGTCACGGACAATGATCAATTTGAAAATGTGACAATTAGTTAATTTGAAAATGAAAAAAACGCTCTGAAATTTCAGGGCGTTTTTTTAGGCATAGTTTCTTAATGCGTTGCGTAATAGAACGCTGATTCTCATGATTTTCATGATTAAAAAGGATGCTGTGTTTTTTGGGTACGCAGATCTTTTATGAAAGGTTTGATCACCTTCGGTGAGTAGGATGAAAAAGGATTTGATTTTGGTTACGAAGCGATCAAATTCTCTAATTTGCACATCTGCACATCATCAAATTTGGACGTACCCCTCTAACTCGAACTGACCGCGCACATAATACCAATCGAAATCCGCATTATCACATCATCACATTATCACATTTGCACATTACAAAGTTTTTTTGGTACACAGATCTTTTATGAAAGGTATGATCACCTTCGGTGAATATGAAAAAAATATGATTTGATTTTAGTTGCGAAACACCTTTGCGTCCTTTGAGGCGAAGTTTATCCTGAGTCCTTACCGGAGGGCGTGAAATTCATTTTTATAGAACGCAGATTCTCATGATGAAAAAGGATTTAATTTTGGTTACGAAGCGATCAAATTCTCTAATTTGCACATCTGCACATCATCAAATTTGCACATACCCCTCGAACTCGAAAGACCGCAGGCATCCGGGAGAAACGATATTCACATTATCACTTCATCACATCATCACATTACCCCATCACCCAATCACTTCATCACTTCATCACATCATCACCTCATCACTCACTTACCTTTTCACCACCCTGAAATTCGCAGGATCATTCAAACCGGTAATGTTTAAAATGTAAATTCCTTTCTCAAGGTCATTCAGATTGATTGTCATTCTTTGCGAGGAAATGTTCTCATTTCTTAAGATCAATTTTCCCTGAATGTCGAAAAGAGTAATTGCGCTGACGGATGTATAATTGTTTCCTAGATCGACAGTAACAACACTTTCGGCTGGGTTCGGAAATACAGAGATGCCAGGATCATTCGTTGTGCTTCCCGCAGATGTAACAATAGGAGCGGTTCCGCTTAATGCGATATCGGCGACAAAGATCGCAGCTGCCGTCGTCTGATTAAAGAGAAATTTGATCTGCTGAATTTGATTAAGGTCGACGCCTGTAAAATCAGTAAGCGGAATTTTAAGTGTATTGTACATCACTTTGGGCAAACGCAGGAATTGTGTTCCGGGAGGGAAGTACAGAAAGTTGCTGTAATCACTTGCGATCACACTGCTGATGGCACCTGTTCCGTCGATAAGTTGAATTGTGAAATCTATATCGGATCCGGAAGTACTGTTGTCGAAATTGATGGCTGCTCTGAATTGTAATGCCTGGAAAGTAGAGAAATTCTGACTCGCAGGAGGAATGCTGTTCTGATAATAATCCCCCGGTGCGTTCCATTGAATTTCCTGCTGCGACATACCCAATGTGCTGGATGATCCGCTGTGAGGCTCCTTCGAGGATGATCCGCTAAGTCCGCAATCAAATTCACCAAGATCATCTCCGCAGATATCAAATACCAAAAGACTGTTTACTGAAACAGATCCCGCTACGGTATTCGTTAGCTCGGATCCTTCTGTATCGGTGCGATTCACATCAAGGCGTTCAGATGCCGGAGCATGATAAGAAACAAAAACCTGTGAGGAATCAAGCAGGGAGGATACCGGAGGAATGATATCATCTGTTTCAAGAATGGGTTCGAATGCCGTTTCGTTTCCAACATACACTCTGAAGAAAGCACTTGCATACGCATTGAAAGAAGCCTGTTGTTGGGCAGGTGTTAATCGCTTGTTTCCGGTTCCGCCTGTCCCGCAATGAATGTCTCCACTTCCGTAGTTATCATCCCAATCATCCGATGTGCCTGCGATGTAAGTTCCGGGAGTCCATACGGTGTTGTAAAAATTATGATTGGCACCCATCATCAGGATGTTGTGTTTCGGACTTTGATCTGTCAGGACAGAATAACGTGTATCATCATAATAATGTACACCCTGAATGTTGGAAACATCGCCGTCGCAATACGGCGCTATATTTAAAAGAGGAATGTTATTCATGACTTGTCTGCCGAAATCAACAGGAGCAAGTGTGAGGACAGCCTTTATGCCGTATGGGCTTCCAAGGGATGCGTTGAGAAGAGCATTTGAAACAACACCTTCACCACCACGGGAATGTCCCATGGTTCCGATGCGGTTCATGTCAAGCGCTCCCACGAACATAGTTCCAAAAGGAGCAGCCCCTGTTGTGTTGAATGTGTTCCAGAGGTTGAGGTGATGTTGAACAAGTTCACCGCGTGCAGGCATTCCGCTGTCAGGGATACTTGCATCGTTCGCATTGATGCCGTTAGCTGAAATGGAGATCACGATATAACCATGACTCGCCATTTGCTGGGCCAGGTAATCATACCCTTCAAAACTGGTAATGCTTTGATCACCGGGAGCGCATGGCCAGTCGAGAGCAGTGTTGGATGGATTGCTGGTTTGATAACAAGTGCTGTGTCGCCCGTGAAGGAACAGAAGAACCGGAAATGGGCCTGAGCTCAAAGCAGCAGGATAATGAACATTACCTCTTACTTCCACGAAATCCGGAAAGCTGGGTGGTTTGTAGGCAAGGTCGCCGAGATCGTAATCTGCTGTAAGTACAGCGTATGAACCCGGTAAACCCGGATCAGGTGTGGTTTGCGCAAAGAGTGATAGTCCGTTAACACAAACAAGAACAATGGCAAGGAATCGCGAAGTGAACTTATTTATAAGATTCGTTTTCAATTTTTTCATACTGCTGGTTGAATTAATTGGTCAGGACTGATTTTTTGAATTTGCCAACTTCCCAGCAGGTGCGTGAAGCATCCTTGCTCATAACTTCAAGCACTTTCTTTTTTTCTTTGGTTCTGTTAACGGGTTCGCCATAGGTGAGCCAGATATTTTCACCATCGGTTAATGAATTGAACTCAGAGGCAGGAATAAAAAACGTCATGATATGCTGTTCATCTTTATTGATGAGTTTGCTGAGTTTAAATTCTTTATTACAAATATGAAGAATATGCATGTTGCCGCCCACATAAAAGGGCGTTGTTGAGAGTATGCTGAATTCCACTGTTTCCCCTTTTTGTTTTGCGCTCAGCACTTCAATTTTTCCTTTGTCCTGAGCAAGGGACTTTTGCGATATGAATAAACTCCCTGCGGAAGCGAACAGCATGATGATGAATTGTTTCATAAGATCAGAGATTGATACCTCTAAAATAGAGAAAATATCGGGAAAGACAAGTTTGTTCCTTTCATCAACAATTCAGTGTTTAAAACTGGAGATGTGATCAAAGAATCAGGGGTTGATTTGATCTATATTTGATTGAACCAAAAAAATAAAAACGATGATGCAAATTAATTTTTTAGTGTTGCTGTGCGCAGCACTTGTTCCAATGGTAACAGGATTTATCTGGTATAACCCGAAAGTGTTCGGGACAGCATGGATGAATGAAACAGGATTTACACCTGAGAAAGCAAAAGGGAAGAACATGGTTGTTATTTACATCCTTTGTGTGATACTTAGCTTTTTACTTTCTTTTGCATTACAATTTATGGTGATCCATCAGTGGGGTGCGTTTTCAACCCTGGCGACAGATCCAAGCTTTCAGGATCCAACTTCTGTAAATGGAATGTATTTCGCGGATTTTATGGCGAAGTATGGTAATAATTTCAGAACCTTCAAG
The DNA here is from genome assembly GCA_030855265.1 of Bacteroidota bacterium. GTDB lineage: Bacteria > Bacteroidota > Bacteroidia > 2-12-FULL-35-15 > 2-12-FULL-35-15 > 2-12-FULL-35-15. The sequence continues at coordinate 3,602 of JALYRR010000165.1, read as the reverse complement.
CATGGTGTTCTTCACGGAGTAATGGCCGGATTTACAATTGCACTGCCTATCTTAGGTACAAATGCAATGTTCGAAGGAAAAGGATTCAAATATATAGCCATCAATGTAGGTTACTGGATCATCACGATGGGATTGATGGGCGGAATCATCTGCCAGTTTTCTTAATATTCAAGAGATTGAATGATAATAAAAAGCCCCGTCATGCTTTGACGGGGCTTTTTGTTCAAAGATTCGCTATTCGTTATTCGAAAGATTCGTAATTCGTTTCTATTACTTACCTGACTCTGCAGAAGCAACAACATTCACATTCAATTCGAAATTATCGCTGATCGCTTTGTCCCCTATACCCTGGAAAAAACTTGCAGATCCGTATTTGATATCATATTTGGTGCGGTCAACAGTTATTTTTGCAACCGTAACGAATGTTTTACCATCCATTTTGATCATAGCAGGGAAAGTCACTTCGTTTGTGATTCCTTTGATCGTAAGTTTTCCTGTAACATCATAATCATTTCCTGATTTCAAGGTTGCTTTTGTCAATTCAAATTTTGCTGTCGGATGTTTGTCCGCTCCAAAGAAATCATCTGCTTTCAAATGTCCAACCAGTTTATCCCCACCTTCATCCGCTTTTAAATCAGTACATTTTAATGAAGTCATGTCCAGGATGAAAGCACCTCCGGTAATGTTTCCGTGATCACTGATGATGTTTCCTGAAGAAACAGCGATAGTTCCGCTATGTTCTCCGGTTACTTTTTTCCCCACCCATGAAGCAGTTGTTGATTTTGTATCTACTTTGTAAGTAGTTAAATGTTTTTCACCTGTAGTGAAAGAGAATGCCGTAACTGCAGCTGCTGCAAGAAGGCTCATTGTAATTTTGTTTATCATTTGTTGTTTTAGGTTTTAAGTTTATGTTGCAAATATATGTATATACATCTAATGTCGCAACATTGTTTAAAAGAAAAATAGAAAAAGGATGATTTACTTAAAAATCACCCTTTTAGAACAGATATCGTTCCAGTTTGTTTAAAGCGCATTAATTAAACGGGAATCGCTCTTGTTATCTCTATTTCTTGAAATCGATTGAAACTGAATTGATACAATACCTCAGCCCTGTAGGCGCAGGCCCGTCGTCAAATACATGTCCGAGGTGGCCGCCACATTTTGCGCAGGTGATCTCTGTCCGGATCATTCCATGGGTTTTGTCTTTAACATAATTTACTTTAGAGGAATCCACAACATCCGAAAAGCTCGGCCATCCGCAGCCGGAATCAAATTTTGCATCCGATTTAAATAGCTCTGCATCACAACCGGCACATACATAGGTTCCGCTTTCCTTGTGCTTATAGAATTTTCCGGAATAGGGCATTTCCGTTCCTTTTTCCCGCAACACTTCGTACTGTTCAGGACTCAGAACTTTTTTCCATTCCTCTTCGGATTTAACAACTTTTTCTTTTTCGTTCATTTCTGCTGGTTTTTGAGTTGTATTCTGGCTGTTACCGCTGCAGGAGATCAAACTCACCGCAAGCAGCATTAAAATAACATGTTTCATTTTGTTTTGTTTAAAGGATATACGCTGCCGACTGCGGTTGGGTTTTGTTACGGGTACCTCTAAATACAAAAATAACAAAAATTAACAGGAACATTTCGTCTACCCCGCCCATCCTTCTCTGTCAAGGCTTCTGTATTGTATCGCTTCCGCGAGATGATTGCTTTCGATATTTTCAGAACTATCCAGATCCGCAATGGTCCTGGCTACTTTTAAGATCCTGTCGTAAGCCCTGGCCGATAATCCAAGCCTTTCCATGGCTGTTTTCAAAAGTTGATTGCCTGTTTCATCTATTCTGCAAATTTCCCTGAGTTGTTTGGAGCTCATCTGAGCATTGCAATGAACGCCATCATTCGCCAGATATCTTTTCTCCTGAACGTCCCGCGCTTTTACAACGCGTTCTCTCACATCATTGCTTCTTTCCGAAATTCTTTCAGCACTTAACTCTGTATATGACACCGGCGTCACTTCCACATGTATGTCGATCCTGTCGAGAAGTGGACCGGAAATCTTATTCAAATATTTTTGAACAGTTCCGGGAGGGCACACGCAATCTTTTTCAGGGTGGTTGTAAAAGCCGCACGGACACGGATTCATGGAAGCAACCAGCATAAAACTCGCAGGATATTCCACAGAAAATTTTGCTCTTGAAATAGTTACGATCCTGTCTTCAAGTGGTTGTCGCATTACTTCCAAAACCGTTCTTTTAAATTCCGGAAGCTCATCCAGAAACAAAACGCCATTGTGCGAAAGTGAGATCTCACCCGGCTGAGGGACGCCACCACCGCCCACAAGAGCAACATCACTTATAGTATGATGGGGACTCCGGAAAGGGCGTGTCGAAACTAATCCTGTATTTTTTCCCATCTTGCCCGCCACGCTGTGAATCTTGGTTGTTTCCAATGCTTCATGCAAATTCATAGGAGGCAGGATGGTCGGTAATCTTTTTGCAAGCATCGTCTTTCCAGCACCTGGTGGGCCGATCAGGATCACGTTATGTCCTCCCGCTGCCGCAATCTCAAGTGCGCGTTTGATGTTTTCCTGTCCTTTTACATCCGCAAAATCAAACTCATTTTCATTCAGCTTCTGGAAAAATTCCTCTCTCGTATTTACAACTGTAGGCTGAAGATCGCTGTTCCCATTAAAGAAATCAATCACCTCCTGGATATTGTCAACCCCATAAACATCAAGATCACTAACAATGGCTGCTTCTCTGGCATTCAGCTTCGGCAGGATAATGCCCTTGAATTTTTCTTCTCGTGCTTTGATCGCGATGGGTAACACTCCTTTTATAGGCTGCAAACCTCCATCCAGGGAAAGCTCTCCCATAATAATATAGTCACTCACATTTTCATTCCGGATTTGCTGCGATGCCGCGAGTATGCCAACAGCAATGGTGAGATCATAAGCAGATCCTTCTTTCCGGATATCTGCGGGAGCCATATTGATCACAATACTTTTTCCCGGGATCTTAAAACCATTGTTCTTAAGTGCAGCGGCAATGCGTTGCTGACTTTCCTTCACCGCACTATCGGGTAATCCTACGATGTATAAATTAACTCCCGGAAGGATATTGGTCTCCACAGTCACTGTTGTTGCACTAATGCCATACACAGCGCTGCCATACGTTTTTACTAACATATTTAATAAGAATGAAATTTGTTTTTTAAATACTGTAGCGTATTTACAGGAGAGCGATGCAAATGTAAAATAAAATTGATTGTGCCGTCAAAAAGATTTTTCCTCCGGTTTTTCAGTGCTAAAATCCTGCTTCGATTACTAATAATAAATCCAAAATTACTAGCGCCGGGTTTCATTTTATGTTAACTTAGCTATTCAAAAATAAAATTCCGACAAAAATGAAAAAAATTGCTACACTTACTTTAGGATGTTTGATCGCTGCTACAGCAGGATACGCTCAAACATTCGATGATGATTTCGAAACCTACACTACCGGAATTAAGCTTGGTCCACAGTCGACCAACTGGACAACCTGGAGTCTTGCTGATACCCCTGCAGAAGATGTGAATGTCATCACGACAGACAATCATACTTC
>JALYRR010000326.1 GCA_030855265.1 Bacteroidota bacterium | reverse complement strand
ATATAAGGAATTCTGAATTTCTTTTTCAAATGCAGTGCAATGATCCCTGAAGGATAAAGAATGTTGTGGTGTACGACATCGATCTTTCCGAATCTTTTTTGAACCTGTTCAATGCCCATTTTAAAGGCGTTTTTGTAGGCTAAAAGTTTTTGTACTTGAGAAAGAATAGGGATGGAGTGAGTGATCTTTTTATAATAGACATTCACCGTAAAAACATTATTGATCATTTGCCCTGTTATTTCCAGTTCTCCTTTGCAGTTGGCATCTGAACAGGCATGAACAGCCGCAACATTACAATGTAAGGCAACCGCTTCCGCATGTTTCTGTACAAAATTGCCAAGGGTGGGCATCAACCGGTTGGGATACCATCCTGAAATAAATAATATGTTCAGCTTTTTATCCATTAGCTTTTGATTCCCATTCTCACTGTGTAATCGATGCGGTTCAACAGCAGATGAATGTTGTTCTCTTTAAAGTAAGTATCTGTGGCATCGCGTGCTCCTTTCCAGTGGCCGTAATCGTCAATAATGAGTACCCCTGATTTTATAAGAAGAGGATAAAGGTGAATAAACTCATGATAGGTGGATTCATACCAGTCTGTATCCAGGCGCAAAAGAGAGATGTGTTCCGGGATCTTACCAGGTATGCTTTCTTCCACTTTCCCTTTTATAAAAATAAGTTTTTCTTCCGGATATCCTGTGCTTATTAAATTTCGCTTGACTTCTTCTATTCCACTGACACACCAGACTGTTTTCTCTGCAAATTTATCCGACTGCTTTAATTGTTGATCTGCTGAAATACCTTTAAAATCAACGTCTTTCTCCGTAGGTTCACTCATTCCGTCAAAGGTGTCATACAGGTAGATCTTTCTTGTGGTGTCATTCAGTTTCAATAATGTAAGGGCAATAAGCATTGCGCTGCCGCCTTTCCATACGCCGCATTCAACGGTGTCACCTGGTAAATTATTTTTAGAAATGTAGCAAACGGCTTTATACAATGCATACATCGGCTCAATACTGGTAAATGTATAAGGTTTACATTTTTCGTAGATCTCCAGAAATTCGGGCTCGGTAATGTCTACCGGTATGCCGTTCTTCAGCAACTCATTCTGAGTTTTGTTGATCGAGTAGCCGATCTTAAGGAGTATTTTTTTACTTAACTTTTTCAGCATACACGCTAAGATAGTTTTTTTGTTTTAAGGCGAATGGAATTTCCAATCACGATCACATCTGAAAAAGCCATTGCGAGTGCTCCCGCCATTGGGTTTAACAGACCCATTGCAGCAACCGGGATTGCAACAACATTATAAAAAAAGGCCCAGAATAAATTTTGTTTGATTGTGATTAAGGTATGCTTGCCGATTAGCTGAGCTTCAATAAGAATACGGAGATCATTGTGTTTAAGCAATATCACCTGAGCTGATTCAATTGCAACATGCGTTGCGCTGCTCATTGAGATGCCAATGGTGGCTTTTGCCAGCGCCGGAGCATCGTTTATACCATCCCCAACCATCGCTGTTGGGCCCAGTTTTACAAGGTCGTCAATGATCTTTGATTTTTGTTCAGGGCTTTGTTCACTGTATACTTTTTTCATTTTCAGGGCAGAGGCGATCTCCTCACACTTTTCACGTTTATCTCCACTTAACAAAATAGTATTCATCCCCAGCTGATTGAATTTTTGCACCATTTCAGGCGTATTTTCTTTTAAATCATCCCGCAGATCCACGCTTGCGATCAGTTGATCGTTTTTGATGAGGTAAACAGAATGAGAACGATCATCAGTAAGATGAGCAGATGTGCCGAAGGAGCCAACTGAATAATAGTTTTGAGCTGTATCCTTTGCGAAAACTCCTTTCCCTTTTTCTTCCGAAATGGTCAGGAATTGTATGGAAGTAAGACAGCCTTTTAATTCCTTTACCATGGATTTCGCGATGGGATGGGAGGAATGTTGCTCGAGTTGAAAGAGAATGTCTTTTACCTCTTCCATGTTCGAATTATACAAATGGATCTTGTTGATTTTAAAATTGCCGGTAGTCAGAGTGCCGGTTTTATCAAAGACGATGTTTTTCAGAACAGCCAACTGTTCCAGCGTATCGCCACCTTTTATAAGAATGCCTTTTTTTGCTGCACGGCCAATCCCAACCATTACGGCAGTAGGTGTAGCAAGGCCCATTGCACAAGGGCAGGAAATGACAAGGACCGCAATACTCCTCATCATGGAATCTCGCATTGAAATTTCCAAAAAGAAGAAAGCAATCAGGAAGGTGAGGATGGAAATCGATAAAACAACGGGCACAAAAATCGCGCTGACTTTATCACCTAATTTTTGAATGGAGGGTTTGTTTTGCTGCGCTTTTTTGACAAGTTCAATTATTTTTGCAAGAACAGTTTCATTTCCGACGGTTTCTGCACGCATACGAAAGTTTCCGCTGAGGAGGACAGTTCCTCCAATCACTTTGCTACCTGAAACTCTTTCTGCCGGAATACTTTCACCGGTGATCATCGATTCATCGATGGCTGCTTCACCTGAAATGATTTCACCATCAACAGGTACTTTGTCTCCGGAATTTACCTGAAGAATAGCACCATTCATAATGTTTTTATAGTCGATATCTGTAATAGATTCTTTACCGAATTGCAAACCAACGATCCTGGCTTTTTCCGGCTGCA
>JALYRR010000325.1 GCA_030855265.1 Bacteroidota bacterium | reverse complement strand
TCGTGAATCTGGTGCTATTGAGCAGGATGCGGATATGGTGATGTTCATCCATCGTCCTGAGTATTATAATATAACTGAAGATGAAAATGGAATGGATACACGCGGCGTTGCTGAGCTGATCATTGCCAAGCATCGTAACGGACCGGTAGATTCAGCGAAAACCAGATACATCGGTCAATTTACAAAATTCACTGATCTGGATAATGTTGATCAGAACATAGAATATGGTTCAGCGAGTGCAGGATTGAGTCCTTCCGTTGATTTCGGTGCTTCCTCTACAAACGTAATTCGCGGATCAAAAATGAATGATATCGATGAAGAGCATCCATTCTAAAAATCACACATGAAACGATTAATGCTTTTCTTCTTTCTTGTAACACTTGGCTTTGGTGCCAGAGCTGCTTATATCCTCATTCCTATGGATGGGCAGCAGAAGAACCATTTGAAAGCTTATGGAATTGCCTACTGGGTGCTTAAACAAGATGTGGAAGTTCAGTGGCTTTTAAACTACCGTGGCGGAAGCTTTATGGTGAAAAACGCTAAAGAAATTGAGAGCGAATGTAAAGTTAGAGGAGTATCCTATGAATTAATCGCAGATGTTCAATCCAGCGCTATACTAACAGAGATAGCAGATCCGGAAGTTAATATGGAAGCGGTTAAACTGGAGAAAGCTCCGAAGGTTGCTGTGTATTCGCCAAAAACAAAACAACCCTGGGATGATGCGGTTACACTTGTTTTAAAATATGCTGAAATTCCTTACGAAGTTGTTTATGATGAAGAGATTCTTCAGGAGAAACTTCCTCTATACGACTGGCTGCATTTACATCATGAAGATTTTACAGGGCAGTATGGAAAGTTCTGGATGAACTATAGGAATGCTCCATGGTATCAGGAACAGCAGCGAACGTTAGAAGCGAGTGCAAAATCATTGGGATTTGAAAAAGTATCCTTAATGAAATTAGCCGTTGCAAAAAAGATTCGTGATTTCACTTCCGGTGGAGGGTTTCTTTTTGCGATGTGTTCTGCACCGGATTCCTATGATATTGCTCTCGCTTCGGAGGGCCTTGATATTTGCGAATCCATGTTTGATGGTGATGGAACAACGCCGAATTATCAACAGAAAGTTGATTTCTCGAAAACTTTTGCATTTACAAATTTCACATTGAGTACAAATCCGGGGGAATATGCGAAATCAAATATCGATACATATAATTCCCGTCGTCAAAAATACGGAGTCAGCAAAACGAATGATCTTTTTACACTTTTTGAATTTTCTGCGAAGTGGGATGTTGTTCCAACCATGCTTTGCCAGAATCATGAACAAGTGATCAAGGGCTTCTGGGGCCAGACTGTTGGCTTCGATAAGAGTTTCATCAAGCCAAATGTATTATTGTTAGGTGAAAACAAAGCAGCTAACGAAGCAAGATATATTCATGGCGAATATGGAAAAGGAACATTTACTTTTTACGGTGGTCATGATCCGGAAGACTATGAACACAGAGTTGAGGATCCACCTACCGATTTAAATTTACATCCTAATTCTCCGGGATATCGTTTGATCCTGAACAATATTTTATTTCCTGCAGCGAAGAAGAAAAAACAGAAAACCTAGATCAATCGAAAAATTTCCAGGAGATCCCGAGTTTAAAAGCCCTGTCATTCAAAGGATACGAAGGAGTTAAGACATATCCATTCCCCATAAGACCACTATTCAAATGGTCGATTTTAAAGAATATTCTCGCTTGTTTTATCTGAGTATTGATAAAAAAATCAATCACTGGATAATTTCCATATTTTTTATCATCCTGAAGATAGAATTGTCCGGTAGCTGGCATGTAGCGATCTGCAAAATATTCTGAGTTATAAAAAACAGAAAACCCAATCTGAAGGTTCATCGCACCTTTGAAAACATCATTTTCATAATATAAAGAATGCTGTAGAACCAAAGCCGGCAGTCTGATAACAGTTGAATCGGGAACATACTGATAATTAATTTTATTATCGAGATGCCAATTCATTAAGGAAACATTTTTTTTAATATAAGCTGAATAAACAGGAATAGTACCAATATACTGCCTGGATCTGGCGTAATTATCAAAATAAGGAATATTTGAATAAAGGCTGATTGCCCCACCCATAGCAGCGTTCCACTTACCACTCACCACATCGAGTTCAACTTTTTGCTCTTTTGTTTTTATGAAATTATTCTCCCACTTAAAATGGTTGGAGGAAAAATGATTGTAGATAAAATCAGCTTCCTTTTCATTGGAAGAAACAGCCAGAGTAATCATATTGAGACTGTCTCCAAATCCTTTTTTAATTCTTGCTCCGTAAAGCTGATCTCCTGCATTGTATCCTGCCAAGGTATATTTTGCTGAAACCTCCCAAAAGAATCTATTTAAAGAATAGGTATTATACAATTTCCCAGCTGCAGAGACATTATTAAATACTGTATCGATTTCGCGTTGCTGGATCCTGACCAGTTGATCTTTTACTGAGAAGCTTAGTCCTAACAAATCTTTTGCACCCCGATGCCTTTTATTATCAAGCCTTTCCCAGGCAATTTCATTTTCGATTTTAAAAAAATACGTGGAGTCGAATGTTTTTAGGGAATCTGCATAGATATCAGAATAAAATCCTGAGAGAGGAAGATCATCCTGGTATTTGAAATAATTATCATCTAG
>JALYRR010000164.1 GCA_030855265.1 Bacteroidota bacterium | reverse complement strand
TGTCCTTAGCACCTCAGTGGTAAAATGAAAGTATCCCGCAAAATAATTCACATCGACATGGACGCATTTTATGCCTCTGTGGAACAGCGTGATCATCCGGAGCTGAGGGGAAAGCCCATTGTCGTTGGCGGAAAACCAGAAGGCCGTGGCGGAGTTGTCGCTACCGCGAGCTATGAGGCCCGGAAATTCGGAGTCCGATCAGCAATGCCAAGCAAAAAAGCATTGGAACTCTGTCCGGAATGTATTTTTGTTTACCCCCGCTTCGCAGCATATAAAGAAGTTTCCAATCACATCAGAGAGATATTTCATCGCTATACCGACCTGATAGAACCACTTTCACTGGATGAGGCATTCCTCGATGTAACTACAGACAAACAAAACATTGGCTCAGCCATGGAGATCGCGAAGCAGATCAAAGACGCGATCAAAAATGAATTGCAACTGACCGCTTCCGCAGGTGTATCATCCAATAAATTTGTCGCGAAGATCGCCTCCGACCTTCAGAAGCCAGATGGATTGACATTCATCGGACCTTCGAGGATTGAAGAATTCATGGAAAAGCTCCCGGTAGAAAAATTTTTCGGGGTAGGAAAATTAACGGCCGATAAAATGAAGAAACTCGGACTATTCACCGGGGCTGACCTCAAAAAATTAACTGAAGCAGATTTGGTTAGTCACTTCGGAAAATCCGGCCACTTTTATTACCGCATCGTCAGAGGGATTGATGACAGGGAAGTGCAGCCTCACAGAGAAACGAAATCAATGGGCGCTGAAGATACATTTAGCCATGACCTGACGCTGATCGATGAGATGAATAAGCAATTAGATAAGATCGCAGAGCTGGTTGTTGCCAGGCTTTTGAAGTATCAGCTGCGTGGAAGGACTATCACGCTTAAGATTAAATACCATGACTTTAAACAGATCACACGCAATCATTCTTTCAATCATCCGGTGAATGATCATGGAACAATAGCAGGCACCGCCAAAAAATTGTTATTGAATACAGATCCGGAAACGAAAAAGATCCGGCTACTTGGCATTTCACTTTCAAATTTTGGAGAGGTGAAAGTCAAAAGAAAAAAAGACGACGGGCAGTTGGAGTTATTTTAAACCAAAAATAAACCTTTCCGCGATCACGCAATCTTCACTCTATAAACATCACTCCCATTACGCAAGATCCCTTTCACTTCAAATCCACCTTCCTGCGGAATTTCTTCCTTAAGGTCAAATTTTGAACAGTCCCTGCTCAAGCCTTCGAAGATCAATGTAAATTGCTGACCTGCATTCTTTAATGTCCAATGGGGATAAAATGAAATATTAAAAGCAGTAACCATTTTTGCACGCCTGCCTGTGGAATGCTCGATGAGAAACGTACTTGGCCAGATCCTGTAAGCGGCTTCCGACCCGCAAACACAATGCACGATTGTTTGTCCCTCTTCAGCGACTAAGGTTTCAACCGCAATCTCTTCTTTCGCTTCTGTAATTACTTCCGGCTGGTTGTCCATTTGTTTTTTGAATTCTATTTTAATTCAGGCTTAATTGCCGCTTTCCATTTTTTATCTGCTTTTCCTATCTCTATTTTATCGCAGGAGTTGAACGCTGCAAAGTCACGCAGACCTGTCGAAAAAGCATTGTTAAATTCTTCATCCGGGGAAAAATCTTTTTCAAAATGCATCGATTTTACATGAAAGGTTCCGGTGGATCGATCTGCTTTTGGATCCAAGCGACCAACAAATCGATTGCCGTATAAAACAGGCAGACAAAAATAACCGAATTTTCGTTTGGGCTCTGGCACATAACATTCGATCATATAATCGAAATCAAAAAATCTGTTGAGTCTTTTGCGTTGAATCAATACATTGTCAAAAGGCGAAAGCAAGTGAACTTCATCATTTGATCTAAGTTTTACAGAATCTTTTAACAGTTGAGGAGTAGTTACATACAACACGTCCGGAAATCCATCTATAGATATTTCGATTAGTTCGCCCTCACTTAACATTCGCTTCAATTCTTTAGTCAGGGAACTTTTAGATCCTTTCCTTAAATAACTTATCTCTTTCTCATTAATTAAACCATGTGCCTGAATTGCTTTGTTGATCAGGTAATTTGCAACCTCCTTTTCATTTGGCATGCTGGTGTCAACATCAGCCGGGAGAACTCTTTCTGCAAGATCATAAACCTTCTGAAAGCCTTGTCTTTTTGCGACCATCAACTTCCCTTCCATGAACAGCTGCTCCAACGCCTTTTTAGCGGGCTTCCATTCATACCAGTTTCCGGGATCGTTACGTTTGAATTCAAAATCTTTTGATTGCAATGGTCCTTCCGACTTAATTCTATCCAGTACAAACTTGTTTACTTTTTTGTCCTGCGGAAACCAATGCGAACCGCCGTCCAAATAATTTTTCTTTCCGGGCAATGAAAATCGAAACTCGCTCATTGGAAGATACGAAGCGGCATGGCTCCAGTATTCGAAAATAGATTTGTCCTTTTCCAGAAGATCTCCCAGATATTTTTCCTGATAATCCGGCTGCCGGTTCCAGATAGTATGATGATGTGCCCGGGCGACCACAGAAAGCGTATCGATTTGAACATAGCCTAGCTGGGTGATAACAGAAAGTGTTGCCTTCTTTCCTTTCCCTGATGATGGAGTTAACAGACCCTGACTACTCAATGCCATCAGGCGGGCGCTTTCGGGCGATATACTCTTTGATTTATTCAAGTGGGTTCTTCGGGGCTTTTCACAAATTTAATTAACTTTGAGTGTATAAACTATTTAGGTATGCGTTATTACTTTCTGCTTGGTTTTTTAATTTTATTCGGTAGCGCTCCTCTTGCTCAGGAACTAACCGTGAGCCAATCTATACCGTCAAATGTTCTTCCCGGAAGCGACTTTCTTGTAGAGATCACGATCAGCAAAGGAAGCATGGGTGGTTTTATGAAATTTTTCCAGGAAGTGCCTGCCGGTTTCAGTGCAGCTGAAGTAGAAAGCAAAACAGGAAGTTTCACATTCACAGAAGGCTCGGCAAAAATAATCTGGATGACCCCACCTGCAGAATCCTCTTTTTCATTCAGCTATAAAATAAGTGTACCCAAAGATGCGAGCGGTTCAAAATCACTGGGAGGAAAGGTTTCTTATATTATAAATAATGAGCGTAAGATTGTTGACATCGAGCCAAAAACTTTTAATGTTGGAACCGTAAAAACTCAGGTGAAAACAGACACGAAAACTGAAACTAAAAACAATTCTGTTACTACAAGCAAACCCGCTGTAAAACCAATTGAAAAAACAGCACCAAAAGTAGATTCAGAAACATCAAATAAGACAAACACAATTTCTTCAGAAAATAAAACTGAACCAAAAACAGAAACAAAAACAACAGCGAAACAAGAAACGAAAGAAGCGACCAAACCTGTTGCACCACCCATCAGTACAAAAGTACCTGTTACAGCTGCACCATCTGTTTCAGGAAAAACATACCGGGTTCAGATCGGTGCTTTCAGCGCAAAACCAAAAGTGGATGGTGTTCCGGAGATCACAACTGTTATTCTTGAAAATGGAATCACAAAATATTTCAGCGGAAATTTCAGTACGTATGAAGAGGCTGCGAAACGAAAAAAGGAAATGACGGACAAAGGATTCCAGGGAGCCTTCATCGTGTCATTTGAGAATGGGAAGATTGTAAAGTAATCTAAGTCCTTTTCTTTGAGCCGTAGTTCATAGAGAAATTATAGATCGGCATTGCTCCCAGGGTAGAAAGTATCGCAAGTAAAACCAGGATTGAATATAGCACAGGTGTGATAATGCCATACATCAAACCGATGTTGGCTATGATCAGTTCCATTAAACCGCGTGCATTCATCATCCCTCCAATAGCAGAAGACTCCTTCCAGTTAAATCCTGAGGCGCGCATTGCAAGTGCTGATACCACATATTTTCCAATAAACGAGAATAGAAGAATGACTACACACGGGATAAATATTGTAAGTTCTTTCAACACTAGCATATTTGCATTCAGTCCGGAAAAGGTAAAGAATAAAGGCAATAACATAATGAGAGTTATATCTTTTAATTTTCCGGAGATTTGGCTAACGACATATTCCTTCCTTGGCATTATGAGTCCTAAAATAAACCCACCAAAAACGGAGTACAAGCCGATCCAGTCGGTAATCAATGCACAAATCAATAACATGATCACAACAAAGCTGAAATAAGTCTGTGTGATGCTTTCGCCATCAAGCTTGTCAGTTATGAATTTAAAAATCGGCTTTACTACAAAGAACATTAACAAGACAAAAACAATCCCACCCCCAAGTGTGATCAATCCGGCTTTCCCTCCTTCGTTTTTTGCGTAGCCCGTAACCAAAGCCAAAAAGATCCACGAAACTACATCCTGAATACTTGCCGAAATAAGAGCCAATGATCCAATGCGTGTGCGCGTGAGATTACTCTCCTGTAAAATTCTTGCGAGCATCGGAAATGCTGTAATAGAAAGTGCAGCGCCGAGGAAAATACAAAAAGTTGGAAGATTGGCATTTGATCCATGCAGATCGGTGAAGTACCAAATACCACCGAGTATGCCTAGCAGGAATGGAGCAATTATAGTAACAACCGACAACAACATTGAGCTTTTGACAAGCTTCTTATCAAAGAGAGTAAAGTCGATTTCAAGAGCCACCAGGAACATATAAATCGACAATCCTATATTACTGAACACGAACAGGAAAGGCATTATTTCAGGTTTAAAAATCTGGGCGGAGAGCTGGGGACAGAAATAGCCAAAACAGGTTGGACCTAAAAGCACCCCGGATACCATTTCACCCACCACCTTCGGCTGTTTTATGAGAACAAACAGTTTTCCGAAGATCTGAGATATGATCAGAATAATGATAATAGCAAGCGTAACAGTAATAAAGATCTGAAGATTTTGCATTGCTAAATCGGAGTTTAGGGCAAGGTATAACTTATTTTCATAAAATAAAAAAGCGGATAATTCACATTATCCGCTTTTGAAATTATTATAATTAAATGCTACAAACCCATTTTCTTGGCGATATCTTTTTTCACGCCATCTTTGTGCAGCATGATCGACGTAGTTTTATACTTAACGAATGCTTCAGAAGCATAGAAATAACCGTCACAATCGTTGTTTTTGGTTCCCCAGGAATTCTTCACAATGTAATATTTGGTTCCGTTCTGATCTTTTACAATACCCGTGATGTGCATACCGTGATCATCCTGAGTTTCGTAATTATCAAAAGCTTCCTGGCGCATTTCCGGAGTAATTTCCTTTTGCTTTGAAGGAGTGTTCACAACTGAATCGAGTTTTTCCTTTTTAACATCATTCCAATCGATATCAGGAATTACGGCAACGCCATTCTTGAATGAAAAACCTTTCTCACTTACATCGGCACCCCAGGCAATGGAATAACCATTCATGATCGCATTATCCATTACATCCATCATTTCGTTCAAAGGCAAGTTATAAACCTGATCCCAGGCCCAGTTATCAGGAACTTCCAAAACAAATTTCGAATACGGAGCGTGATGCATAAAAGAAGTTAATTCAATGTAATTATCCATATTAAGCCCTAAAGATTCCGCATAGGATTTCGGTGTGAATTTCTTACCATTTACTTCAAATGATTCAGGAACTGCTCCAAGGTAAGAGTCAAGAGTTGCATTCACTGCTTTCACCCAACCCGAATTTGGTTTCTGACTTTTGATCACAGATTCAACCATCGATTTAAGGATTGCATCCATGTCGCCATGATTGATTTCCTTTTCACCATTTGGAAGACCTTTATAAGCTGACTCAGGAACAATACCATATTTCCTGATCACATGGGCTACATCGTGAAATGCACCACCGCCTGCAAAATTAAGAGCGCCATGCATACGAACGTATTTGTCTGCTTTATCCACATACGCCTTACGGACAATGAACATTTCTGCAAGATTGGTTTTCGGTTTTCCCATACGGATCATTTCCGATTCGAAAAACGACAAAGAGGAAAATGTCCAGCAGGTTCCGCTTTGATTCTGATTCTGCACCTCGGTGGTTTCAAGATTCTTCACCACCGTGAATTTATAATTACCATCCTTTTTATTACTGATGGTTTGTGCGTTTAACAGGCCTCCGATTAAAAGGGATGTTGAAAGCAGGATTGATTGTTTGAAAGTCATTTTAAAAAGAGTTTGTTTTACTAATTTACGCTTATAAAAAGTTTTTTAGAAAAATTTGTGATGAGCGGTTTAACAGCAGGCATTGCGGTAACACATTTCAAATTTTAAATTTCAAATCTGAAATCTAAAATCAGGCTTGCGCAGTAGGGCCACCGAAGTTCATTGGAAGCACATTTGGCATTTCGGTGTCCTTGATGGCGCCATGCACCTGTTCATATTTTGAAATATTATCCTTCAAAGCTTTCATCAATCGCTTAGCGTGCTGAGGGGTAAGGACGATGCGGGATTTCACTTTTGCTTTCGGCAGCCCGGGCATCATTTTAATAAAATCGATCACGAATTCAGAATTAGAATGGGTGATGATAGCAAGATTCGAATATATTCCTTCTGCGATTTCTTCGCTGAGTTCTATATTCAATTGATTTTGATTTTGTTCTTCCATGGGTTACTATTTTAGTACATACTAATTATTGGGATCTAATTTAGGATTTACCGTTATTGTGGATTCACAATAACCTAAAGATTTCTTTTTAGCGTCAAAAATTTCAAACCTCAATTTTCCTGGCTCACTAATAGGAAGTGGAGGAATAGCAGCCAATGTCCTGTTGCGCTTGCCTTCATTAAAATCAATATCAAAAATATTTTCTCCAAGTGGTTTATCATTTAAAGAAACAACCAGTTTGATGGATGCAACAGATTTACTTTTTAAATCGCGTTCAAACCCTATTACAATTACCCCTTCAGGGAGTACTATGGGCATTTTCGAAGCTAGAATATCTTCTACAATATTGTTAATAGTTAATCGACTTGAAACAGAATCAATTATTGCAGAAGCTGCAAATATTAGATATTGTGCTGTTATCATTTTATTTGCATTTTTTTTAATACTAGTTTAAAATTATTAGTTTCAGGAGCTACTTGCGTAACGGGAACATATGGAACATCTTCCACTTCGTTTCCTGATTCTGTTTCAGAATGTGTTGCTGAAGCATTCCAATGAAAAACCACAAAAGTAACATTGCTATAATACCTAGACGTATCAATAAGTTCCAATGGAATGCCATATCTCCTTCTAATTTTAGTTATGAAAGCCATATTAACCATTCTGGTGCCATTAAATATTTGCGAAACATAACTTCTAGAAACACCTATTTCATCAGCAAGGTTAGCCGGCAGAATACTCCTCACATCTAATGATGTTTTTATAGCATTAACATATTCCTCATTAACAATATATGTTAAAAATTTAATTTCCTCGCTGTTGTCTTTAAATGTTAAAGATCTTTGTACAACATCCTTTTTTGTTTTTACAATCGTATTACTTTTTATCATTATAAATAAAATTTAATTTTTGTATCTTTTAATAAATAATAATATTTAATTTTTGCAGCCGCCTCAAGCCGGTTATTATATTTTCCTGTATTTTGTTCGACCTTTTTTTTATACCCTTCGACCATTATGATTGATATCTTTCGTAAACTATCATATTCTCGGCTAATTATTCTTACATTATCTTGAGAATGAAATTTCAGCGCTCCAACAGCACACACAATATTTTCAATAGTTGTTCTATATTCAATTTCATAATATTTTTTATCTCTCTTCCCAGTTAAAATTGAATTAAGAGCCATCAGAATCCTCTTTTTTATAGCAGATTCATTTCCTTTTTTTTGTATAAATTCTAGAATTTCTTTTTTATTACCTGAATCAACATAAAACGCCAAATCGATTAGGCGATTTTTATCATTTCCATTGATTGCTAAAATGGAAGTATAAAATTCCGAAATATCATATTCTTCACATTGTTTTTCTACAAAGTTAAGCAATTGCTTAATAGGTTGTTTGATATTTGTTCGCTTTTTTTTTGTCATTTATCTATCCAATATTAAACCAAGAAAAATTCAGTTAATAAATTGAAAATTAATAAAAGAGGGACAACATTTCTGTTGTCCCTCTTTAGCTTTTCAACTCATACAGATTGATACCTTCGTATAAATCCGAAATCGTTTCTTATGCTTCCTCTTCCATAGCTTCTTTTTTCGAAGCCATTAGTCGGTCGTATTCTTCCTGTGAACCAACGATCATCTTCTCGTATGCTCTTAAACCTGTTCCTGCAGGGATTAAATGTCCAACGATAACGTTTTCTTTCAATCCTGACAAGTCATCGATCTTACCGCTTACAGCAGCCTCGTTCAGTACTTTTGTAGTTTCCTGG
>JALYRR010000163.1 GCA_030855265.1 Bacteroidota bacterium | reverse complement strand
ATCCTGAAAAAGATTGGCTAAGAGAACTTCAACAGAAACAAACTAAAATAATATTTGCTTCTGGTTAGAGGGGCTTACTTTTTATATTTAGGGGCGGTATTCAATAAAATCAAACTTTTCTTACGAGAAAATGATTAATTTTATTTTATTTCGGACAACAGTGATTTATAAAGAATCCTTTTTTGTCGGACGGTTCCGACATGGTGAAGACTGTTCTCCAGGAACTCTGTATTAAAAACCTGTTGTCGCTGGAAGCAAGGATGGTGCAGGTGGATAAGGGATACTCCAGAAAACGATTGCGTTACTTCCTGATTCTGCAGCCGATTGATCCCGCCACTGAAATTTCGAACGCAGAAAAGTTTTTGCTCGATGCTTTTAAAAAAGGCCGGGAATTAGGCTTCGCACATTTACGGAATTACCTGAAGTTCCATTTCAAAAAAGACCTGAATAAATTCAAGAATGATTTTGTGCTGAAAGATCTTAAGAAAAAGGGATATTGCTGGTTCAGCTTTTTGCCCACAGGAAAAGGGCTGCGTGCTAAGCGAATTATCAGCAAAGATTTAAAGTTTGTCAACAAGAACATTAATCTATTGCTAAAAGATCTTCCTCAGCTGAAGAACAAACTGATTGATCTCGGCCCTCATATTATTCTACTGGAGAAAGATGTGATCAAAAGAATTAAAACGTATAATAAAGATCTTGCTGTTCTTAACTCTCTGAATTTAGATACGATTACCCGTTCCCTGGAAACCCTTGATCCCTTCCTGACGCTTGGGGCCTTTGATTCCATCGATTCCTACGACTTCAGCAGTGATGGATTCGATGGTTTCGGCGGTGGTGATTTTGGCGGTGGCGGCGATGGTGGCGACTGGTAACAATCAGGAAGTATGGATTTTGAAAAGGATAATTCCTATATTTATCCTGCCTGATTGATTCCGCAGGTGATTTCCGGAAATATTAAATGCCTTCATTCTCATTAAAAAATACATCTTGCCGCTTTTGGATCCTGTTGTCCATCTTTTGTCAGTCCCCGGCATTCTCCCAGCTAAGTAAGGTCGATTCACTCCGCTATGTTTTAAAATCATCATCCTCCAATAAAAAATCCCCTGAACAACTTTATCAGCAAAGACGCCTGGCGAATCTCGCGCTCGATAACGTGAGTAAGATGGATCACGAGGCCAACGAAATGGATTCCTGTAAAGTTGGTCATGAGGAGATCCTGGATCTGATGAGAGGTGTAAATGACAGTGTCAGCATAGCCCAACTGTATTGCGAATCCGGTGATCATTATATTTATTTTCACGGTAACGGAGCGGCGGCACATATTGCTTACCTCAACGCAAAAAGTTATTGTAAGGACATTCGCTCCCGTGTGGGGCAGACCATCCTTTCTTCGTTGGTTCTTATTTATAAACGAAGCGGAAATTTTCCCAAAGCAATTGAATACAATTTATTGCTGACAGATATTTTTCAGAAGTCAGGCGATAAAGAAGGTCTGGCTGTCAGCTACCGCCATCTTTCAGAACTCTTCATTGATCAGGGAAGGTTTGATCTTGCCCTGGATTATGCATTAAAAGCGTATAATATTTCGAAAGAGATCTCGCCAGAATATCAACGGACGAATCCTTTTTGCTACACGATTTTTTCCCTGTGCAGGGCGTATATGATGAAGAAGGATTTTATCAATGCACATCTCCGTTCCAATGAATCCATTTTTATTGCGAAGGAAATTGATGATAAATGGGCTGAGACAGATGCCTGGGATGTAAAAGGACAGATCTATGCGGTTGAAAAAAAGCATGCACGGGCAATTGAATGTTATACCAATGCGATGAATGCGAAGATTTCTGTAAAAGATACCATGCCCGGACTTGTTTATGTTTATGGGAATCTCGCGAGTACCTATCACGATCTGGAAAAATCAGAACAAGCGATATATTATGCAACACGTTCAATGGTGATGTCGAGAATGCTGCAGGACAACGGGCAGATCCACAGCATGGCAGGCATCCTCGCAGGAAGTTATGAAAGGAAAAATGATTTCAAATCCGCTTATTTCTATTCTGTACTGTATAAAGATCTGTCGGATTCCCTCTACAGCGCAGAAAAAATTTCAGCGATGGAAGGGTTGAGGCTTGAAGATGATTTCAATAAAAAAGAAGCGCTCGAAAATGAAAGACAGGAAAAAGAAAAGATCCTAACCGAAGAAAAACAACGCAAGCAAAAACTCATCACACGTGCTGTGATCGGAGGACTTGCGCTTGTTGCATTGTTCGCTGCATTTGTATTCCGTTCATTGCGGATCACTCGCCGTCAAAAAAAGATCATTGAAACCAAGAACCTGGAAACAGAAAAACAAAAAGACATCATCGAAGCAAAAAACAAGGATATCACCGATAGCATTAACTATGCGAGAAGGATCCAGCAGGCGAAACTTCCCGACAAAAATGATATCTATGAAGAATTGAAACATTCGTTTGTTCTGTACAAGCCAAAGGATATTGTGAGCGGTGATTTTTATTATTTCCATAAGAAGGAAGGATTGATCTTTATCGCTTCCGCAGATTGTACAGGTCATGGAGTTCCGGGAGCATTTATGAGCATCATCGGTTCGGAACAATTAAAAGATGCAGTGATGCAAAGTTCTGATCCGGGAACAATTTTAAAATTGCTGAACAAGGGAATCAAAGTTTCCCTGCGGCAAACCGACAGTGATGAATCCACCCGCGATGGAATGGACATTGCGCTTTGTGTGATTGATACACATACCGGATTGATCAGGTACGCGGGAGCTAACCGTCCGATCTATATCATCCGCAAAGGTCAGAAAGAACTGGAAGAAATAAAGGCAACCAAAAAGGCGATCGGTGGTTTAACGGCAGATGACCAGCATTTTGAATCGCATGATTTGACACTGAAAAATGGCGATGTTTTTTATTTAGCAACCGATGGTTATGCAGATACATTCAACGGAAAGAACGGAAAGAAATTAACCACCAAAAAATTCAAACAGGTATTGATGGAGATCCAGCATAAAACGATGCAGGAACAGGAAGAGTACCTGGAGGAGTTTATCGAGAATTGGAAATTCGGCACGGAGCAGGTGGATGATATACTTGTGATCGGGGTGCGGGTGTAGGCTTTCACCACTATTTTTTTTACCACCAAGGCACTAAGAAGAAAAGTGAGGAGGAAGAGTTTTATTTATTTATTTTTTTTAATTTATTCAGTTGCCTTCTCTACGCCGAAGTTTATCCTGAGCGAATGCGAAGGGCGTGCAACCCTTCTCTGCGTTCTCCGCAGTTAAATTTTCTTTCTTTTTTCTCAACTTAACCTTTTCTTAGTGCCTTAGTGGTAAATTTTTTATAATCTCCTCCCCCAATAAATCCCTTCCTTTCCCGTTTAACTAATTGCTTATCTTTATACATGCGCTTTCGGGTACTCTTACTGTTGACTATTTTCTGTTCAGGCCTTGCTGGCTTTGCACAGAAAAGTTTTACACTTGAGATCCGTTCCATTCAGGATGCAGATCTTCTGAAAAAAATCTCCTATAAAAAATCGATCTCCACTGCAGCATCCGTTCAGAAAGAGTTGCAGTCAATCATCCTCACCTGTTATGATAACGCTTATTTAGCAGCCTCCTACGACAGCATCATCAGTGATTCTCTTTCAACAGTAGCCTACCTGAATTTCGGCGCACAATATAAATGGGCCGCATTACGCAATGGAAATGTGGATGAAGGTGTGCTTAGCCAGATCGGATTCCGTGAGAAACTGTATCGCAACAGACCAGTCCGCTACCGCGACGTAAAAAGAGTGCAGGAACGACTGATCACTTATTACGAGGACAATGGATATCCCTTTGCTTCCGTGAAACTGGATAGCATTGAGATAAAAGATGGAGCATTTTCCGCAAGCTTATTCCTGACGAAAAATTCCGAAGAAAAGATTGACAGTGTCCTCATAAAAGGCAGTGCAAAAATTTCATCCGTTTATATTTACAATTACCTGGGGATCAAGCCCGGCAGCCTGTACGACGAATCGCAATTGAAAAAGGTGAACACACGGATTGCTGAATTGCCTTTTGTAAGATCTACGAAACCAGCCAGCGTTACTTTCACCAATAAAACCAATAAGCTGATCCTGAATCTGGAGAAAAAACGTGCGAGTCAGTTTGATGGTATAGTCGGGATCCTGCCGGATAATAAAACCGGAAAGATCCTGTTCACCGGCGATGTAAGACTAAAACTTCAGAACGGATTGGGCAGAGGAGAGCTGATTGAACTTAACTGGCGCAGATTACAAACACAAACCCAGGATCTGAAAGCACGACTTGTTTATCCCTTTGTCCTGAAAAGCCCATTTGGCCTTGATTACAACTTTAAGCTCTATAAAAAAGATACGACCTTTCTGGATGTGAATCAGAACATCGGCGTTCAGTATTTATTGATCGGTGGGAATTATCTGAAGGTGTTTTACAATAATAAAACCTCTACACTTTTATCAACAAAAGGACTGGAATTCGCCACCACATTGCCTCCGTATGCGGATGTTAGAACGAATATGTATGGATTGGGTATGAAGTTCGAGCAACTTGATTACAGACTGAATCCCCGAAAAGGCTTCTCTATCCTGATGAATGGAAGTGCCGGAACAAAAAATATCAAACGAAATTCAAAACTGAATCCGGAAGTGTATGAGAATCTGAAGCTCAATTCGGCCATCTATTCAGCAGATCTGGAAGGAAGTTTTTTTATTCCGCTCTTCAGCAGAAATGCGATCCGGCTGGGCGGACAAGCTGCTTTTGTGTATGGAGAAAGTATTTTCCAAAATGAGTTGCTGAGGATCGGAGGTTTAAAAACATTGCGAGGTTTTGATGAAGAAGCCATCTTTGCATCCACCTTTTCCATCCTAACTTTTGAGTACCGTTTTATCTTAGAACAGAATTCCTATATGTATGTTTTTTTCGATCAGGCCTGGTACGAGAACAACAATGTGAAAGAGTATGTGAGTGATGAACCCTTTGGTTTTGGTGCCGGGATCAGTTTTGAGACGAAAGCCGGCATTTTCTCTATCAATTATGCCCTCGGAAAACAGTTTGATAATCCCATTCAGCTCCGCAGCGGGAAGATCCACTTCGGGATCGTGAACTACTTTTAAATAGCTCCTGAAACCGCAAATCCGCACCCAAAATTCATCCACGGGAAGCCGATTTTTTTGCGTAAATTAGCCCTTCGTATTTTTCAAAACAATGGACATTTTATTTTTAGTTCTGGGGCTCATTTTGGGAGCAGTAATCGTCTTTTTATTCCTTCGCTCGAAACAGGCGAAGGGAGGCGATACCGCTATTCAGGACGCAAAGCTGAACGAGCTTGAAAAAAGCAAACTTGTGCTGGAAACAAATCTCGTTAATGCTGAAAAAGAAATGCTCCGCCTCAGCAATGAACTCCGGATCACCCGCGAGCAGCATGCGGAACATTCCGCGCTGGAAAGAGAAAAGTTTCTAAGCGATCTTAATTCGGAAAAAGAAAAAGTAAGTAAGTATGAGTCGCGTATTGCTCGTGCAGAGGAAGTTTTTAAATCACAGGAAGAAAAGAACACGCTGTTAAAAACCGAGATCGAGAACATCGGGAAAAAGAATGTCCTCGAGTTTGAAAACATTGCCAGCAAAATCCTTGAAGAAAAATCGAAAAAATTTACCGATCAGAACAAAACCAACCTCGATATTATTCTGAATCCGCTGAAAGAAAAGATCAAGGATTTTGAAGATAAAGTAGAGAAGGCTTACAAGGCGGAATCTGATGAACGCATTGTTCTGAAGACGGAGATCAAAAACCTCATCGAGCTGAATAAGCAGGTGAGTGAAGAAGCCAACAACCTCGCAAGAGCGCTTAAAGGTGAAAACAAAACGCAGGGTAATTGGGGCGAATTGATCCTTGAAAAAGTGCTGGAGCGTTCCGGACTTGTGAAAGGTCAGGAATACAACATGCAGTTCAGCACCACCAATGAAGACAGCAAACGAATTCAACCGGATGCGATCATCCTTCTTCCGGATAATAAACACATTATTGTAGATGCGAAAGTTTCGCTGGTTGCCTACGAAGCTCTCGTGAATTCATCTTCCGATGAAGAGCGGGAAAGGCTTACCAAAGATCATTTGCTATCTGTCCGCACACATATTCGCTCCCTGAGTGAAAAAAATTATTCCACATCACCTGATCTCAATACACCTGATTTTGTGTTGTTGTTTATTCCGATAGAATCTTCTTTCAGCATCGCTGTGCAAGCCGATCAGGAGCTGTTCAATTTCGCCTGGGATAAAAAGATCGTGATAGTGAGTCCGAGCACTTTACTGGCTACTCTTCGCACAATCGCTTCGGTATGGAAGCAGGAGCGCCAAACAAAAAACGCCATCGAGATCGCGAAGCAGAGTGGTGCTTTGTACGATAAGTTTGTTGGTTTCCTGGAGGATATGGATAAGATCGGCAAGAACATGGATCAGTCGAAAACGATGTATGATTCTGCTATGAATAAATTATACAAAGGAACAGGCAATCTCGTAAAAAGGGCTCAGGACATTGAGAAGCTGGGTGCAAAAACAACCAAACAAATTCCGCCTAAGTTTTCAGAGCCGGATGAATTAACTCAATTAACCGGAGAGGCATGATCAAAAATAGACTGATATATTCAATTGCTGTTTTATTCCTGCTTGCCTGCGGATCAAGTAAGGATACTACTTCAACTACTCCCGATCCAAGTTATAAGAGAGATGCCAATCAGATCCATCCTCAATTCTCGGTGTTTCATGTAAATGATACAGCTTCTGAACTGCATTTTAAATTGCAAAGTAAAGAGTTGTTGTACACACGTCCGGATGGAATAAATTTTTCATCCAATGTTTTGATTACGTATCGCCTGCTGCCATCTTTCGATTCCAAAGAAATCATCGACAGTGCATCGGTGAGGGTTGTAGATGAAAACAATGAGGGGGCCGACAAAGACCTGATCGGGAAGATCACTTTCAAAGCAAAATCTCCGCGTAGTTATTTTCTGCGTGTGAAAGTAGCGGATCTGAACCGGAACATCGAAGTGTCGCAAGTGATTGTAATTGAAAAAGACAATGACCTGAACCGTCAGAATTTTCTGGTGAAGTCTAAATCATCCGATGCGCCCATCTTTCAGAATCACATCAAAACAGGAGAAGAGATTTCCATTCGTTACAAATCGAAAATGGGAGTGAGTATTTTTGTGAGATATTATAACCGGGATTTTCCTTTGTCGCCGCCACCATTTTCTATGACGGACCCGAAACCCTTTCAGTACAAAGCCGACAGTCTGTTCACCGTTCAGATGAACAATGATGGTCTGATCAATTTCAAAGCCCTGAAAAAAGGATTTTACCATTTTCAGCTGGATACTTCAAAACGGGATGGATTAACACTCTTTAATTATTCGGAGGTTTTTCCGGAAGTGAAAAGAGCGGATGATCTGGTGCCCCCACTTCGTTACATTACTTCACGTGATGAATATGATGAGCTTTCAAGAGCTACCAATAAAAAAGCAGCCATTGAAAAATTTTGGCTGAACAGCACAGGAAATGCGGAACGTGCAAAAGAGGTGATCCGGAAATTCTATAACCGGGTGCAGGATGCCAACAACTTTTTTACTTCTTATCTCGAAGGTTGGAAAACCGACAGAGGAATGGTGTACCTGATCTACGGGCCGCCGAATACAATCTATCGAACAGCGAATGGCGAAAACTGGATCTATGGCGAAGAGAATAACATCAGCTCAACCACTTACTTTTTTGCCAAAGTGAATAATCCTTTTACAGAAAATGATTATGCGCTGGAACGCTCAACCATCTATAAACAGTCGTGGTACATTGCTGTTGATACCTGGAGACAAGGAAGAACTTTTTCAAACGATTAGGAAATCTATCCACTTTATTATTAAAATTGAATAACGAATCAATAAAACAAAATGCAAACAAACGAACAGAAGAAAGAAACCGATAACATGATTTTCGGATCGAGATCAGTGATTGAAGCGATAAAGGCAGGAAAAGAACTGGATCGCCTATTTGTGCAGACCGGCCTGAAGAATGAATTGTCGACGGAATTAATGGGTTTGCTCAAGAAGAATAATATTCCATTTCAATATGTTCCTGCGGAGAAGCTGAATCGCCTCACGCAGAAAAATCACCAGGGAGTTGTCGCTTATATTTCGGAGATCACCTACAGTAAGATTCAACAGATTTTGCCTGTGCTTTTTGAAGAAGGTAAAACTCCGCTGATCCTTATTCTTGACAGGATCACCGATGTGAGAAACTTTGGCGCGATTGCCCGGACAGCTGAATGCTCAGGGGTTCACGCGATCATCATCCCTGTGCGCGGCGG
>JALYRR010000324.1 GCA_030855265.1 Bacteroidota bacterium | reverse complement strand
TTTACCATCATCGGCACATTGGACGTTCCGGTTTTAGCAGCTATCCAACCTTTTCTATTCACCACACACATGATGGCATGGCGCAGTTTCTTTGAGGATCCTTTACCCAAAGACGAGATCATTCAGTCACTCACCATCCTGATCACACACATTGTTGTTTTAATGAGTATCGCCACTTATAAATTCAACAGAAAAGACATTCTATCATGACGCGTATTCAACTCTTCCTTATCATTCTGTTGCTTTTCTTTACAGGATTTGCCGCGAGCTCCCAGACAAAAACACCGAATCAGATCCTGAATAAGGTTTATGCTAAAACACAAAAAGCAAAAGACTATTCCGTACAGGCAAATATAAAAGTGGACCTTCCTTTTGTTCGGATGCTGCCGATTGAAGCGAAAATCTATTTCAAGCAAAAAGATAAATTCAAAGTGGAATCAAAGAGTATTGCTATTGTGCCGCGACAGGGATTTGACCAGGTCTCCAAAATGCTGGTTGATACATCTTCTTTCACGGCAATGATCCAGGGAAGAGAAAACCTCGGAGTCATTCCTGCCACTATTCTTACTATAATTCCGCTATCGGATACAAGTGATCTGATTCTTGCACGCGTGTGGGTTGATGAGAAATCAGACCTGGTTTTAAAATCGCAATTAACTACAAAAACAAACGGAACCATTCTTACGGAATATGTGTACGGTACACAGATCGCTTACGGACTCCCCGATCAATTGATCTTTACGGTTGATGTGAAAAAATTCAAGATCCCGAAAGGAGTGACTGCCGACATAAATAACAAAGCAGATACAGATCCAAAGAAGGATCCAAAGAAAGGAAAGATTTATATTAAGCTAAGCAATTACCAGGTTAATAAAGGGGT
Source organism: Bacteroidota bacterium (assembly GCA_030855265.1). Lineage (GTDB taxonomy): Bacteria > Bacteroidota > Bacteroidia > 2-12-FULL-35-15 > 2-12-FULL-35-15 > 2-12-FULL-35-15. Next base: position 1,831 of record JALYRR010000324.1, on the reverse strand, counting down.
TCCAGATTCCGTGTTTAAGAAATAAGCCTGCCTGATCAAAGACGATTGCTCAGGGTGACATTCTTACTAATCACGGATTTGAATTGAAAATAATTTCCTTTTACGGAGCCAACCACCCTCTCCTTCGAAGAGGGCCGGGGTGAGGTTTTTTTATTCTCACATTTTGATCACTTTGTCATTCGCGATCACATAAACTTCCGATTTTTTTCCTTTGTCGTTCATTAATGCCAGTCCTGTCAGGCTCCCGAAAGCCGGTAGAATCATCTGATCAATTGTTTTATAAAAACAGGGAAGTAAAATACTTTGCCGGCCTTTTCCTCTTACTTTATATCCCGGATGAAGATGTCCGGCGAGGTTAAATTTTCCTTCCGGAACTTTCTTCATGGGCTTATGTGAAAATATAAGTTCGCTTTCAATCAGCTCTTCATCCACAAGAGTTAAACACACTTCTTTGTAATGCTTTTTATCGAGGATATCATGGTTACCCATCACGAGAATAAATTCAACTTCTTTATAGCCGTTCACAAAATCACAAAACCATTTCCATTCGTTATTATGTTCACTGTGGAAAAGGTCGCCCAACAAAAGGACACGCGGAGGCCTCACCTGATCGATCAGTTGTTTTAATCGTAAATAATCTTTCTCCGCACTTTCCATCGGAATGGAAATACCATGCTTCCGGAAATGGCTTGCCTTGCCCAAATGCAGGTCGGCTATCACAAGGGTTTTAGTCCCCGGGATAAAGATTGCTTTCTCGGAGAGAAGTTCTATGGGAGTATCTTTTATTTCAATCTGCATTACAAATCCTTATCAAATTGTGTTTTCATCTTTTGAACTCTGGCAGCGATATCTTCATTGCTGAATTTCTCTCGCCACCTCTCAGTAAAGATCGGAAATGAAAATGGCGAAAACCGTTCAGGATATTTTAAAATGATCTCCTGTTTTTCTATGCGCTCAAAGGCATTGCGAAGCCTCACCACTTCCAGTTGAAAGTCGAACAATTCATCATATGCTTCTTTCAGTAATAAATTGTCCTTTTCATAATCCTCAAAGACGCTGAAGAATAATTTGGAGGAGGCTTGTAAATGTTTTGTCTTCACCTGCTTTCCCGGAAAACCTGTAAACACCAATCCCGCTATCGCAGCAATATCGCGGAAACGGCGCTTTGCCATTTCAGTTGTATTCACGCTCCGTTGTATGTCTTCCGTCAAATGATTGGAAGTGAACAGGTCGCTGTCGATGGCATCTTCAATCGGAATATCCTGATCACTCAGCAATTCAAAACCATAATCATTCATGGCAATGGAAAATGTAATGGGCTTGAATAAGGCAATTCTGTTCGCCATGATCGCAGCCATTCCTTCATGCACATATCTTCCTTCGAAAGGATAAACAAAAACATGACAACCTTCCTTTGTTGTGATCTTCTCTATCAGCAATTCATTTTCATGCGGAAGATGAGATCGTTCTTTTTGTGTTTCCAGCAAGGGTGAAAGAAATTTCAATTCTTTATCCCCATTTCTATCGTGATAATACTCATTGATCTGATGCCTGATCGTTTCCGCCAGCTGGGATGAAAGCGGCATCTTTCCGCCTTCCCAGGAAGGGATTACGCCATTTTTGCTTTTACTTTGGCGCACTTGGGCAACCATATTATTAACACGCACCAACTCAAGATTCTTTCCTGAGAACCAAAAAACATCGCCTGGTTTTAATCGCGAAAGAAACCATTCTTCGATACTTCCTATGTATTTACCAGAAACAAATTTTACCTGCAGCATGGCAGAACTCACAATCGTTCCCATGCTCAAACGGTGCTGCATCGCTATCT
>JALYRR010000162.1 GCA_030855265.1 Bacteroidota bacterium | reverse complement strand
CGGCAAATATGTCCATGACTAAAGAAACTTTTGATAGGATAGGTGGATTTGATGAAAGCCTGAGAGACGGTTATGATTATGAATTTGGCCTCCGTGCCCTGGTTAAAAATGTTACTTTATTCTATGACCTGAACATTGAAGCGATCCATAATGACAGGATCACACTTAGGTATTATGCTAAAAGGCAACGCTGTTATATTGAGTCGAAGAAGAAAATTTTTTCCGATAATCCGCACTACAAAACACTTCTAAAAAAGGACACAGAGGCAAAGATCCCCTTTATAAAAAAACTGATCTATAAAATTCTTAAATTTGATAACATGGTAAATTTTATTGAACATTCAGGTCTATTCAGGCTATTGCCACGTAAAATAAGATATAAATTTTATGGAAGCACGATTGCAGCCCTTAGCTTATCATAGACCATGAACGACCTTGAAAATAATGGGAATAAATTCCTTAGCCTGTATAAAGCACCATATAATACACTATTATGCAGGACGGACATTCAAATTCCTTTCGATACTTCCTGCAATATTAAAAAGTTCCTTTCTCAGCATAATTCGAAACCCAAAAAAACTGCTTCGAATTGAAAAATATTACCTATATCATTTCACAGGTAAATAAATCAACTTCCTTTGAGTTGACTGCCAAACTTCTTGACCGAAAGAAATTCAGATTGTCATTCATTTTGATGCACGATCGTAACAGCGCTTTGGAGGACTTCCTGAGGTTAAACAATATCAGAGTTGATAGGGTGAACTACAGCTCGAAAAAAGATCTTCCCTCAGCAGTATTCTACATCAGAAAGTTTTTAAAGGCACACCAGACTGAAATCGTTCATACTCATCTTTTTGAAGGTTGTCTTGCAGGACTGGTTGCATCGAGGCTTGCGGGAATAAAGACAAGAATTCATACACGGCACAATTCAACAATCCATCATCAATATCACAAAAGCACAGTAAAGTATGATCGTCTGATCAATTTACTTTCCACCAAAATTGTTGCAGTAAGCGCAACAGTCAAAAGAGTGCTAACAGACCTGGAAGGAGTTTCACCTGAAAAAATCAACATTATTCATCATGGTTTTCGGATGAATGAATTCAATGAAATCGCAGAAGACCGGATTCAGCGTTTAAGAACAAAATACCATCTCGAAAATAAATCGCATCCCGTAATCGGAGTTATTTCAAGATACATTCATTGGAAAGGAATTCAATACATCATTTCTGCATTTAAAAAGATCCGTGAAACCTATCCGGAAGCACATTTGATATTAGCCAATGCCGGTGGTCCCTACGAAAACGAAATCAAATCCTTGTTGCGGGATCTTCCAGTGAATTGCTACACTGAAATTGTATTCGAAGAGGATGTAAATGCACTTTATAAACTGTTTGATATTTTCGTACATACTCCCATAGATTCGGACAGTGAAGCATTCGGACAAGTATATGTAGAAGCACTTGCGGCTGGCATTCCTTCCGTATTCACACTTTCAGGAATCGCACCCGACTTTATCAGCAATAAAAATAACGCGCTTATCGTTGACTTTAAAAATTCAGAAGAAATTGAAAAAGCTGTAATTGAGATCCAAAACAATAAAGTTCTTCGGAAACAATTGATCGATGAAGGCAGAAAAAGTGCATTAGAACTTTTTGGAATTGAAAGAATGATCCATCAACTTGAAGAGCTGTATGAAAAGTGATCTGAAATTTTCCGTAATTATACCAACATACAACAGGGAGTCCCATTTGAAAAAGACGATAACCTCTGTTCTGAATCAAACGTATCCTTCCTTTGAACTTATCATTGTAGATGACGGCAGTACCGATGATACTTCAGTGGTTGTGCAATCATTTTCAGATCAACGGATCCAATATATTAAAAAGAGTAACGAAGAACGGGGTGCTGCCAGAAACGCCGGAATTAAAGCAGCAGCCGGCGATTATGTAACCTTCCTGGATTCAGACGATCTTTTTTATCCGAACCATCTTGAAACAGCTTTTCTTGAGCTTTCAAAAGTCAATCATGAGTTGTTTCACATCAGGTATGAAATTCTGGACACAGGTGGAAAGACCATCAAACAAATGGAATTCCTGGATGATTCCGCAAACAAAAAACTCATCGAAGGAAATTTCATGAGTTGTCAGGGCGTCTTTGTCCGAAGAGATATTGCTGGTAAAAACCTCTTCAACACCCAGAGGGAACTATCGGGATTGGAGGACTGGGAACTTTGGTTAAGGCTGGCTGTAAAATACAAGATCAAGTTTCACAATTCCATTACCTCTGCAATTATTAATCATGAACAAAGAAGCGTTCTGAATGCCGACAAAGAAATGCTGATCGAAAAAACAACTCTTTTCATGAAACTTGTGCTATCAAACTCTGAAATTGTTAACTATTACAGTTCTCAGCTTTCTAAATTTAAATCAAGTTGTTATAGTTACATTGCTTTACATATTGCTCTGACAAAAAAAGATCGTAGTGCTGCGGTTAGATTTCTGATCAAATCATTTTCAGATTCACCAACTGTTATTTTTAAGAGACGATTTTATGCGACCCTAAAACATTTATTCTGATTGAAAAACAGCGGAAACATACTAATCCTTACCTACTGGAGTTATCATGACGCCCTGATTCAAACATATACACTTCCGTATGTCCGGCTCATATCAAAACATGCAGCTGATCAGAAAATCATTCTCCTTACCCTGGATAAAGAAGAAATTTCTCAAATTCCGCCGGAAGGGAATATTGAATTCCTCAGTTTGTCATACATCCCTTTCGGAGCCAAAGCGGGAATAAAGTGGATCAGCTATCTTTTAAAACTTCGCAAATTAATCGCAGATAAGAAAATAACAACGATTCACTGTTGGTGCACTCCCGCAGGAATGATTGGTTACCTTCTGTCTAAGATAACCGGCTGCCGACTCATAATAGATAGCTATGAGCCTCATGCGGAAGCTATGGTTGAAAACGGCGAGTGGAAAAGGAACAGTGCTGCTTTCCGGATTCTCTACTATTTTGAGAAACTACAGACTCATAACGCCTCTTATCTGATTGCAACAACAGAAGGAATGAAAGAGTATGCAGCTAAAACCTTTGGATACAAGGGGCTGAACTTCTTCACAAAACCCGCCTGCGTGGATCTTCAGCTCTTTTCAGACCTTAACATTAAAAAGGACGAGTTGTTGGATCGGCTCAATCTTCGTGACTAAATAGTTTGTGTGTATGCAGGAAAATTCGGAGGAATTTATCTCGATAAAGAAGTTTTCGATTTTCTTCGCATCGCTAGCGAACACTGGAATGAAAAATTCAGGGTATTGGTATTAACCTCTCACAGTAAGGAAGAGATCCAAGGCTTCTGCAAGGATTCAGGCCTGGATCCGAAATATGTGTTGCAGTATTTTGTCCCGCATAAACTGATCCCTGATTATATCGGATTGGGTGATTTTGCTATTACTCCGGTGAAGCCTGTTCCGGCAAAGAGGTATTGCACTCCCATTAAAGACGGAGAATATTGGGCCTTAGGCCTCCCTGTTGTAATTCCAGCAAAAATTTCAGATGACTCAGGCATCATTTACAAATACAAAATTGGTAGTATCTTAGAGGAATTAAATGAGGAGGCTTATAAAAAATCAGTTATAGAAATTGATCAACTTCTGAAGAATAACACAAGGAAAGAACTTTACAGCAAAATCAGGCCGATAGCAGAAAAATACCGGAACTTTACTATTGCTGAAAACATATACAGATCCATATATTCAAAATCATGAGCAGACAAAAAATTCTAATTACCGGAGGAGCAGGCTATATAGGATCACATACCATTACAGAGATCATTGAAAACACAGATCATGAAGTGGTATCAATAGATAATTTTTCTAATTCTTCTGAAAACGTTTTCTCGAAAATTGAAAAAATCACGGGCAAAAAAGTAAAGAATTACTCAATTGACCTTTGTGATAAGGATGCTGTAGAAACCATTTTCAAAACAGAAAAAGATATAACAGGAGTTATTCATTTTGCGGCATTTAAATCTGTTCCGGAATCAGTGAGCAATCCAAATAAATATTATCAGAATAACATTAATTCCCTGCTTAACGTACTCGAATCCTGCATCAAATTCAATGTCAGTGATTTTATTTTTTCCTCTTCCTGTTCTGTATACGGGAACATTGATGATCTTCCTGTAAAAGAAACCACAGAACTTAAAAAACCGGAATCACCTTATGCATATACAAAACAGGTTGGTGAAGAGATCCTGAAAGATTATGTAAGGGCCTTTCCTGTATTTCAAACTATCGCACTTCGTTACTTTAATCCTGTAGGAGCTCATGTTTCCGGACTGCTGGGAGAAGCTCCACTTGGAAAACCAAACAACCTTGTACCTATTATTACTCAAACGGCCACGGGGAAAATAAAAGAAATGACCGTATATGGAAATGATTATCCAACGCGGGATGGCAGCTGCATACGGGATTATGTTCATGTTACAGACATTGCAATTGCCCATCTGAAAGCGCTTGATTATCTTTCACAAAGAAAAAATATAGAAAATTTTTCGGTATTCAATCTTGGAACAGGCAGCGGTGTAAGTGTTTTGGAGGCCATCCAAACATTTGAAAAAATAAGCAAACTTAAATTGAATTATAAAGTGGGACCCAAAAGACCAGGAGATGTTTGCGCCATCTACTCCGATACTACTTTATCTGAAAAGGAGCTTGGCTGGAAACCTAGATTCAGCCTCGAAGAAATGATTGAAACCGCCTGGAAATGGGAGTTAAATATGGCTAAGGATTAATATGAGTTCCATGCATACCCATTGCCTGCTTTGTAATTCCGGATCACTAAAAGATCTGGAGAAGTATAAAAATGCTTTTCTTACACGTTGCACTAACTGCCGTTTTGTTTTTAGCCGGAGAATTCCTACGACTACTGAACTCATCGAACACTACAAAGGATATCCCCGCAATACGGACATTTCTCCTATCACCATTAAAAGATATCACGAATTGCTTGATTCGTTTGAACTGTATAGAACATCAGGAAATCTCCTAGACATTGGATGTGGCGACGCTTATTTTTTAGAAGAAGCGAAAAAACGAAACTGGAATGTATACGGTACTGAATTTACGGATGATGCAGTTAAGATTGGGATGAAAAAAGGAATTACTATTCATAAGGGGGTTTTGAATCCGGCTGATTATGGTGATACCAAATTTGATGTGATCACTTCTTTTGAGGTGATTGAGCATATAAACAACCCTATTATCGAACTGGATAATATTATTTCAATACTGAACAAAAAAGGGATTTTCTATTTTACCACCCCCAACTTCAACTCTCTGAGCCGGTTCATGCTGAAGGATAAATGGAATGTGATTGAATATCCCGAACATCTCTCCTATTACACTCCGCAAACCATTGACACTTTTTTCCGTGGCAAGGGACTCAAGAAAATCATGCTTCAAACCACTGGAATTAATTTCTCAAGGTTCCGCGAAAGTGTTTCTCAAACAGAGGAAAAAGGGACTTCCAACTCCACAGAACAACTCAGAGAAAAATCAGAGACAAAGCTTCTGTATAAAATGGCAAAAAAATCTGCGAATGCTCTTTTAACTATTTCTGGACTGGGAGATACGATTAAAGGAATTTATCAGAAGTAAGGATACTACTTTGCAAGCTATTTCTTCAGTTCTTTACTTTTCATCTGGTAAAACAAAACCACCAGAGAGCTAACAAACACAGGGAGAAATGCAATCTTAAACCGGACGAGCGCTCCAAAATTTGATGTGGACAATCCTATGATCAGTGCAAATAAAATGGAATAGGAAAGTGAAAAAAGGATAAAAGGATTTTCAGCAATTACCCTGAATAGTTTCCTGAATTTCAAACGAATCACGAGCAGTACAGAAAGAACAAGGAAAAGAAAATTTTCGAAACCTGAAAAGATCATTACCACATTTCTTGCTTCCCAAACAAAAGGTCTGTAAAGTCCTGCGAGCACTGCAGATGGAGCCACACTCAGCGCACCATCAATAGTGGGTTCATACGTTCCGATGTCAAATGAATTACCATTATAATCGGCGCGTTTTAAATCATTCTGTTTTACGGAGGCTTCATTGATTAGTGATTCAATCTTGAATCCCCCCGAAATTGCTAGTACAGCATATCCAAGCCCAAAACTGATCAGAAAGATAAAAGGTATAATGGAGTACCGGAGAAAATTACTTCTCATCCGGACGATTCTGGAATAAATGATCCAGACAACAGCTCCCGGTAATAATGCAAAAAGGATATAGGGTTTAATAACCAGAATGATATATCCACAAAAGAACAGCCCGAGGTAAAACTGCCATTTTCGCTCTTTTTTGATGAAGAGCATGTACAGCACATAAATAAACCAACAGGAGGCGGAAAGTGTGATCGTATCCTTTAAGATTCCGGAACCCCAGAAAACAGCGGAAGGAAGGAACAGAACAGAATATGCAAGAGGCTTGGAGAGATTCTTATACAGATCCGTGAAAACAAGATACAATCTCCAGATCCCTGCAAATGATGCCCAGGATAAAAGAATAGTACATAACATATAACTTTGAAACGATAGGATCATAAATGGAACAAGGAGCTTCGTCACCAGGAATGTCCTTGAATCAAGGTACATATACCACCATGGATAACCCGTTGTCCTTCCGTCGAAGAAATAAAAATTTTCTCTCGAAGGTGTTTCGGTGATCACAGTTAAAAAATCCCCGGGACGTGCATACAGGAGTTTTGTCAACGCCCTGGATGTCTCAAAATATGAAATAGTATCACCACCCTTATAGACAAAAATATAAACCAGACAAAATGCTACAGCACCCAAAAGCTTAGCTGCAACCCCGATGGTATAATACCTGTATACCGGATTATTCTTAATATTCTTATTCTGAATCCAAAATGAAATAAGAAGAATGATAATGATGTAAATAGGGAAAGCAATGTATTCGGAGAGCTCCAGATTCTCTATGTAAGCATAATTCTTAATTTCATTCATAGAGCAACCTTACTTCTTTTTTGCCCCGGCATAAGAATCTCCGGGAAAAACATAAAATGATTTTAACCATTTCAGCGCTTTTGCTTCGCTGGCAAACATTCTGGTTGGAATGGCCGGTTTATTAAACCGTATATAAACTGAAGCAATCAGCCAACCTCCAAAAGATGCTACCACAAATGCTGTCGCGATCCTGTTCAGCGCAACCTCTGTACTTGCTGCATATGCTCTTGCTTCCTTGGTAAACGTATACTTTTCTCTGCTATCAATCAACAGCAAAACTTTTTTATCTCCAAGCAATTCTTTGTAAACAGCATAGTTAACTTTTATCATCTCCAGCGTCACAACAGCATTTGCGAAAACTTTAACTCGCAAAATACCATCGTCATCAACATACAATTCTGTAGTTGATGTCCTGATCTTGTCCATTCTTTAACTTATTACAATTGCGGGGATGCGTTTCAAAATTAAGCATTTTAGCCACATTCCATCTAAATTTCAATCGGTATTTTGGCCATGTTCCGGTTTTTTGAACTACAGTTTTATTATTAACTTTACGCTTAAATTAGCTTAGCCCATATGCCAGTACAGCCACCCATCGATCTTGATGCAGAAAAAAAAGAAATACTAAAGCGGTATCGCGCCTTACTTCGCGCATGCCGGAGAACGCTGGAAAAAGGTGACAAACTGCTTATCCGAAAAGCTTTTGATATTTCACTGGAAGCCCATAAGAACATGCGGAGAAAATCCGGTGAACCCTATATCTATCATCCAATCGCCGTTGCTCATATCTGTGCCGAAGAGATCGGTCTGGGAACAACATCAGTTGTTTGTGCTCTTCTTCATGATGTAGTTGAAGATACTGACCTTACTCTTGAAGATATCAGAGGCTTATTTGGAAACAAGGAAGCAAAGATCATTGACGGGCTTACCAAAATTTCAGGTGTGTTCGATCAGGGTTCTTCTCTGCAAGCTGAGAATTTCAGAAAAATGCTCCTCACCCTTTCTGATGATGTGCGCGTGATCCTTATCAAACTGGCGGATCGCCTGCATAACATGCGGACACTGGAAAGCATGAAGCGCGACAAACAATTAAAGATCGCTTCTGAAACACTCTATTTATATGCTCCTCTAGCACACCGCCTTGGACTCAATGCCATCAAAACGGAAATGGAGGATCTTGGTTTAAAATTCACTGAGCCTGAACTCTTCAATGAAATTTCGCAGAACCTGAAGGATACCGAGCCGGAAAGAAAAAAATTCATTGCGAAGTTCATTGTTCCTATCAAAGAGATTCTGGATGAACAAGGGTTTAAATCACAGATCATCGGCCGGCCTAAATCGATTTTTTCCATACAAAATAAGATCAAGTTCAAAGGGGTTCCATTCGAGGAGATCTATGACCTTTTTGC
>JALYRR010000017.1:16286-27549 GCA_030855265.1 Bacteroidota bacterium | reverse complement strand
ATATTACTCCGAAGCCCATAGCCCCACCTGTATTTGTGTAACCTACAATTCCAGCAGAATCTACTGCTATTGCATATCTGTTATAATTAATGAGTGTGTTATTTACCGGAGAAAGAATATTTACAGAGTTTGAGGAAGGTATGTACTCAACGATATCATTTCCACTCACGGAATACAGTTTGCCATTACTACCGCAGATCCAATTATCTAGTGAACCACCCGGAATACCATTTTGCTTTACATTATACGTTCCGGTAGATATTTCGTAACCGTAAATCAATGACCCGGAATCACCGTTACCAAAGCTATATAATGTACCTGCAACTTCGTGCAGGGGCAGATCCGGATTCCAGGGTGCAACTAGAACACCCGGGCCAAAAGTATGAACCGTAGAAAAAACATTTGAAGCTACATTATATTTGAAGATAGTCCCGTTGGATGAAGAGCTCATCAGCCCTGCCATTGTGGCGACACCATATATATTACCGTCAGATGCTAAAGTAAGATGTTTGTAAACGCTATAACCAGTGCTATCGTCCAAATCCTTTAACTTTAAATAGGATGAATCTGCCGGATCGAACTGATACAACACGCCGACATTATAAGCTCCACCCTGAACAGAGATTCCGTAGAAGAGTCCGTTTGGATGTTCTATAATCGAGGATTGGCCATTTGCAGATGTTGGTCTGAAAAGATCAGTGGCCTGATATGTTCCTGCTTGATCCATCCTAAAGATGGTTCCATTGCCATCACCACCGTCATTTGTTACACCCCAGAATTCAAAGGGTGTTTGAGCATTTACAAAGTGGAAGCTTAAGCAAAAAAGGAAAATGAGTTTTTTCATTATTGAAAGTTTTTATTAAAAATAAGCAAAAAATGGGAGAGGAATAAACACACATTGGTTTAACCGTCCTTATTGACAAGATTCGAGGACAGAGTTTCACATAAACCTTCACTTAACGATGAAGGATAATGAATAAAGCTGAAGAAAAATAAATAAAGCCCAGATCAGGCCATTCCCGCCAGCAAATCAAATAATTTCTGATCGGTGATCAGGCAGCCGCTTTGAAGCAGGTCGAACACTTCTTCTTCTCTCTCTTTTACATAAGTCTTTTCGGAGAGGACAACATTCACTGAAGAATTATTGTTTTTATTCCATTGCTCGAGAACATCTGAAGAAGTGAGGTCCAAAGCAGAATGTTCCTTCACTCTTAAACCTACAAGTTTCATTTTTTCCGGGCCGCAAAAAAAGATGTTTAAGGATTTTGCATCTCTGTATTCCAGGTAAAAGATCTTCCTTAAAACTTTATCATACACCATATCACTGAACACATCGATGAGCTCCTCTGCTTTCCCGATCTCTTCCTGCTTCAACTTTTCCCAATCAGGCCCGGTGATCTGGGCCGCTGACAGAAAATGAATGAAGTCGGGTTTTAATGCTTCCAGTTCCTCCGTATTCAGACGTTTGTATTTCATGTTCTTTGAATATTCGACAAAAATACTTTAATTCGTGATATACTTAAATCCAGTCAATGAAAATAGAACATACAGTTACCGAACGCTTCTTAAGTTATGTGAAAATTGATACACAAAGTGATGCCAGCTCACCGACCTGTCCTTCCACTGAAAAACAAAAAGACCTTGGAAAACTACTCGTACAGGAATTACTGGCAATGGGAATCAGTGATGCGCACATGGATGAACATGGATACATTTATGCCACGATACCATCCAACACTGCTAAAAAAGTTCCGGTGATCTGCTTTTGTTCTCACATGGATACTTCGCCGGACTGTTCAGGAAAAAATGTCAATCCACATATCGTTAAAAATTATGATGGAAAAGACATTCCATTGATCAATGATAAAACGCAGATCATTAAAACAAGCGAACATCCTTCTCTTCTGAAGCAGATTGGCAATGACATAATTACAACCGACGGCACAACCTTACTTGGTGCGGATAATAAAGCCGGAGTTGCGGAGATAATGGATGCCGCAAATCATCTGATGAAAAACCCCGGACTGAAACATGGAACTATTAAAATCCTTTTCACTCCGGATGAAGAAATTGGAAGAGGAGCAGATAAAGCCGACATGAAAAAATTAGGCGCTGATTATGGTTACACAATAGATGGAGAAGAACTCGGACATATAGAGAATGAAACATTTTCCGCAGATGGTGTAACAATAAAGATTCATGGTGTAAGCACACATCCGGGCTTTGCTAAAAACAAAATGGAAAGCGCCATTAAGATCGCTTCTGAAATCGTGGCGGCATTACCAAAGGATAGAATGAGTCCTGAATCAACAGAGAACAAGGAACCATTTGTTCATCCAGTTAGTATTTCAGGAGGAATTGAAGAAACGGTTCTGCAATTTATCATTCGTGCATTTGATGAAGCTTCATTAAAAACACAGGAAGATTTTTTAAAATCATTAACCGAAAAAGTGATACGGAATTATCCGAATTCAAGCTTCGATTTTATCGTTAAGGAACAGTACCGAAATATGAAACAAGTGCTTGATAAAAATCCTGAAATCGTAAACAATGCAATGGAGGCCATCCGCAGAGCGGGCGTTGAACCTGTATTGTCAAGCATACGCGGGGGAACAGACGGATCCCGATTCTCTTACATGGGATTGCCTTGCCCGAATATTTTTGCCGGAGAACATGCGTTTCACTCGAAGCATGAATGGGTTTCTGTTCAAGATATGGAAAAGGCAGTAGCCACAATCGTTCACCTATCCATGATCTGGGAGGAGAATGCATAAATAAAAACCACAGGCCTGCACAATCCCCGATGCAAGCCTGTGGCGGATATATTTAAAAGTGGAACAGATCATGTTCAAATTTAAAAATATCCTCTTTCACTCTTTCTGCTTCAATCAGCTGATCCATTCCGGTTTTATAATCATAGATGCCGCGATTGTATACATTACTTTCTTTGCGGATGTAGCTGGAGAACATTCTTTTCCAGAAAATATCATCGAGTGTCCTTCTTTCGGCATCATTCTTTCGCATAAAAACTTCTGAGGTGGCAAACAGTGGACGTGCTTCCGGAAAGTAAATCCAGAACAAGGGTTTGTCGGCTCCGAGTCGCTCTCCACTTTCTGAAACTTTTTCAATTACCGGACAAATACCGAGAATCCTAACTTCCAGAACAGAGCGTTGTTTGTCGAAGTACCAGTCTTCTTTCACCCAATATTTCCAGATCTTATCAGTAGTTATATTATCGGGCACGGCTGTAGGAACATATTCCAATGTCTGAGGATCCTGAATTTGCAATGTATCCCAGGAAGTCAGCATTTCATTGAATTCGGTGATCGTCATTTCATACCGGAATTCATCATCAATGAGAGGATTTGAAAAACCGGTGATCTTTCCCTTTTTCGCTGCATCCTTGATCACATCAAACATACTTTTACGATCATTCAATGGCTGATCAGGATAATACAATGGATGATTCATTTTTTCACGAAGGTCGATCACTCTCCACACGCGCTTGCTCCACATCATATCTGCTTCTCTCAGGGCTGAGTAGCCAACGGGTTTTCGATTGGGAATATGTTCCTGAGGTGTAAGGACGTCAGGAAATTTTGATTCCTGGGCAAGAGAATTAAAACCTGTCAGTGTAAAAAACAGACAAAATAAAATGCTGTGAATGATTTTCATGGGACCTCCGTTTTTAGGTGAATTTGAAAATATAACGGAGGGGTAAAAAAAAGATACAGAAATTAAATCCGGAAACCGATCACGAGGATGTCATCGATCTGTTCAAGTCCGCCCTGCCAGGCGAGCATGGTTTCTTCAATTGCCTTTACCTGGTTGTTCATCGGGCGAACACTGTTCTCGATCAGGAGTTGCTGAAACAGCTTGTATTTGAATTTTTTTCCTTTCGGACCACCAAACTGATCGGCGTAACCATCAGTGAAAAGATAAACGGAATCTCCTTTTTCAAGTGGAATATCATGTTTACTGAATCCACCATCCTGATCGCGATGAGCACTCACTGCTTTCTTGTCGCCCTTATATTCTATCAGTTGTTTGTTCCTCACAATGCACAAAGGATTATAAGCCCCTGAAAACTGGAGTTGCATATTTTTTCTGTCGATCCGTACAAGCGAAACATCCATTCCATCACGAACTGTTGCGCTGCTGTAATTATGGCGGAACAATCCTGTTACTTCTTCCTGAAGGAAAGCCATGATGGAGGATGTATCAGGAGCGGAAAGTTGTTTGATGGCATTGTTCAACCCATTGTGACCTACCATACTCATGAACGCTCCCGGAACCCCATGTCCGGTACAATCAACAGCCGCCACATAAACAAAATCACCAGATGAATGGATCCAGTAGAAATCTCCACTGACAATATCCTTGGGCCTGTAAAAAATAAATGACTCGCGCAGATGCTGGAAAGCTGTATCTGCATCCGGGAGTATCGATTCCTGGATATACTGGGCATAACGGATACTATCGGTGATGCTTTTATTTTTTTCTTCAATAATATTTTTCTGAAGGATGATCTCTTTGTTTGCGCGTTTTTTCTGACGGTATTCACGGTAAACAAAAAATCCCATGATGAAAAACAAAATGGAGACACCAATAAAAACATATAAAAATGTAGTTCTGTTTTTTACTTCCTGATTGGACTTTTCAAGAGCAAGACTTTTTATCTGAATCTCTTTCTCTTTCTTCTCGGTCTGGTATTGTGTCTCCACTTCAAGCAATTGTTTTCTGCTTTGTTCATTAAAAACAGAATCATTGTAGATCCTGTATTTCTCATTGAAAGTAAGTGCATTTTTATAATCACCGAGATCTTTGTAAACAATTGAAATGGAACTGCAGGTTTCTTTCAGATTATCATAGGCGTTACGTTTTAAATGAGCTTCGTAAGCCAATAGATAATTTTCCAGCGCTTTCTTTTTATCCCCCATTTTGTAATACGTTTGTCCAATAGAATGATAAGTAACACCCATCCCGTATAGCTGCTCCAGTTGTTTGAACAGATCCATGGCTTTATTCAGGTAAGTAAGTGAGCTGCCAAAATTTTTATCTTCCATTTCGATCTGTCCCATCAGGGTAAACGTCATGGCTTCTGCATAGGTGAATTTTTCCTCGGAAAACATTTTTAGCGACTTAGTAAGATAAGGCATTGCACTGTCGCGGTTCCCCATTTCATTATAAATATTTCCAATACCGAAATAAGATAGAGCCAGTGCTTTACTATCGTCTTCGGCCGTCGCAATTTCCTTACAACGGGTAAAAGCTGTGAGTGCCCTTTGATAATCACGATTCCCGAGATGAGTATTCCCGATGGAATTCATAATGCTGTTCATTGATTTCTTTTCTCCTAATTTTTCATAGGTATGATAGGCATCATATAAATGTTTAAGAGCCAGATTATAATTCCCCTTTGCATTATAAACCTCACCGATATTTCCCAATGCCTTGGCTGTGCCTTTGGCGTATCCGATCTTACGTGAAAGGGTGAGCCCCTGGTTGGCATAAATAAAACTGCTGTCGGGATAGCTTACAACGGCGCGGGCGAGATTATTCAGAACATTCACCCGCAGAGTATCTGAAATAGAAGTGGCAAGCACACGGATCAAACTGTCGGCTACAGAGCCATTCTGCGCTGAAACACAGGCTCCAGAGAGAACAAAAAATGCCAATAGTATGAATGCTTTTTTTAGTGAATTTCCCATTAAGGTCGCTAAAATAGTGTTAATAGGGAATACACCCAACCAAAAGACAATAATTTAATATGCGATAATGAAGATCATTGCTTTCTCGGTTCTCGTCTGCTCGCAGTAGGCGCTAGGCTCTGCCTAGTGACACTTTTTTCACTTTTTGGCGGCAAAAAATAACAACCTGCCGGCAGGCAGGCAGGAAAACCTTTTGATCTTAAAAGGCGATTTGAAACTCCGCTGGCGCTCACTTCAATCGCGGTTAAAGAATCGCCAGTTTTATTAACGCAGCATTTTCAATCAATAAAATCTTTTCTGTCTTCAATTTTAATACGGCAAGCGATTCTTTCCCGCTATCGAGCTTAAGATCAAAAACGTAACATTCAGGCGGTATCGTCAGGAATTATATTATCAGGAAAATGTTAAATCCAAGACGATATGATTTTAAAGATGAACAGTACGACCGAAGCGAAATGCCAGGCGGCCCGAAGCAAGTGAAAGGAAAATAAAAGACAAAAAAAATCCTCCGATAAACGGAGGACTTTTTTTTAAGAGTTGACAAATACTATTTGTTAACTGTTTTTGCTAATTCAGCACCTGCTTTAAATTTAGCAACTTTCTTAGCAGCGATTTTGATCGCTTTACCTGTTTGTGGGTTACGCCCGTTTCTCGCAGCTCTCTTAGAGATAGAGAAAGAACCAAAACCAACCAGAGCAACTCTGTCACCTTTTTTAAGTGCTTTTGTTGTTGCAGTAACAAATGCATCTAATGCTCTTTGTGAATCTGCTTTTGATAATTTCGTCTCTGAAGAAATTGCGTCAACTAATTCTGCTTTGTTCATTTTAATTTAGGTTTTATGGGTTAAACATTTATTTATTATTAACGAATTTATGACAGATAACATACACCAGTCAAGTTTTTAAGGGAAATAATTTAAAATAGTTGAAAATGGGGTGTTTTTGCCCAAACGGGCAACCAACCATAATCAACACGACAATCAAGCCGTTTGAATAAAAAAACATATTTTTACGATCAAAGCAAAACTGATGAAAACACGCGAATCCGACACAAATAAAGGCGAACAAAGTTCCAGCCCGGTTCCATTTGAAATACCAGCTCAGGGCTCTTTAGGCCTCCTTGCCCTAGGAGCGGTGGGCATCAAAGCATGGAGAGAAAAACGGGATGGCAAAAAAACATCTGAGCAAAACAGCGATAAAAATGGGTAAGCGATTAGCAAAAAAAGTTCTTGTTCTGGGTTGGGATGCAGCCGACTGGAAAGTGATCAATCCATTACTGGATGCCGGACTCATGCCTTCTCTGGAAAAGCTTATCAATAAAGGAGTGATCGGAGATATTGCAACACTTGATCCAGCCTTATCCCCAATTTTGTGGACATCCATTGCCACAGGGAAAACCGGCGACAAACACGGGATCCTGAATTTCGTAGAACCTGTTCCCGATAAATTGGAGATCCGCCCTGTCACATCCACGAGCCGGAAATGCAAAGCCTTTTGGAACATACTTTCCCAGAATAATATAAAATCAAATATAATATCCTGGTGGCCGAGTCATCCGCCAGAGCAAATCAAAGGAGCCATGGTCTCCAATTTTTTCCAAAAGGTAACCGAGGAAAAAAGAGAAAACTGGAAAGTTCATCCATCTTCGGTATTTCCTGAAAGACTTACCGACATCCTTGCTGAATACCGCGTTCACCCTGCAGAGATCACTGCTGCACACCTTTTACCATTTGTTCCGAATGCTGCAAAGATCGACCAGGCAAACGATTCCAATCTTTCCATCCTCGCAAGAAATCTTGCTGAATGTGCAAGTGTTCATGCTTCCGCAACCTGGCTCATGGAGAACGAACCATGGGATCTTACTGCAGTTTATTTTGATACCATTGATCACATCAGTCACGGCTTCATGCGTTTTCATCCGCCACAGCAGCCGGGAATCCCTGATGAAAAGTATGAGCTTTACAAAGATGTTGTGAATAGTATTTATCGTTTTCATGATATGATGCTGGAAAGATATGTTCAGCTCGCAGGTGAAGATGCAACGATCATCATCGTTTCAGATCATGGTTTTCATTCAGATCATCTTCGTCCGAAAAGGCTGACATCAGAGCCGATGGCTCCGGCACTCGAGCATCGTCAGTTTGGAATTTTTTGTATGTCCGGTCCCGGAATCCTAAAAGATGAACGCATATACGGAACAACGTTGCTTGATGTAACACCAACGATACTTACCTTATTCGGACTTCCTTCCGGAAAGGACATGGATGGAAAAGTACTTGTTCAGGCCTTTGAGGAAGAAATCAAACCGGAATACATCGACAGCTGGGAATCAGTAATTGGAGATAGCGGTGAACATCCCGAAGATATAAAAGAAGATCCACTTGCCGCACAGGAAGCGATGCGACAATTGATCGATCTCGGATACATTGAAAAGCCGGAAGGCGATAATGAAAAATATGTAGAACGAACTGTCAAAGAAAGTAAATTCAACCTGGCCCGCATCCATCTATTTAAAGGTGAACCGCAAATTGCTGAACCCATCCTTGAGGAGTTATACCTGAGCAGTCCACAGGCCGCACGTTACGGACTTAAATACGCAGAGTGTTTACAGAGCCTGAAAAAATTTGATGTCTGTGAAGGCGTAATTCAGCATCTGAAAACCTTAGATAAAAAAGAGCTTCCGCATCTGGATCTTTTGGAAGGAATCCTGATCATTTCACAAAATCGTCCGAGAAAAGCATTGCCTTATTTCAGAAGAGCACTTGAAGTGATTTCGCATATGCCGGATATTCATATAAAGATCGGAGAAGTTTTTCTGAAATTAAAAGAATGGAAAGAAGCAGAAAATGCTTTCGAAGCGGCATTGGGAATCGATCATGAAAATGCGGCAGCCCACATGGGAATGGGCATTGCAAAACTGAGGCTTGATAAAATTGAAGATGCATTGGATCATTTACTCACGTCCGTTTCCTTGTTATTTAAAAATCCATCTGCGCATTATTTTCTTGGCGAAGCTTTTTTCCGAAGTGAAATGTTTGACAAAGCGGCTGAAGCATTTAGAATTGTGATTGCGATGCAGCCCGGTAACAGCCGTGCACATAGTTACCTGGTAAAGATTTATTCAAATCATCTTAACCAACCCGATGATGCAAAGATCCACGAAGAATTCATAAAAAAGAATATAAAAGGAACCATCACTGTTGTTTCCGGGATGCCACGCTCAGGTACTTCCATGATGATGCAGATGTTAAAAGCGGGAGAGTTGGAAATCCTCACTGATCATTTGCGGGAAAGCGACAGCAATAATCCAAAAGGATATCTTGAATATGAAAAAGTAAAAGCACTTGCCAAAGATAATTCATGGGTAGGAGAAGCGCAGTCGAAAGTTGTAAAAGTGATCGCGCAGCTACTTCAATTTCTTCCCAATGACTATTCTTATAAGGTGATCTTTATGGAAAGAGAGATGGAAGAAGTGATCCGTTCGCAGCAAATCATGCTTGGTAAAAAATCAGAGGTGGAAAAGAAAGTTTATCCAACCGCACTTGCAGACACATTTACGAAACAACTTCAGAAGACTAAATCCTGGTTAAAAGCACATCCTCAATTTGATGTTTTGTATGTTTCTTACAAAGATGCAATCTCACATCCGGAAGAAACAGCGGAAAACATTGCTTCTTTTCTTGATACAGATCTGAATCTTGATGAAATGATCCGACCAATTGATCCAACGCTGTACAGAAATAAATCTGAGAAATAGCTTCTCTTGGAAATCTGAAGTAATAAGTTATTTTTGTAATCGGATAAATTAAAACCCTGAACATGAAAAAATCTATACAGAATAAATTAAAATCCTATTCGGCTTTAGCAGGCACGCTTGCCGCAACCGGAACGGTAAATGCTCAGATTATCTACACTGATGTTGCACCTGATGTTATTGTAAGCACTTCCGGAATGGGTGTGCAGATCGATCTTGATAATGGCGGGATCATTGACTTCACAATCGGTATGGCTTCAGGAGTGACAACGTCCTCTTATGCATACAATGAAGTGATCAGCAATGTTCCTCAAAATGCAATCAATGCGGTTTCTCAGAATGGGACGATCGGTGCAGCGCCAGCTTATCCTTTAAATGCCGCGCATGTTTTAAATGATACAATCGGACCTGGAAATACATGGGCAACTGATACAGCTCAGTTCGCTGCAAGAGTTTACCCTGCTTCCACCTCTTACAACTTCGGAAATTGGGTTGGAGCAACCAATAATTACTTTGGGTTCAGGTTTAAGCTCGGTGCAAACACGCATTACGGCTGGGCACGCGCCACAGTGAGCATCAACAGCGATTCACTCATCTTAAAAGATTATGCCTACCAGTCAATGCCAGATACTTATATTCTTGCCGGTGCAATGCCTGTCCTTTCTGTAGGGGAAAATTCCCTGGAGGCGAATGTGTTGGTTTATAGTGCTCACAAGAACATTCATGTGAATATGAACAATGAAGAAGCAACAGGGATCATTACTGTTTCTAATGTTCTTGGACAGGTTGTTTCAACTGCTTCTGTTTCTGATCAGGTTACCATTATCAACATGGAAACGGCTGTTACAGGGATCTATTTTGTAACTGTAAGCCAGTCAGACCGGAAGTTCAGCAAAAAAGTAATCATTAAATAAAATCATCTAATAATATCATGGAAACCACCCCTAAAAAGGTGGTTTTTTTGGTTTTAATTTGAATGTTATTTTTTTATATATTTGAACTACAAAAAAAACAATCCATGAAAGACAAAACTTCTACCCTCAACAACAGAATAAAATCATACTCTGCACTTGCAGGTTCGTTGATTGCTGTAACTTCTGCAAATGGCCAGGTGGTGTATACTGATGTAAATCCGGATACTACCATTAACCTGAATACCATTTATGCCCTGGACCTTAATAACGACGGGATTACAGATTTCGATCTTGAACAACGCTCAGGAACATATGGCGGTTATTTCAGCTATGACGCTGTGGGTGTGAATCCTAAATTTATTACCAATGCAGTTGATACTGCTGCAGGTGGATCTGCAATTGCAGCCAGTGCAGGTTATTCGGTTGACGCTTCAGGTAACTGGATCGATTCATCGGCTATTGCAACCCAGTTTCCTCCCTTAGCAGCTGCTTTGGCAGTAAAAGTTCCCGCTGCAGGATACAGCTTCGGAAATTTCATCGGAACAACAGGAAAATTCCTTTGCTTACGTTTTGATGTTGAAGGTGATGTATATTACGGATGGGCAAGAATAAACGTTCCTGCTGATGCAAAAAGTTTTACTTTGATTGACTATGCTTATAACGGAACTATAAACGGAGCATCAGTTACTGGGTCACTTCTCGGAATTTCAGAATCTGCACTAAATAATCTTGTTCAGATCTACTCAACTGATAAAAATATTCTTGTAAAACTGGATGCGAAAGTTCCTGTTGAAGGGATTGTTTCAGTCAGAAACATTGCTGGTCAGGAAATAGTTAATCATTCTGTTACCTCCAGTGAATCTACTATTTCCATGCAGTCTGCTA